>JBBDTC010000124.1:0-6943 GCA_040904625.1 Gammaproteobacteria bacterium
GGTGCGACAATGGCCACAGCAGCGCCGAACAATGAAAGATCAACAGGCCCTAGCGAGCGGCCGCGCGCCGCCACTGCCCGCCCAGTGCGCCGGCGCTCCGACGGGACGGCGATTCTATACCGCCAGCCGCTGCTCTTTTTCCAATTTCTTGCGAATACGGCTCTGTTTGAGTTGCGACAGATAATCGACGAACAGCTTGCCGTCGAGGTGATCGATTTCGTGCTGGATGCAAACCGCCAACAGGCCGTCCGCGTCCAGTTCGAACCTGTCACCACTGCGATCGCGCGCTTCGACGCGAATGCGATCGGCACGCCTTACGGTCTCGAAGATGCCCGGCACGGACAGGCAACCCTCCTCCATCTCTTCCTCGCCCTCGCGATCGAGGATGACCGGGTTGATCAGGTGCAAGGGCGTGGACTTGTCGGGCGAGACGTCGATCACCACGACGCGCTGCTGCACATTGATTTGAGACGCTGCGAGGCCGATGCCCGGTGCGACGTACATGGTCTCGAACATGTCGTCGACGAGTTCGCCCAGGGCCTGGTCGAATACCGCCACGGGGTCGGCCTTGAGACGCAGGCGCGGATCGGGGTGATGGAGGATCTGTCGAATGGCCATAGTTGGGTAAGTGTACAATAACTGGCCGGCAGAATAGCCGTAACACACTGATTATTCAATGAGAAACTGAGCGCGGCGAGGGCGCGCCGCGCGCTTTTGCGGCAGTTTCATTTCTGTATCTTTCTGCTAAACTACATTAAGGAAATCGCCTAAGAGCATTGACATGACAAGAAAAATTCCTGTTTTTCTGGGAATCGTGCTGTTCGCGCTGTGTGCTTTCGCCGACGAAATCGCCCTTGTGCCGGATCATCCGCAGAATTACACGGTGCAGAAAGGGGACACTTTGTGGGACATCGCCGGACGCTTCCTGCGGTACCCCTGGCAATGGCCCGACATCTGGGAAGTCAATCCGCATATCGACAATCCGCATCTCATTTATCCGGGCGACGTGCTCGGCCTGACCTACCGCGATGGGCGCCCGATACTCGGCCTTGCAGCGCGTGGCCGCGAGGTCAAATTATCCCCGAAGATCCGCGAATATGCGCGCGGTGATGCCATTCCGACCATCCCGCTCGATATCGTCCAGCCCTTCCTGACCCGGCCGCTGGTCGTCGGCGAGGGTTCCCTGGAGCGGGCGCCGTATGTCGTCGGCAGTCAGGAACAGCACATCGCCTATGGCGCCGGCAATCGGGTCTATGTTCGCGGGCTGGCCGATGAATCGGCCACCAAGTTCTCGATCTATCGCCCCGGCCCGGCGTACCAGGACCCGGACACCGGCGAGATCCTCGGCTATCAGGCCGAACACCTCGGCGAGGCCCGGGTCGAACGCTTCGGTGACCCGGCGACGTTCAGGATTACGCGGTCGCTCAAGGAGATCCGCAAGGGCGATCGCCTTCTCCCCGAAGAGGATCTCGAATTCGCCGACTTCGTCCCGCATGCACCGTCGAACACCGTCGACGGCAGGATCATCGGTGTCGTCAGCGGCGTCCGCTACATTTCGCAATACGATGTCGTGGTGCTCAACCGCGGCGATGCCGACGGCATGGAGCCCGGCCACGTGCTGGCGCTCTACCGTCGGGGCGAAGTCGTCGAGGACGTCACCGGCAGCGACAAGGCCGATCAGGAGCAACGCGATGCCCGCTTACGCGCGGCACGCGAGAATCCGTCTGCCGTTGGGCGCATGTTGCAAACCGTGATCAATGACGTGCAAACAGCCGATCGCGCGCTGCGCGATGTGGTCGGTACGCCGGTTGAAGGTTCGTCCTCCGTGCGTGTCGAGCTACCGGCTGAGCGCGCTGGCGAAGCGATGGTCTTCCGCACGTTCGATCGCGTCAGCTTTGCCTTGGTCATGCGCCTGCAGCAGTCCGTATTCCTCAACGACGGCGTGCGCAATCCCTGACGCGCCACTGACAGTGCCGCGAGCCCGGATCGCGGCCGTCCGGGTCGGCCCGGCAGCGGACATGCAAATTCTGCGCTGGCACATTATGATTCGTGGCGATGGACAAGGGACTGGACATCGAGGGCCTGCGCTCGCTGCTGGCCTGCCATGCCGCATTGGGCGCGGAACCACTCGGCTGTGGCGCCCTGCGCACGGCCCGTAACCTGCCCAGGCATCCTGCCGCCGCCGCCGCCACACTGCGCGAATCCGCCGCCCATGCTGGTCTCGCACCGTGCTGGGACGCCGCCGACCGTGCTTTCGCCTGGGCGGCGAACGACGCCTCCCGGCACCTCGTGCCCTATGGCGATGCGCGCTATCCAGACCCGCTCTACGAGATTGCGACCCCGCCGGTGCTGCTGTTCGTCGATGGACGGGTGGAGGTCCTGGCCAGGCCGCAACTGGCCATCGTCGGCAGCCGCAAGGCAACGGCCTCCGCCAGGGCCTTTGCGGCCGCCATCGCCGTCGCGGCGTGTGAGATCGGTCTGGTCGTGACCAGCGGCATGGCGTGGGGTATCGATGCCGCGGCGCATGTTGCCGCGCTCGAAGGCAGCGGAGAGACCATCGCGGTATTCGGTTGTGGTATCGATCGGGTCTATCCTGCGAGCCATCGCAAGCTGGCGGAGCGAATTCGCGCGCAAGGTGCCCTCGTATCGGAATTCCCTCTGGGCGAAGCGCCGCGCAAGCCGAATTTCCCGCAACGCAACCGGCTCATCGCCGGCCTTTCCTTGGGCACGCTGGTCGTGGAAGCGGCGTTGCGCAGCGGTTCCTTGTCGACGGCCCGGCACGCCCTCGAGCAGGGCCGGGAAGTCTTCGCCGTGCCGGGCAATGTCGGCAATCCCTTGAGCCGCGGCTGCCATGATTTGCTGCGGCAAGGGGCCAAGCTGACCGAATCGATTGCCGACATCATCGAGGAAATTCCGGCCTTGCAGACGATGGGGCGCGGTGCACCCGACACGACGCCGGCCGGCTCTGGCGACGACCCGGCACTCGAACCGCGGGCCAGGCGCCTGCTCGAAGCGTGGGGCTGGGATGCCGTGAGTATCGACGAACTGGCCGATCGGGCCGGATTGACGGTACAGGATGTTTCCTCCATTCTGTTGGCTCTCGAGCTGGCTGGACACGTCGAAACACGAGCCAGCGGAACTTATGCCCGCGTACGCTGATTGGCGGCACCGCCGTGGCACGGCGCCTGTGCAGCCAACACGGCCCCCCGAAAAATACTGGTGCTAACATCGCCAACTCCGGTTGTCCGCGAAAATCCTGCTGTCTGCCCATGAAACAAACCGTCATAGAAATTCTGATCTACCTCTTCGAGCACTATATCGACGACGAAATCGAACTCGATGCCGACCGTGACCGCCTGAAAGCGGAATTGCGCAGTGCGGGGTTCGAAGTCGGGCAGGTGACCAAAGCCTTCGATTGGCTGCAGGAGCTGGCGGTCAACCGCGCCTTTGCCGATGATTTTCCCAGGGCGGCGCAGACATCGACGCGCATCTACACGGCCGACGAGCAAGTCAAGCTCGACGCCGAATGTCGCGGCTTCATGTACTTTCTCGAGCAAGCCAATGTACTTGACGGGATCAGCAGAGAGCTCGTCGTCGATCGCGTTCTGGCGCTGGAGTCGGATGAAATCGACATCGGTCAACTCAAATGGATTATCTTGATGGTGTTGTTCAATCAGCCGGGCCAGGAACAGGCATTCCTGTGGATGGAAGATCTGGTGATGGATGACCTCTACGGCTATCTGCATTGAACGTTCCCCAACAGCCGGCATGCCGACTGACGGATTTCGACATGGCCTTGCCTGAATCCCGATTGAAAACACTATGACAAGCAATCTGGTCGTCGTGGAGTCGCCAGCCAAGGCCAGCACGATCAAGAAATATCTCGGCAAGGATTTCGAAGTCCTGGCCTCGTACGGGCATGTCCGCGACCTTCTGCCCAAGGAAGGTGCGGTCGATACTGCCCATGATTTCGGTATGAAATACGAGGTCATCGAGCGCAATGCGAAGCATGTCGATGCGATCAGCAAGGCCATGAAAAAGGCCGATGTACTCTACCTCGCGACCGACCTCGATCGTGAGGGAGAGGCGATTTCCTGGCATCTGGTCGAATTGCTGCAGCAGCGCGGCTGCCTGAAGGGCAAGGACATCTACCGCGTCGTCTTTCATGAGATTACCGAGCGCGCCATCAAGGAGGCCATCGACGCGCCGCGCAAAGTGTCGATGGAGCTGGTCAACGCGCAGCAGGCCCGGCGTGCGCTCGACTATCTGGTCGGCTTCAATCTGTCACCACTGTTGTGGAAGAAGATCAAGAGGGGCTTGTCGGCCGGGCGTGTGCAAAGCCCCGCGCTGCGCTTGATTTGCGAGCGCGAAGCGGAAATCGAGAAGTTCGTCGCACGCGAATACTGGACCATCGAGGCCGACCTGAGCGCCGGCAAGGCCGGCTTCGTGGGGCGCCTGAGCGAGTTCGAGGGCGAGAAGGTGCGGCAGTTCACCGTCGTCAACGAAGACCAGGCGACATCGATACGCGAGCGCCTGCTCGAAGCGGCCGCCGGCGAGCTGGTCGTCGGCAAGATCGAGAAAAAGCAGCGCAAGCGCAATCCCGCGCCGCCTTTCATCACCTCGACCTTGCAGCAGGAAGCCGTGCGCAAACTCGGCTTCACGGCGAAGAAAGCCATGAGCATCGCCCAACAGCTATACGAAGGCATCGATGTGGGTACCGGGACGGACGGACTCATTACTTACATGCGTACCGATTCATTGAATCTCGCTCGAGAGGCGGTGGACGAACTGCGTCAGTTCATCACCGGCCGCTATGGCAAGGACCAGGTACCCAAAAGCGCGCGATCGTTCCGTACCACCTCGAAGAACGCACAGGAGGCCCACGAGGCCATCCGGCCGACGTCGTGCCTGCGGATCCCCGCTGAAATCAAGTCTTATCTCAGTGATGATCAGTTCAAGCTGTACGACCTGATCTGGAAGCGCACTGTCGCCTGCCAGATGATTCACGCCACCATCGACACCGTCGCGGCCAACCTCGAAGCGGGCAAGCTCGGTGTGTTCCGGGCGACCGGATCGACCATCACCGAACCCGGCTTCATGAGCGTCTATCAGGAAGGTTCCGATGAGGCCGAGCTCGAGGACAAGGCCCTGCCGCCGCTCGAAAGCGGCCAGCGCATCCCGCTTGCCGGGATCAGAAACGAGCAGCATTTCACCGAGCCGCCGCCGCGTTATACGGAGGCCAGCCTGGTCAAGACGCTGGAGGAATACGGCATCGGTCGGCCGTCGACCTATGCCTCGATCATCTCGACGCTGCTGCAGCGCGAGTACGTCGATCTGGACAAGAAGCGTTTCCAGCCCACCGATATCGGCCGCATCGTCAACACGTTCCTGACCAATCATTTCGGCAGCTATGTCGATTATGAGTTTACCGCCCGACTCGAAGACGATCTCGATGCGGTGTCCCGCGGCGAGCGCGAGTGGATTCCGCTGCTGCGTGATTTCTGGGAACCGTTCGCAGCCACCCTCAAAGACAAGGAAGAGAACGTGTCGCGCCAGGAAGCCAATCAGGCGCGTGAACTCGGTACCGACCCGAAAACAGGCAAACCGGTCTCGGTACGCATGGGGCGCTACGGCCCCTATGTGATCATCGGCTCGGTCGAGGACGAGGAAAAGCCCGGCTTCTATGGTCTGCGCGGCGGGCAGCGCATGGACAGCATCACGCTCGAGGAAGCGCTGGAGTTGACGAAATTGCCGCGCGACCTCGGGGAAACGCCGGACGGCGTCCCGCTGACCGTCAACATCGGCCGGTTCGGTCCTTATGTGCGCTATGCCGACAAATACGTCAGCCTCACACCGGAAGACGACCCGTACACCATCTCCCTCGAGCGAGCGATCGAGCTGGTAGAGGAGAAGAAGCGTGCCGACGCAGCCAAGCAGATCAAGTTGTTCCCCGATGAGGGCATCAAGATCCTCAACGGCCGCTACGGGCCCTATGTCACCGACGGCAAGCGCAATGCGCGCGTGCCCAAGGACAGCGATCCGTCCGCCCTCGATCTGGATGAGTGCCGCACGCTGCTCGAGAGCGCTCCCGCCAAGCGGGGCGGCGCCAAGCGGGGCCGCGCCAAGAAATCCTGATGCCGCGATGAGTAGCCAGGATTGGCGCGTGGCGCGCGCGGCGGCCAGTGTGCTGGCCGGCGGCGTGCTCGTACATGCAACGGAGGCGGTTTTCGGCCTGGCCGCCGCCGCCGGCCGCGAGGAGGCTTGCGCGCGCGTTGCCGCGCTCAAACGGCGTCCACGCAGCAAGCCCTTCATCATCCTCGTCGGCAGCATTACGCAACTCGACGGGCTGGTCTGCCTGGATACACCGCTGCGCGCGCGAATTCTCGAATCCTGGCCGGGACCGCACACGTGGATCCTGCCGGCAGTCAGGCACTGCCCGAGGTGGTTGGTCGGTCGCGACGGCCGCCTGGCGGTGCGTGTGACGGCGCATCCCCAGGCAGCCCAGCTGTCTCTTCGCGCCGGCCCGCTGGTCTCGACCAGCGCAAATCCGCCGGGTGCCGCGCCGGCGCGCAGGCTCCATCGGGCGAGGCAGTATTTCGCCGCTGCCGTGGATGTGTACCTGCCCGGTACGCTGGGTGGCGCCGCACGGCCGTCTACGCTTCGCGACGGCGTCACGGGGCGCGTCCTGAGAGCATGATTGCGACACGCCTATTGACATAAGCGCCAATAATTTCGACAATTTCCGGCTACCGTTTTGGAGGGGTACCCAAGCGGTCAACGGGAGCAGACTGTAAATCTGCCGGCTCAGCCTTCGTAGGTTCGAATCCTACCCCCTCCACCAGGCAGAGCAAGTCGAGGTGGGTGCGCGCCGATTTGGTGCTCCGGCAGGCGGGTGTAGTTCAATGGTAGAACCTCAGCCTTCCAAGCTGATGATGTGGGTTCG
>JBBDTC010000125.1:0-6925 GCA_040904625.1 Gammaproteobacteria bacterium
CCAGCAGCACGGTGTGATGGAGCTCGCGCGCGAGGCTGATGGCGAGGTTGATGGCGGTCAGGGTCTTGCCGTCGCCGGCGGTCGGGCTCGAGATGGCGAGCGCGTTCCAGTCGCGCGCCACCATACGCTGCAGCACCTGGGTGCGCAGCATCTTGTAGGCGGTGAGCCCGCTGCGATCAGTATCGCCGTAAATCACTTTGTTGTTGCGCAGAATCGCCTGGTCGAGTTGGGTGACGCGGGTCTGCGAATACTGGATCTCGCTTTCGGCGGCGGCCGCCGCCCTGCCCTCGGCCGCGGCCTGGGCATGTGCGGAGGGCGCCGGCTTGTCGGCCGCGGTGCTCGCCCCTTCGCGCTCGGCGCGGGCTTTGTCTAGCGCCTGTTTGATCCGTTCCATAGGGTACTCCGGGAGATGAACGATGCCGTGTGTTCGGGTGCGCGCCGCCGGCTCAGAATCCGAGCACGCGCAGCGCGCGGTAATAGAGCACATCGAGCGGGCCGAGCGTGATGTGGACCAGGAACAGCGCCAGCGCGATGGCGCCGAGGCCGGCTGCGGCCAGCAGTAGGCGTTTGCGCAGCCGGGCGCGACGGGTGGCGGCGTTGTCGAGCTGCGGGATGACGGCGAGCGGCGGTACACCGGTCAGGCGGGTGACGCCGGTGCGGCCGTAGATCCGTGTATCGAGGCTTTCGGCCATGGCGCCGGCGCCGACGCTGCCGGCGGCGGCGAGGATGACGCCGAGAAAGCCGATCGCGAGGCGGTTGGGGCGATCGGGTTCTTCGGGCACCCTGGGCGGCTCGATGAGGGTGAAGCGCTCGCCTTTCTGTTCGGACTCCAGGCTGCGGGCGAGCTGCGCTTCCTGGCGCTTGGCGAGTACTTCCTGGTATTTGGCCAGCGCCGTTTCGTAATCGCGGTTGAGGGCGCGGTATTCGCGCTCGACCTGGGGTGCCGTACTCAGGCGGCGCTCGAAATCTTCGAGCTTGGCGCGCATGGCGGCCTGCTGGTTCTGTAGCGAACGCAGATCCGAGTTGGTGGCATCGAGCCTGGCCTGGAGCTGGATATAGGCGGGGTTGTCCGGGCGTATTTCGGCCGGCGTCGGCGCGCCGTTCGATCCGGTATTCGCGAGGCCGCGTTCAAGGGCGGCGATTTCCCGATCGAGGCGGCGGATGTCCGGGTGCTCGTCGCCGTAGCGTTCGCGGGCGGCGGCGCGCTCGGCTTCGAGCGACTGCAGGCGCGCGGCGAGTTCGCTGGCCGGCACCGGGGCGCCGGTCTGTTTGCGCAGGGTGTCTATTTCGCGGCGCATGGTGACGACGTCGGGATGGTTCTCGCCGTAGCGCGCGGTCAGCGTGATGTATTGGGATTCCAGGGATTTGAGGCGATCGGTCGGGCTCATCAGGCGCTCGCCGGTCTCGGACATGAGGATGGCGCCGCTCGGCGATTGTTGGGCGAGTTCGGATTCGAGATAGACGCGCTGCTGCTCGAGGGAGGCAATCTGGTTTTGTACCTGCAGCAGTTCCTGTTCGGTGCGGCTCATCAGCTGCAGGTTGAGCGAGGCGAGTTCGGGCAAGGCGCCGGCGTTCAATTCCTTGAATTCGGCATGCTTCAGCTCGAGCTCAGCCACGTCGTTGCGCAGGCGTTCGGCTTCCTCGGTGAGGAAGGTCAGGGTTTCGTCGGCGGCTTCGGTGCGTTGTTTGAGATTCTCGTTGAGGTACAGCGAGACGAGATCGTTGGCGACGCGCTGCGCGGTATTGGGGTCTTTGCTGTCGAAAGCGATTTCGACGGCGATGGTGGCCTTGGTCGCTCGGCCGCGGTCGTCGACGACATCGGCGCTGATGGGCTCGACGGTGATGTCTTCGCGCATCTGTTCGACGATGACTTCGATCGGGTCGGTGGCGCGCTCGTCGGCATACAAACCGAACTTCTCGATGATCGCGACCAGGTTGGCCGTGGTCAGCACGCGCTGCGAGATGACCTGGATGCGCTGATCGGCATAGCTCGTGACCAGCGAGCGGACCAGGTCTTCCGGGATATCCTGCTTTTCGATCAGGAGTATTCCGCGGGACTTGTAGATCGCCGGCAGGCCGAGCGCGACGGCGACGGTGATGACTACCACCGCAAGCCCGACCAGCAGGCCCAGCGGCAGCCGGCGGCGGATGGCCTCGGCGTAGTTGACGGGGGGTGTGAGGGCCTCTTCCATAGATCAGAATCCGCGGTAGAAATGGGGTTCGCCGTTGTAGCTCAGCGTAAAGAACAATGTGTTGTTGTAGACGTTGCGTTCAATGTCGACCAGTTCGTTCCAGAAGAAACGGTAGTTCGCCGCGACGGTGAATTCTTCCGTCAGGCGGTAGCGCAGAGAGGTGCTCAAGAGCACCTGGTTGCGGTTGAGGTTGGCCCGGGTACCGGTGAGCGCATCCGATTCGACCGAGCGCATGCTGTAGCCGCCGCGGAAATTGAGGCGCAGGCGTTGCGTCAAGGGACGATCGAGCATGAGTTCGATGTCGTCGGCGACGGTCTGTGCGCCGAACGCGCTGGGGCTGACCGCGCGCGAGTAATCGAGGGTCGCGCTCAAGTATTCGAATTGCTTGCGGATGCTCGCACTGGCGATGGGGCCGCTCTCGACGACGCTCTCGTCGACGATGGTGATGATCGGCACGACAATGAGCTGGCCGGTGACCGGGTCGATGGCGAACTGGAAACCGTCGTTGCGCTGGGTCTGAAAATCGATTTCGCTCTGGGTATAGCCGACGCCGAAATCGCCATCCAAAGTCTCGGAATAGCGAATGGTCACCCCGCCCTGCCCGCCGTAGGTCAGTGATTTATTGTTCGTCTCCGGGGTCTCGAATTCGCTGATGTAGCCGTTGGCGAAGAAGGTCAGCCGCTCGTTGTAGATGTGGCTCGCACCGGCGTTGAACTGCTTGAATTCGTAATCGTTGAAGAAAATGCCTTCGCGGTCTTCGAAGTTGACGTCGGAATAATAGAAACCGGCGTTCAGGCTGGTGCGCTCGGTCAGGGCATAGCCTAAGCCGGGGCTGACGTTGATGGTGTCGCGGTTGACCACGGCGTTCTGAATGCCGGCATCGCTGAGTTCGGTCGAGAGCGTCGAATCGCGGATGTAATCGAAAGCGAGACTCGCCGTGGCGCGCTCGATGAATTGCCATTGGTTTTCGGTGCGCACTTCGTATTCGTCGGCGTCGGCATCTTCGCCGATGACGAAGCGGCGGATGTTGAAGGCCGGGTTCACCACCGAGCGCCAGGTCGCGGATTCCGCCTTGAATTCGATGCCGCCGCCGGTATCGAAGCCCCAGGCCGCTTCCTGATCGGTGGATCGCGAACGCAGATTATCCGTGGCGCGAGTCTCCACTTTCAGGTGCGGCTGCCAGGAGAGATCGATGGCGTGTGCGTACGACATGGGCGTGATCAACAAGGGAAGCATGGCTACTCTAAGCCAACCGGGCACAGCGGGTTTGGGTAATCGCCTGCGCATTTTCAGATCGTGACATTCTTTTGCATCGCAGCATAGCATTCGGGCTGCCGTGCGCGCGGCACCGGACGGCCGATGCAGGCTCATGCCGGCCGGCACGGCGTTCGCCGCCGGGTGCTGCGCGCCGCCGTGTTCAGGGGACGACCACCACGTCGCCGGCCTGCAGGGTGATGTTCTGCTGCAGGTTCTTGCCGCTTTCGACTTCGCCATAGTTGAATGGGATGGCGGTCTGGTTGCCGCCCTGGCCGCGCAGGATGACGATGCTCTTGAGCCCGGCGAACTGCGCCGTGCCGCCGGCGATGGAGAGCGCCTGCATCACGTTGGTGTCGCTGGTCATGAGGATGGGCCCGGGGCGGTTGACCTTGCCGACGACGAAAGCCTTGTTGCCTTCGATCTGGCGCACCATGACGGTGGCGACGGCATCGGGGATATAGGTTTCGATGCGGTCGATGATCTCGTCCTGGATTTCGGTCACCGAGCGGCCGGCAGCCTGTACGTCACCGACCAGCGGGAAGCTGAACTTGCCGTCGGGGCGGACCAGGGCTTCGATCTGCAGGTCTTCCTCGCGCCACACCGAGATCATGAGCAGGTCGCCCGGCTTGATGTGGTAAGGCGCGGCCTCTTCCTGGGCGTGGGCGGCACTGGTTGCGAACGCCAGGGCGCAGGTTAGCGCGAGGCTCAGCGTAAGTACGTGGATGAGGGAGCGGCGGGTCGGCTGGTGCACGTTTTTTTACTCCTTGAAAACGCTTGGGGTGGCCTCGATGCTGATTGGCGGTAGCGGGCGCTTTGGTGCTGGGCGTCCTTCGACGGGCTCTGGATGAGCGGATTTGGGTGCTGGGCGTTGTTCATGCTTTCCCGGGGCTCCCCGCTTCTACCCGGTTGTAGCGATCTTCGAACCGGACGATGTCGTCTTCGCCGAGGTAGGCGCCGGATTGGACTTCGATCAGATCGAGCGCGATCGTACCCGGATTCTCGAGGCGATGGCTGACGCCCAGGGGAATATAGGTCGACTGGTTCTCTGTCAACAGAAAGATCTCATCGCCGCGGGTCACCTTGGCGGTGCCGGAAACCACTATCCAGTGCTCGGCGCGGTGATGGTGCATCTGCAGCGACAACGCCGCGCCGGGTTTGACCGAGATGCGTTTGACCTGGAAGCGGTTGCCGCCGTCGATCCCTTCGTAGCTGCCCCAGGGGCGGTAGACGCGGCGGTGGGTGAGGCGCTCTTCGCGGTTCTGCTGCGAGAGCCAGTCGACCACCGCTTTGACCTCCTCCGTGCGGCGCTTGTCGGCGACGAGCACGGCATCGGCGGTTTCGACGATGGCGAGATTGTCGCAGCCGAGTGTCGCCACCAGGCGATGATCGGCGTGGACGAGGTTGTCTTTCGAATCGATCAGACAGACGTCGCCGTGGACGACGTTGCCGCTTTCGTCCTTGTCCGAGACCTGCCACAGGCTGGCCCAGGAACCGACGTCGGACCAGCCGGCATCGAGGGTGACTACGGCCGCGCCGGCACCGGTCGCCGACAGCGGCTCCATCACGGCGTAGTCGATGGAATCTGCAGGCCCGGCGGCGAAGGCTTCCTTGTCGAGGCGGAAGAAATCGCCGTCTTCACGGCCGGCGGCGACGGCCGCTTCGGCCGCGGCGGCGATCGCCGGGCAGAATTCGTGGGCGCGGGCCAGCCACACCGAGGCACGCACGATGAAGATGCCGGCATTCCAGCGGAAATGCCCGCTGTCGAGATAGCTCTGGGCGGTGGCGGCATCGGGTTTTTCGCGGAAGCGCTGGAGGCGGTGGCAGGCCGGCTCGCTGGTGCCGAGCTCGGCACCGGTCTCGATGTAGCCATAGCCGGTCTCGGGGCGGGTGGGACGCACGCCGAAGGTGACGATGTCGCCGCTGGTGGCCTGGTGCACGCCGGCGGTAAGCGCCGCGCGGAAGGCGGCGCGATCGGCGACGAGATGATCGGCCGGGGTGACGACCAGGATCGGGTCGTCGCCATCACGGCGCGCGCGGAACGCCGCCGCGGTGATGGCCGGAGCCGTGTTACGGCCGACCGGTTCGAGCAGCAGATCGGCATCCTCGCGCCCCAGTACCCGCAACTGCTCGGCGACCAGGAAGCGGTGCTGCTCGTTGCACACCACGATAGCCGGCGCCAATGTGCCGCCGTCGAAACCCTCGAGGCGCCTGGCCGTTTGTTGCAACAGCGACTCCTCCCCGCCCACGGCCAGGAACTGCTTGGGGTAATAACCGCGCGATAACGGCCACAGGCGCGTGCCGCCGCCCCCGGCCAGGATGACGGGGACGATAGTCTCGTGGGTGCTCATGCGCAGTGAAATCCTTCGACTCAGTTTGTGCGGCAACGGGAAATACGACGGGGTGCGGTGGTTAGCGTACGCGAGGCGGCGAACATTAACAGCGCGTTACGACCGGATTATGACATTCGTGCTGCAGAACTGAAATATTGGGTGAGTTGGTGTTGTGGTAACGACTGGGTAACTGGTGACAGTTTACTTATCTCTGCGCTCGAACCTGTCATCCGGATACCGGACACAACGAGATAAGTTAACTGTCACCCTGTCGGCGGTCTCACGCTTATTCCTGGTCTGCCGGCGGCTGTCCCAACCCGGCAGGCCCCAGGTAGTCGCTCAGTGACACAATTCTGATGCCACGAAACTCCCTGAGCGCCAACACCGCACGATCGCCTGTAACGATGCATTGCGCGCTCGCAGCGAGCGCGCATTCCAGAATTCGATTGTCGGGCTCGTCGGAAAGGGTGGCAACGGGCTCATCGGGGCGAACAAGCTCGCCTATGCTCGAAAGAAATA
Organism: Gammaproteobacteria bacterium; assembly: GCA_040904625.1. Taxonomy (GTDB): domain Bacteria; phylum Pseudomonadota; class Gammaproteobacteria; genus JACKNG01. The sequence goes on from JBBDTC010000125.1 coordinate 6,299, forward strand.
CCGCAACGCGAGCTAATCCTTCGCGCTCGTGAGCGAACTTGCGAGCAAGTACAGACAGCAGTTCATCGAGTATTGGTTTGGAAAACGCCAGAGAATCTTCGCCTTCGATGATCCGAGCCAAGGCTTGGTCACCCCGTCCACCAGGCAATGTCAACGCCGAGATGAAGATGTTCGTGTCGAAGACGACCTTCACGTGCGGAGATACCGATCGAGGTCCTCCTCGGTCAGGATCCCTTGTTCTTTGGCGCGTGTACTCCAGTAGCCCTGGAGGTCCTCGAGTTCCTCGCGTAACCGTGATGCGCGAACCTCGCGAAGCGCATCTTGCACGACGGCGCTGAGGGTTTTGCCCTCGGCGCGGGCGATTTCCTCAGCTGCCCTGGCGAGGTCGGGTGGCAGAGAGATGGTTTTCTTGACGGCGGTTGTCATGGTCGTTCCCTGAGTTTGGGTATGAATTAATCATACTGCAGTGAGCATTGAGAAATCACCCTCATCCACACAGATCGCTGTCTGTCGCGTTGTTCGCCGTCACGTGCAACGCTTGCATGTCATGGTTGTTGGGGTCTGACCCCAATAGCACTTACTTAAGCGCGGATAGGCCTCTCCTGCGGGGGGTCCTTTGACGGAATG
>JBBDTC010000126.1:0-6915 GCA_040904625.1 Gammaproteobacteria bacterium
TGCCTCGCTCTCCCACTCGCCTCGCGACGATGCCCTGAGTCCGACAGGCTGCTAGTATCCTCGAAATTCACTCAGGATGGCTTGGCGGCGGGCATCGCCAGCGAGCTTGCCGCGAGCGCGCCAATAGTGAAATCATCACCTAATGCTGCATCTCACGGCCATTCTGGGCAACGTCGCCGATCCCGCACTGGCTGAGCGTCTGCACGAGCTGGGCCATCATGGTGGCATCGAGTATGTCTCGATCGCGCCGCGCGACGTCGGTCGCCGGCGCTTGCGGGTGAGCAGCGATCGCGGCACCGATTGCGCCATCGCACTCGCCCGTGAACAACGCCTCACTGACGGCGCGGTGCTGCTGCTGGAACAGGCCCGTGCCATCGTCGCCCGTCTCGGCGAGCAGCGCTGGCTTACGCTGCGGCCGCGTGACCAGGCGGCGGCCGTCGAGCTCGGCTACCACGCAGGCAACCTGCACTGGAAGGTGCGCTTCGCAGGCGCCGATCTGTTGGTCGCGCTTGATGGCCCGCTCGAGGCCTATACGGCGCGCCTTGCATCGCTGACCGATACTGGACGGCTCGCGGTCATACCCGTCGATGATTCTGATGCTTGAATGACGATGATCACTTCCGACCTCGAGTTCGCCCAACTCCTCACCCTGCTGCAGCACGGCGACAGCCAGTTTCCGACCGGCGCGTTCGCCTTCTCGAGTGGATTGGAAGGGCTGCTGGCTGATGGCCTGACCAATGCGGTCGACCTGGGCGACCTCATTTCCGATCTCCTGCATTGGCGTTGGGCGCCTTTCGATCGGGTCCTCTTGCATCGCGCCTGGCAGGCGGACGGCGCCCTGCCGGCGCTCGCCGCGCTCGAAACCGAGCTCGAAGCGGCGCTGCTCGCGCCGGCCGAGCGTGCGGGTTCCTTGCGCACCGGTGCGGCCTTGTTGACTACCCACGCCCACCTCGGCACGCGGAGCGCGGCAGCGCTTCGAGCGGCGATCGATGTGGGCAAGCTGTGCGGCCATCGGATCGTCATGGAGGGTGCGCTGTGGCGCGACCTCGGCCTCGACGAGCAGCAGGCGGCACTGCTTTCGGCCTATGCCTTCGTCAACATGCTCGGCACAGCGGCGGTGCGTCTCGGCGTGCAGGGTGCGCTCGGCCAGCAGCGCCTGCTCGCCGCGCTCCTTCCTGCCATGGCTGCGCTCGCCGCCGCGCCGCTCGCGCCGACAGTGGCGCCGAGCGCCTTCAACCCGCTCGCCGAAATCGCGATCATGCGGCAGCCGGCGCGTGATCGCTGTCTGTTTTCAACGTGAAGCTCTGAGTTATCCCGGAGGTCAACCGCTCATGATGAATCTCACCCCGACGGAGCTCGAACGCCTGACCATCTTCACCGCCGCCGATTTTGCTCGGCGCAATCGGCGCGACGGTGTGTTGCTGAGTCATCCGGAAGCGGTAGCGTTCATTACCGACGAGATGATGCACGCTGCGCGCCGTGACGTCGCGTACGAGGAAATCATCGACATGGCCGGGCACCTTCTGTGTGCCGCCGACGTCATGCCCGGAGTGCCGGCGATGATCCCGGTGATCTGCGCCGAGGGGGCATTCGCCGAGGGCACCAAGATGATGGTGGTGTTTCAACCGATTGCAGCGGCGCCGGATGCGGTGGTGCCGGGCGAGATCGTGCCTGTGGACGATGACATCGTGCTCAACGCCGGCCGTGCAGTGATCGAACTCGATGTCGTCAATACCGGAGACCGCGACATCCAGGTGCGCAGTCATGCGCATTTCTTCGAAGTCAATCGCGCGCTGGAATTTGACCGTTTGCGTGCCTTCGGCATGCGTCTCGACTCACCGTCGGGGGTCGGAGTGCGCTTCGAACCAGGCATGCGTAAGACCGTGCCGCTGGTGCCCTTCGGCGGCAGGCGTCACGTCATGGGCTTTGCCGGGCTGACCAATGGTGCGCTCGACGATCCGGCCGTGCGCGAAACGGCTCTCGCCGCCGCCCGTGCCCGCGGCTATCGCGGCGCCTGAAGGAGGAACTGTCATGGCCAGACTACCCCGCGCGGACTATGCCGCCGTCTACGGCCCGACCACGGGCGACCGGGTGCGCCTTGGAGATTCGGATCTCTTCGCCGAGATCGAGCACGATTACACGAGCTACGGCGACGAACTGACCACCGGCGCCGGCAAAACCATGCGTGACGGCGAGGGTTATCAGCCGGGCGGCAGCTACGCCGCCGGTGCGCTCGACATGTGTGTGCAGAATGCGACCATCATCGATGCCGTACTCGGCATCGTAAAGGCCGACATCGGTATCCGCGATGGACGTATCGTCGGCGTCGGCAAGGCGGGCAATCCCGACATCATGGCGGGCGTCACGCCGGGCCTGGTGTGTGGTCCCAATACAAGCATGGTCCACGGCGATTTCTTCATCGCCACAGCGGGGGCAGTCGAGGGGCATGCACATTTTCTTTCACCGCAGCAGGCCGAGCATGCCCTCGCCGGCGGTTGTACGACCATGATCGGCATGACCCCGGGGCCGCATTTCGATACCTCCTGTTCGGGACCGAACATCCTCGGCCAACTCATCCGCGGCGCGGACGAGTACTGCATCAATTTCGGCTTTCTAGGTCGCGGAGCCTCGGATTCGGGAGCGGTCGAGGAATCGGTTGCCGGTGGCGCGCTCGGCGTCAAAGTGCACGAGGATCTCGGTGCCAGCCCGGCCGCCATCGATGGCTCGCTGATCGCCGCCGAGCGCAACGACTTCGCCGTGCACCTGCACACCGACACTATCAACGAGTTCGGCTATTGCGAGGACACACTTGCCGCCATCGCCGGACGCGTCATCCACATGTACCACGTCGAAGGCGCGGGCGGCGGACATTCGCCGGATCTGCTTGTCGTCAATTCGCATCCGAACGTCATCCCTTCCTCGACCAACCCGACCAATCCCTTCACGCCGCTCGCGCTCGAGGAAGGCGTGCCCATGACCATGCTCGCCCATATCATGAATTTCAATCTGCCCGAGGATGTTGCCTTTGCCGAGGCGCGGATCCGGCCACAGAGTATGGCCGCCGAAGATATGCTGCATGACATGGGCGCGATCTCGATCTTTGCGACTGATACCCAGGGCATGGGGCGGCTGGCCGAGAACGTGGCCAAATGCTGGCAGCTCGCCCACGTGATGAAACAGCGGGTCGGGCGCCTGCCCGAGGAGAATACCGCCTACGCAGACAATGAACGTATCAAGCGCTATATCGCCAAGGTCACGGTCAATCCCGCGCGCGCCGTCGGCATCGCCGATCACGTCGGGTCACTCGCGCCCGGCTGCATGGCCGACATCGTGTTGTGGCCACGTGCCTCGTTCGGTATCAAGCCCTGGCTCGTGATCAAGTCGGGCTTCGTCGCCTGGGCCGCGATGGGCGATGGCAACGGTTCGACCATCAATGCCGAACCCATCATCCAGCGCCCGATGTGGGGCGGCATCGGCACGGCCAAGAAGCATCTCGGGGTGACTTTCGTCTCCAGGCTTGCAATCGAGGCCGATACCCATCGCCGCCTCGGTGTTGCCAAGCGTTTCTTACCGATGACATCGGTGCGCGCAATCTCCAAGCGCGACATGCTGCACAATGCCGCCATGCCCCACATCGAGGTCGACTCACAAACCTTCGAAGTGCGCGCCGATGGTCGTCTGCTGAGCTGCGAACCGGTGACACAGGTGCCCTTGTATCGTGCCTACCTGCTGCGATGAGCCTGCCTGTAGACCAGACCAATCCAGGCGCCCCTGCAGCGGCGCGCGTCGGCATCGGCGGGCCGGTCGGATCGGGTAAGACGGCATTGCTCGAGCGCCTGCTGCCTGCCTTGGGCGCGGCTGGTATAGAGGTAGCCGTGATCACCAACGATCTGGTGACGAAGGAGGATGCCGAGCGCGTACGCCGCAGCGGACTCATCGATCCGCTGCGCGTACTGGCGGTCGAGGCCGGCGCCTGCCCGCACACCGTCATCCGCGAAGACCCGACGCTGAACATCGCGGCCGCCGATGAACTCGAACGGCGCCATGCCGGCCTCGATCTGATCCTGATCGAGTCGGGCGGCGACAATCTGGCCTCGACCTTTTCACTCGATCTGGTCGATTACTGGCTGTTCGTGATCGACGTCGCGGGCGGCGGCGACATTCCACGCAAGCGCGGTCCGGGTGTAGTGCAGGCCGATGTACTGGTAATCAACAAGGTCGATCTCGCGCCTCACGTCGGGGTCGATCTCGAACAGATGGTGGACGAGGCCCGTGCAGTGCGTGACGGCCGGCCCGTGGTTCTGACCGATTGCCGCGCCGGCACGGGCATCGAGTCCGTGCTCGAAGTGCTCACCCACGACGTGTTGTTCCGGTGAACGTCGGATGCGGCGTCACCACGGCGCAGGTGACGACCGCACCTGTGCAACTCGGCCTCGATTTCGCCCGTGACAGGGCAGGCGTGACGCGAGTCGTCCGTCGTCGCGTCCGCTATCCCTACACTTTTCTCAAACCATTCTGGTTCGGTGACCGTCCGGCTGGGATCGCGACCGCGCTTATCCAATCCGGATCGGGCGGGCTCTATGGTGGTGAGCGTCTCGGCCAGCGTATCGCACTCGGAGACGGCGCAGCGGTACACCTGACCTCACAGGCGGCAGCGGTCGTGCACGCGCAGCGTGGGCTTGGACCGACCGAGCAACGGGTGGAGCTCGAGCTGGCGGCGCAGACTTATCTCGAATACTGCCCGGACCCTTTGATCCTGTTCCCCGACGCAGGCCTCGAGCAACAGATCGATGTGCGCCTCGCCGCCGATGCCGTATTGATACATGCCGATGGCATCGTGCGCCACGATCCCGGCCCGGGCGATCGGCCGTTCGCCACGTATCGCAGCATGCTTACGGTGCGGTCGGGCGACGGCCGACTACTGGTGCGCGACCATCTCGTCGTCAACGGACAGGCCTTCGACCGGATGCTCAATGTCACGAACGACGGCTGCTGGCGAGGCTGTGGCCTGCTCGTCGCTGTTGCGCCGGCCCGGCCCGACGCGCATGAGGCATGGTGCAGCGTGCTGAACGCACGCCTCGCCGCGCTCGCCGCAGCGGCACAGGGCGGGATCTACGCCGCCTGCGCGCCGTTACCCAATACGGCGGGCATTGCCTGCCGCATCGTGAGCCGCGACGGCGCCGGTTTACGCGCAGCGCTGGAAGCTTGCTGGCGCGAACTGCGCCAGGTCCTGACCGGTAGTGCGGCGCCACGCAAGCGCAAGTGAACGCGTACGACCTGCCGGGCTGAACAATCGCCTTCGCGCCGCCATGCCATCAACGCCGGGAGGTGGCCGATCATCCTCATTGGCGTTACCAAGCCGTAACAATCTGCCGGCCGCGTGCAACACGGGTGTTACACGGTGCACGCACACTGGCTCCCGTCGGCGGTCTCATGGGGAGTACCGCCAGAGTCCCAGGGAGTAACGCTATGAACAAGCTGATGGAACGTCTGCCAATCGTCGTCGTCATGGTGATCAACGTGGCACTGCTGACAAGCCTCTACGTCAACCTGACCCAGGCTTTACAGGCGCCTGTCTTGTGACCGCGGCGGTCGACAACAGTCGGATTGCGGCGAGAAGCATGATTGCCGCGGGCATCACTGGCGGGCGCCCGCGGCACCGCGCCGTCGCGGCGTGCGAGACCGCACACCCAGCCGACATACGCTATGCTCGGGCGCGCCGCTATCGAGGAATCGCAGCATGTCCGTACCCGTGCCCGAAGGCATCGCCGCCGCACCTGTATCTGCCTGGCTCGCCGCCCACGTCCCGGCACTGACTCCGCCGCTCGAGTTTCGTCTGCTCGCCGGGGGACATTCGAACCTCACCTACGCCTGCACCGATCGCGACGGCCGCTGCTATGTGCTGCGCCGCCCGCCGCTCGGTCATGTGCTCGAATCGGCCCACGACATGGGGCGCGAGAACCGCATCATTACCGCATTGGCGGACAGCGGTGTCCCCGTAGCACCCAGCTACGGGCTGTGCGAGGACCTGGACGTCAACGGTGCGCCGTTCTACGTCATGGGTTTCGTCGAGGGTACGGTATTGCACGATCGCAATGTGGCCGAAGGCCTGCCTGAGGCCGAACGTCACACCCTGTCGCTCGATACGGTCGAGGTACTGGCGCGGCTGCATGCGCTCGATCCGGCTGCGGTAGGTCTGGCTGATCTGGGTCGTCACGAAGGCTATATCGCGCGCCAGCTGAAGCGCTGGACGCGGCAGTGGGAGGCGAGCATCACCCACCCTATCGCGGCCATGGAGGCGAGCGCGCGCCTGTTGGCTGAACGCATGCCGGCGCAGGTCGGTGTGGCCATCGTGCACGGCGATTATCGCCTGGGAAATTTCATCGTCGGTGACGGGCGCATCCGCGCCGTGCTCGACTGGGAGTTGTGCACCCTTGGCGATGCCATGGCCGATATCGCCTACCTGCTCAATTCCTGGGTATCCGCCGACGACACCATCATCGGCGTCGATGAACACATGCCGACGGTGGCCGGAGGTTTCCTGCCGCGCAGTACGCTGCTCGAACGCTACGCCGCCGCCAGCGGCCGCGATGTCACGCATATCGACTATTACCGTGCGTTCTCTTACTGGCGCATCGCCGCCATTCGCCAGGGCGTCTACAAGCGTTATCTGGAAGGCGCCATGGGCGCGGCACGCGACGTTGATCTCGACCTGTTCAAGCACAGCGTGGAGCGTTGTGCCCGAGCGGATCTGGAGCTGCTCGAATCGTGATTGCCGCCTGCATCTCACCGGCCCTACAGTGCGTCGTCGACGGCGCCTTAGGGTCTGCCGCAGAATAACTGGGCGATTTTGGGGCGTTGAGGCGCCCGGCTGGCCAGGCGCGAGGAGGGCGAATAGTGGTTCTATTCAACTGA
>JBBDTC010000127.1:0-38294 GCA_040904625.1 Gammaproteobacteria bacterium
CGCGCACTTCGCTCGCGTCGTCCGGCATGTCACCGGCGCCGAAGCGTTCCAGCACATCGCTGTTGCGGATGAAGGTGTAGGCGTTGGTGGTCGACGGATAACCGCCCATCATGCCCGAGGAGGTCGGCGTGGCATTACCCGAAGACAGGGTGTCCTGGGTAATGAACGGTGTGTTGTGCGGAATGAAGCAGGATTCCGCCGACAATCCGCCGCGATAACGTCCCGCGCCGCCTGAATCCGGCAGCTCCTTGCGATAGAGGAACAGCAACGGAAAGCTCTGCTCGGTGTGCTCGATGTTGGGCAGCTGGCAGATGGGCGTACGCGCCTGTCCACCGGTATTGATGCCGTCGGCATGAGAGAAAGCCCCGATCGCGCCCCCGATCGGATCGACCAGCAGGTAGCCGTAGTTCTCACCCCATTGGTCGGTCCCGCGAAAGAGGGTCGCCGGCCACTGGCTGGTGCCGCCTATGCACATGATGTCGCGGCGCATCTCGGCATCGGGATAGATCATCTTCGACAAGACGTTGTAGGCCGGGTAGAGCGAGATCTCCATCGACTGTATCGGTGCGGTCGAGACGGAGGCCGGGTAATTCGCGCAGTTGAGGGTTCCCGGCGTAGGGTCGAAATCGATGTGGCGCAGTGCGCCGCCGACGGCGAAGTACTGGTCCCAGCACAGCAGTTCGTTGACGGCGACCATGATTGAGCCGCGCCAGCCGGAGTAGGTGGCGTTCATGGCGCCTTCCTGGTCGGCCGATCCGTCATTGTAAAACGTCAGTTGGGAACCCTCCTTGCGCAAGCCGAGCACCACGCGGTGGGTGCGGCGATCGCCCGGCCGGCAGGCTTCGATGTAGGTGCGGTCGTACCACTCGCCGTCCGGCAGGCGGCTCATCTTGTCGAGATAGGCTTTCTCCGAGTTGTCGATGATGCGCTTCATGACACCCTTCACGACATCGGCGCCATAGCGCTTGATGAGTTCGATGACGCGTTCGCGCGCGGTGGTATTGCCAGCGACCTGCGCGCGGAAATCGAGCGCGACCAGTTGGGGTTTGCGCGAGGAGCGCAGGTAGACCGCTTCGATGTCCTTGCGGATCTCGTAATTCTCGATGATCTTGAGCGGCGGCAGCATGATGCCTTCTTCGTAAACCGATTCGGCCGAGGGGCAGAAGCTGCCGGGGGTGATGCCGCCGATGTCGTACTGGTGCAGGCAGTTGGTGACCCAGCAGAACAGCTCGCCTTCCCAGAAGACCGGACACAGCAGCATCACATCCTGTTGGTGTGCCGCGCCGACCCAGGGATCGTTGGCGATGAACATGTCACCCTCGTTGATGCCGGGGTTGTCGGAGCGGAATTCGAGCGTCCATTTGACCTGGGTGTCGGTGACGCCGGACATGTATTGCATGTACGGCCCGAAATAGACGAACTCGGCGTCCTCGGTCAGTATCGAGGGGTTCAGGTCGAGTGCATACATGGCGACCGGTGAACCGGACAGACGCTGGATGGTCGCGCCGTGCTCTTCGTTGATCTGCCACAGGTTGTGGCGCACGACTTCGTAGGTGACCGGGTCGACTTCGCGATCCCAGTGGCGATGGAGCTCGAGCTTGTCGGCGATGCGCAGGGTCTTGGGTGGCACGTAGGGGTTCTCGATGCCGTTGAAGTCGACATCGGTCATTGCGCTGATGCGTGGCATGAGTGTGTCCTCAGAGGTTCGGGTCGATGACGAAATTGCCCAGCGCATCGACGGCGATGCGCTGATCCGGATGCACGACCATGGAGGTCGTGGTGGTCTCCACCACACAAGGGCCATCGAGCGTGTTGCCGGGGCGGAGTTTGTAGCCGTCGTAGATTGGGGTCGGAGCCAGGCGCTTCCATTCCGCCCACCAGATGTCGCGGCTGCTGGTCAGGGCGTCGGCGGCGATATCGGTGGTCAGCGTTTCTGCGGCAGTCAATTCGGGTTTACGCGAGACAGCGGAAGAGCGGCAGCGAAAGGTCACCATCTCGAGTCGCGCGCCGCGCAATGCCGCGCCGCGCCCGTAGAGGCGCTCGTAGCGCGCAACGAAACGTTCGCGCAAGGCTTCGAGCGCGGTCTCATCCAGCGTACCGTCGTCGAGATCGACTTCGACCTCGTTGATCTGCCCGCGGTGGCGCATGTCGATCGAATAGCGAAACTGATGCCGGCTGGGGTCGATGCCGTCGTCGAGCAGATGCTGGCGCCCCTTGGCGCCGAGATCGGCCAGAAGCGCGTTGATCTGCCCCAGATCGAATGGCGAGCTCGTGATTTTGGCCTGTTCGTCGACATGCAGGATGTCGGCCGAGGCGGCGCCGAAAGCACACCAAACGGCGGCGGTATCGCCTTGTGGGACGATGACCTTGGCCACGCCGAGCTCGCGGGCGGCCACCCCCATGTGCACCGGGCCGGCGCCGCCGAAGGCGAAGACCACGAATTCGCGCGGGTCTAGCCCCTTTTGCACGGTGACCTTGCGGATCAGGTCCGCCATCTGGAATTCGGCGATGGTGGCGACGCCGCTGGCGAGTTCGTACAGACTCATGCCGAGTTCATCGGCCAGGGTCTGGAGTGCGGCAGCGGCCGCATCGCGGTCGAGTCGCATGGTGCCGCCGGCGAAGTTGTCGGGGTCGAGATAGCCGAGCACGAGATCGGCATCCGTCGTCGTCGGCACCGTGCCGCCGCGCCCATAACACACCGGGCCCGGGTCCGCGCCCGCGCTGTCGGGCCCGACGCGCAGGGTGCCCGTGGCGCCGTCGATCCAGACCTTGGAGCCGCCGCCGGTGCCGAGTGTCTGCACGTCGACTTTGGGCAGGAAATACTCGTATTGGTGGACCAGACTCTTGTATGACACCACCGGCTGGCCGTTGTGGATCACACCGACGTCGAACGATGTGCCGCCGAGGTCGGTGGTGATGACATTGGGGTAGCCCATCAGCTGGCCCAGATACACCGAGCCCGTGACACCGGCGACGGGGCCCGAGTCCAGTGTCAGCAGCGGTGCTTCCTGCGCTTTGCGCACGGTGACCGTGCCGCCCGCGCATTGCGTGATCTGCAGCGGGGTCTTGAGTCCTTGCTGCTTGAGCTGTTCGTCGAGCCGGGTGACGTAACCCACGGTGACGGGCCCGATGTAGGCATTGAGCGCGACGGCGGTGGTGCGTTCGTACTCACCCCACTTGGGTGCCAGCTCCGCCGAGCAGGTGAGATAGAGATCCGGCGCAAGTTCCGCGGCCAACGCTTTGATGCGCTGCTCGTGAGCGGGTTCGAGGAAAGACCACAGGCAACAGATTGCCAACGCTTCGCAGCCGGCGTCACGCAGAGCCATGATCGCCGCCCGGGCCTCGTTCTCGTTCAATTCGACGACGACTTCTCCGAAGCAGTCGACGCGCTCGGAGACCCCGTAAATCAGGCGTTTGGGGATGAGCGGTTCGGGTTTGCTGCTCTCCGGGATGTGCACGATGAGCTTGATGTCCTGGCCGGACAGACCGCGCGAGCCGCGCATGATATGGATGACGTCATTATGCCCGCGGGTGGTGATCAAGCCGACCTTGGCGCCACGACGCTGAATGATGGTATTGGTGCCGACCGTCGTACCGTGGGCGAGCACGGCGATGGCGTCGAGCAGGGCCGGCAGCTCGAGCCCGATCCTGGCCGCCGCCCGGGTAATGGCCTCGATCACGCCGAGCGCGAAATTGCCGGGCGTCGACGGCGCTTTGGCGATGGTCATGTGGCCGGCTTCGTCGATCAGCACGCAATCGGTGAACGTGCCGCCGATATCGAGGCCGCAGAGATAGGAACTCAAGATTTTCTCCCCCCCGGATGGCGCGCGGGGCGCGCCGCTGTGTACCATTTGAACGATCGTTCAAAAGCTACACGAGAGCACACGAGTCACGCAAGCATGAACACGCCGTCCTCGAACAAAGCTACCTCGCCGACCCGCGAACGCATTCTCGATGCCGCCGAACGGTTGTTCGCCCAGGCAGGATACGACGGCGTATCGCTGCGCATGATTACGCGCGAGGCAGGCGTCGAGCTGGCCCTGGCCAACTATCACTGCGGCCCCAAGCTCGAGCTGTTCCGCGCCGTGGTCCGGCGACGCGCGGTGACCCTCAATGCCGAACGCCTCGCCGCGCTCTCCGCGCTCCCCGCCGATGCGCCGCTCGAGGCCTTGATCGGCGCTTTCACCGGACCGTTTCTCGAACGCAGCCTGCATGGGGGGGCGGGCTGGAAGGACTATGCCCGGGTCATCGCCCAGACCGCGAATTCCCCGCGCTGGACGGCCGAGCTGATGGCGGCGGAGTTCGATACCGTCGCGACGGCTTTCATCGAGCGCGTCCAGGCCTTGCACCCGCACGCAGCAGCCGACGATGTTTACTGGAGCTTCCATTTCCTGCTCGGTGCGATGACCATTACCTTCGCCGAGACCGGCCGCGTCGATACACTGTCCGGCGGCCGCTGCCGCAGTGCCGATCTCGCTACCATACATGCCCGCATGATCCCGTTCCTGGCCGCGGGCTTTCGCGCCCTGTGCCACAACCATGGAGAGCACGCATGACTCGAGCTGCCGTCCTCACGGCCATCGACCCGCGCGGGGTCGCCACCGTCACGCTCAACCGGCCCGAGATCAACAATGCCTATGACGGCAACCTGTTGGAAGGTCTTGCCGAAGCGATCGCGGCGGTCGCTTCGGACCCCGACGTACGCGTTGTGGTACTGCGCGCCAACGGGCGCCATTTTCAGGCCGGCGCCGATCTGACCTGGCTACGCGACATCGCCATGCGCGATGCCGCCACCAACCTTGCTGCCTCGCGCCTGACTGCGCACGCCATGCGCGATTTGCACGAACTCAGCAAACCGACCGTGGCCCTCGTACAGGGTGCCTGTATCGGTGGCGGTTCCGGGATAGTGGCGTCCTGCGACATCGTTATCGCCGAGCACGACGCGGTTTTCGCCATCAGCGAGGCGCGCTGGGGAGTAGTCGCATCGATAATCTTCCCGCAGCTCATCAGCGCGATCGGCCTGCGCCAGGTACGCCGTTACGCCTTGTCGTGCGAACGTTTCACGGCGACGCGAGCACGCGAGATTGGCCTCGTGCACGAAGTCTGCGCGCCAGGGCAGTCCCTCGACGACCTGGCAGCGCCGGTGCTCGACGGCTTGCTCAGCGCCGCGCCGCAAGCCCTTGCCGTCAGCAAGCGCGGTTTGTTGCGCGGCGCCGGAGAACTCGCCGGCGTGGAAGAATTCGAACGGCTGATTAACGAACATGCCGCGAAGCGTCAAAGCAGCGAGGCAGCCGAGGGTTTCGCGAGCTTCGCCGACAAACGTCCCGCGCGATGGTATCCGGGGGCGGTCTGACTCCCGCGAGATCAGCGGCGATGCCGGACGCTGACCTTCAGCCCCGGTTTCAGCGCGAAGCGGCTGCGGACGATGACGAGGCCGTGTCTGTCGAGCAGCCGACCGAGCGTCTTGCGATCGAAGTAATAGAGATGCTCGGAGGGTTTGAGTTCGTCCCAGCGTTCGAGCCGGCGCGGTACGCGCCAATGGCCGATATCGGGGGTGCCGAGATCGAGCACGCCATGCGGTGCGAGGATCCGCGCCAGTTCGGCGACGAAGGCGTTCAGGTCCGGCACGTGCTCGATGACGTCATAGGCCGAAACGGCGTCGAAGCAGGCGTCCGGATAATTCTGTTCGTGCACGAGGCCCTCGCGCAGGTGGGACAAGTGGAGCGTCTTCCTGCCATAGGCAATGGCTGCGGTCTCAATGTCGACGCCGTGCGCTTCGAAGCCCGCGTCAGCTGCCGCCCGAACGACGAAGCCGGCCGAGCAGCCGACATCGAGCCAGCGTCCGCGCAGGGAGAATTCGCGTACCAGACGGGCCACGCGGCGCCGCGCGCGTTTGAGTTTCTTCTCAGCCTTGCGCGTGTAGTTAGCGCTGTAGGCGGCGTCGTAGCCGGCACGGATCAGGTCGAACGGTGGCCGGGGGTTGATCAAGGTCAGCGTACAGCCTTCGCAGCGCACGAAAGGCTCGCCGGACTTGTCGAACAGATGGATGAAGGTCTGGCCGGCGCAGACCGGGCAATCGATGTGCTCCCAGTCGTCGCGTGCATTGGGCGCGGCGGGGGCGGAGGTGCTCATGGCGCGGCTTCGTCTGCACGCTTGCACCGGCACCGACAAGCGTCGATCATCGAATGCTGCGTGCGCCCCGTCGCGGAAGACGGATACGGCGCCAGAGCGGGGAGAACAGGAGCATCATGAGCGAACATTTCGTTGCCAGCGGCGTCATTACCGTCACCACGGATTTCGGCCATCGGGGGCCTTTCGTAGGGACCATGAAAGGGGTCGTGATGAGTCGCTTTCCGGCGGCGCGAATCATTGATCTGACCCACGAAGCGCAGGTGCATTGGCCGCCGGAAGCGGGATTCTGGGTGGCGCGATCGTATCACTATTTCCCGCCCGGCACGGTCCATCTGGCGGTGGTCGACCCCGGCGTCGGGACCGATCGCAGCGTGTTGCTCGCCGTTGGCGATGGCCATGCCTTCCTCGCCCCCGACAACGGCCTGCTCGCCGAAGTCATCGAACGCACCGGCGCGGTGGTTCACTGTCTCGACGATGCGACCATCGACGCTTTTCGTCTGGCCGACACCAGCGCGACCTTTCACGGCCGCGACATCTTCGCGCCCCTGGCCGCGGCGCTCGCCGCGGGTACGCTGACGCCGCAATCCTGCGGCCTGCCGGCCGCCGATTACGTGCCGTCCATCATCGAGCCGCCGGAAGTACGTGGCGGCCAGCTCTGTGGCGTGGTCATCACCAGCGATCACTTCGGTAATCTCATCACCAATCTACCGGCAGCGGCGCTGGCCGGATTCCGGCGCCCGGTGGTGCATGCCGGCGGGCACGCCATTCCTGTGCGTCGTACTTACGGCGATGTTGCGCCGGGTGAGCTGCTGGCTTTGATCAATTCCTTCGGCGTGCTCGAAGTCGCCCGTGCCGAGCAGGACGCGACGCATTTCCTGGGCCTCGGTCGCGGCGCGCCGATCCGCGTCGCCGAGGCGTGATCCCGAACCAGAGATCGCCCCGCCCATGCCTGTCCTCAGCCGCATGCTGCTGGCGGCGCTGGTTCTCGCTATCTCCGGTGGATGTGTGGTCGATGTGCGCCGCAGCTATAGCGCCGCGACGGCGCTGCGACTCGACGCGTTGCGGACACAGGGCTATTCGCGGGTCGACGTCGACACGCCGGTGGGGCCCTTGCGCGTATGGCAGCGCGGCCTCGCTGGCGCGGAACGGGTCCATGTCTACATCGAAGGTGATGGCCGGGCCTGGCTGACCCGATACCGCGCGTCGACCGATCCCACACCGCGCCGCCCCGTTGCGCTCGAGCTGGCCTTGCACGATGCGACCTCGGCGGTGCTCTATGTCGCGCGTCCTTGCCAGTATGTCGGCCGCGACGAACTGCGGGCTTGCGATCCGCGTTACTGGACTTCGCACCGCTATGCCGAAGCCGTGATCGCGGCGATCGATACGGTCGTGGACGAGCTGCTTGCGCCAATCTCGCCAAGGCCACGCATCGGCCTGATCGGCTTCTCGGGCGGTGCGGTCGTGGCGGCGCTGCTCGCCGCGCGGCGCAGCGATATTGCGTGGCTCGTTCATGTCGCAGGCAACCTCGATGTTGCGGCCTGGACGCGGCAACATGGCGTATCCGCCCTCGATGATTCGCTGGATCCGCTGGACAGTGCAGCGCGGCTCGCGCATCTCCCGCAAGTCCTGCTGTTGGGCGCACAAGACCCTATCGTGCCGCCGGATGTCCTTGATGCCTACATCGCCGCTGCCGGGCGCAAACTGTCCGTGCGGGTCTTCGCGGGCTTCGATCACAGCTGCTGTTGGGCGACCGTGTGGCCGGGCGCCGCGTGTGAGATGCTCAGCGCGGCGGGCGTCGACGTTGGCGGCCTGTGCTCGACCCCCTGAGGCCGGCAGCCGCGTCAGGGCCCGCCGCAAAATAACTGAACTATTTGGAACGCCGATCCATCCCGTCTGGCAGCGTTGCTCGTCAGTTGAATAGGACCCCTATTCGCCCTCCTCGCGCCTTGCCAGCCGGGCGCCTCAACGCCCCAAATCGCCCAGTTATATTGCGGCGGACCCTCAGGGGTGATCCGGATTCGCTTCGCGCATATCGACGAATGAGCCGCTCGGGAACTCGCGCAGGCGCGGCAGTGCGTCGACGATGCGCTGGGCGGCGATGGCGGGTGTGGGCATGTTCGCGGTACCGCGCGCGGCCTGCAGGCGCGCCAGCGACGGGAAGGCCTCGGCGTCCTGCGCTGCGATTTCGTCCTGCATCGAGGTCTCGACCAGGCCCGGCGCGAGCGCACACAGGTGCGAGGCGGGGAATTCGTGGGCGTAAAGCCGGGTCAGCATGTTCAGCGTGGCTTTCGACAGCGCGTAGGCGCCCCAGCCGAAATTGCCGCTGACCGACGCGCCGGAGGACATGAGGACTACCTGCACCGGCGTCGTGGGGCGCGCGAGTAGCCAATCGAGCACGGCCTTGTTGGCCCAGACGTTGATCTCCATCACTTCGCGGATGGTGGCCAATGGTGTCTCGCCGAGCGCCGCGATCGGACCCAGCACCCCGGCATTCAGAAACACCCTTTCCAGTGCAATGTCGGCTGCCAGGTGGGCAGCCAGAGCGGCGGCGGCCGCAGCCGGGTCGTTGAAGTCGGCGACGATCTGCGTGAGCCGGGCCTCGTCGCCAGGGCGTTTCGTGCGGCTGACTCCGAACACGTGATCGCCCTGACTGAGATGCAGGTCCGTCAGTGCGCTCCCCAGCCCGCGGCTGTGGCCGGTGATCAGAACATTCATGGTGCTGTGTGGCCTCCCGCTCGTGGTTTTGCCGGCGGCGCCGAGCAGATACACTCGCTCGGCATGAACTTCGATGATATCAATGAAGCAGGCCTGCGCCGGCGCCGCGGCGAGAAATGGAATCACTATCCCGCCGATGTGCTGCCCGCCTGGGTGGCGGATATGGATTTCGTCGTCGCCGAGCCGATTCGCGCGGCGCTCGCCGGGCGGCTCGAGGCCGCCGATCTCGGCTATCCTCAGTCGCATCGCCGGACCGGATTGCCGGAACTGTTTGCCGAACGCGTCGCCGCGCGCTTCGACTGGTCGATCGCGGCCGCCGATGTGCTCATCCTGAGTGATGTCGTACAAGGTCTCTATCTCGCTCTCGAGAGCTATTCCGAACGCGGCGACGGGGTCGTCATCCAGACGCCCATCTATCCGCCTTTCCTCCACGCCGTCGCCGAGACCGGCCGCCGCGCGGTGTGCTGCGACCTGCAGCCGGGCGCTACCCGCTACGAGATCGATTTCGCGACGATGGAGGCCGCCATCGACAGTGGCTGCCGGGTGTTCATGCTGTGCAATCCGCACAATCCGAGTGGGCGCGCGTTCACGGCGGACGAACTCGGGCGTATCGCGGACCTCGTCTGCCGCCACGACCTGGTACTGGTCTCGGACGAGATTCACGCCGACTTGATCCTCGCCCCAGCGCGGCATATCCCTGTTGCCTCCCTCAGCGACGATATCGCCGCGCGCACCGTGACCCTCATGTCGGCGAGCAAGGCGTTCAACATCGCCGGCTTGTGTATGGCCTTCGCGCATTTCGGCTCTCCGGCGCTGCGCCGGCGTTTCGAGCGCATCCCGGCGCACCTTCGCGGCGGCACCAATACCTTGAGCATCGCAGCGGTCGAGGCAGCCTGGCGCCATGGCCAACCATGGCTGGACGAGGTCCTGGCAACGCTGCGCGCGAACCGCGACCGGGTGGCCGAGTTCGTCGCCGCGCGCTGGCCTGCGGTCGGGCACTTGCCGCCGGAGGCGACCTATCTCGCCTGGCTCGATCTGCGTAAACTCGAACTCGAGCCCAGCCCGCAGGCCTGGCTGCTCGAGCACGCCAGGGTGGCGCTGAACGAAGGGCGCACCTTCGGTCCTGCCGGTGAGGGCCATGTGCGGCTCAATTTCGCCACCTCGTCCGCCTTGCTGGAGACCTTGCTCGAACGTCTCGACGGCGCGCTCAGCAACGCTCATTCCTGACGATAAGTCCAGGCCAGCAGGGCATTCTGTATCTCCGTGCCGATGCCCCAGTTCGCGCCGAGATAATTGAGCATCATCGAGACCATGAACGTGCGCCCGCCCGGCGTATGGACATAGCCGCTGATCGCCGAGACCTTGTCGAGGCTGCCGGTCTTCAAATGCATGCGACCGGCCTCTTCTGCGCCGCGGAAACGGCGCCGGGTGGTTCCGTCTTGGCCGACAATGGACAGCGATGAAATGAATTCGGGCATGGTCGGTTCGGACCATGCCAGGGCGAGCAGGCTGAGCATGAAGCGCGCGGTGACGCGGCTGTCGCGCGATAGTCCGGAACCGTTGTCGATAACGAGTGTTCGCGTATCGAGGCCGCGGGAGGCGAGATGATCGCGCAGCACTTCGCGTCCCTGTACGCGCGTGACGGGCGCCGGGTAGCGGCTCTCCGCGATGCTGTAGAGGAGCATGCGGGTCATGAGGTTGTTGCTCCATTTATTGAGCGGGGCGAGGATCTCGCCCAGGTGGCGCGAGCGCCAGCTCAACAACGGCTCCTTTCCGGCTGGCACGCGGGCGCGCGCATGGCCGCCTTCGATACGGCCGCCCCATTGTCGCCACAGCGTGTCGAACACGCCGTAGGCATATGATTCCGGGGTCATGACGCTGCGCGCGATGCGGTAGTGGCGGCAGGAGAACGGCATCGTGCCGCCAAAGACAAGGTGATCCGGTGTCGCAGGGCCCGCCTGCATCATGGCGATCTTGGGGGCGTTGCCGCGGCATGCGCCCTTGCTCAACTTGATGTCGTTGGTGATCTCGAGGTTGGGCAGTTCGGGAACCGTCGTAATCTGGACTCGACCGCGTGCCGCATCCGGATCGAGAATGAACTCGACCGATTGGAAATTGACCACCAGCGCGCTCGGCAGTGTGTTGTAAAGGCGGAAAGCCTGGCCGTCGAAAGCGGTAGAGTCGGTCTCGTCGATAGCGAAATGACTGTCGTCGATGAGCAGCCGGCCGCGGATTTCTCGAAGGCCGGTGCGGCGCAATTCACCGAGCATTTTCCAGAAGTCCTCGAGCACGAGGTAGGGATCGCCGAAGCCCTTGATCAGCAGGTCGCCGTGCAGCACACCGTTCTCGATCGGTCCGAGTGCGTACAGGCGGGTCGTCCAGGTATGGGTCGGGCCGAATAGATCGAGGGCAACCCAGGTGGTGATGAGCTTTGCAGTCGAGGCGGGATTACGCGGGACATCGACATTGAGGGCGAGGCGCGGTTCATCCTCGTTCACCGCCTGCACCATCACACTGAGGGCGTCGCTCGGGATCTTGTGCTGGGTCAGCACGCGGGTGATGGATTGCGGGAGTTCAGCTGCGCTCGCACCACCCGGCAATAACAGGGCGGCTAGCAGCAGTGCCGGGATCAACCGGGCGCGGGTCGGATAGGGCATGTCGATGAGTCGTGTAAGTGGATGCTCTAGGGGCGCGAAAGTGTCGCTCGGCCGTCAGCGTCGATCGTGATCGTGGAAGACCAGCGAGCGAGGTGGCCGGCGACCGTGCTGCGTGATCGATGCCCGGTTATAGGGTCTCGGATACTGGCGTGGCGCCAGTCGGCGTAAACAGGTCACCCTGGATGTTCCTATTGTAAACACTCGACACTGTGGACGGATCGAGGCAAGCATGGGGCTGGTGTGCGATACAGCCATCTTCGCCGAGAATGTGCCGTACGTCGATCCCAGTGCGCAGCAGATGATCGGCGATGAGCTGCCGATGGCAATCTCACGGGTTCATTCGAGATAGCCGGCCAGCTCGCGAGAGTCGAAAGCCGGCAGCTGCCACGGTTCGTCGAGGACATGATGGCGTGACTGCGGTGCGGCGACATAGGTCTGTGCGGCCACTCGTAAACCATCCGCGTCGCGCTCGACCTGTACGGTGACGCGCTCGTAGAGCGCGCCCTCGAAAGCATCGAGCTGGCGCCACTGGGCGGCGTCGATATCGTCCAGCAGCAGTCCATCGGTGCGGGCACCGGCACACTCGACCAGGGCGGGATAGATGGCGTCGCGTACCCGCCGGCGGGCATAGCCTTGCACGGTCGCAGCCTGACCTGCCGGCCGGACGCCGCAGACTGCTGCGAAAACCTCGGAGAACATCAGCGTGCCGTAGACGAACAAGCGTCGGGCGGCTCCGTACGCGCTCAAATGATGCCCTCCGCGCGAAGTTCCGCCACCGCAGCGGCATCGAGGCCGAGCAGCTCGCCGTAGATCTCCTCGTTGTGGCTGCCCAGGGCCGGCCCCGGAAAGTCCGTGCGCCCGGGCGTGCGCGAGAGCAGCGGCACGATGGCCGGAATGCTCAGCGGTTCGCCATCGATGGTGACCTCCTCGAACAAGCCACGGGCGCGAAACTGGGGATCTTCGAACATGTCGCGGGCGTCGTAGATGGGACCGGCGGCGACCCCAGCTTCATCGAGTGCGGCCAGGGCTGCGGCTGACGGCAGGCTGCTGGTCCAGGCCTGTACCGCACCATCGACTTCGTCCTGATGGCGAACCCGCCCGGCATTGTCGGCCAGGCGCGGATCGCTCGCCATCTGTGCTCGCCCCATGGCTTCGACGAGGCGTTTGAACATCGAATTGGTGTTGGCGCCGATGACGATCAGCTTGCCGTCGGCACAGCGGTAGGTATTCGAGGGCACGATTCCGGTCAGGGTCGAACCCGACGGCTGGCGGATCACGCCGGCGCCGCTGTACTCGGGAATGACGCCTTCGAGCAGATTGAATACCGCTTCGAATATCGCCACATCGACGACTTGCCCGGCGCCGTCGCGCTGGCGGCCGATGTAGGCCAGCAGGACGCCCAGGGCTGCGTGGATCCCGGCCAGCGTATCGCCGATGCTGAGATTGGGTCTTACCGGTGCCTCACCCGGGACACCGTTGACATAGCGGAACCCACCGAAGGCCTCGCAAACAGAAGCGAAGCCGGCCTTGGAAGCGGACGGCCCGGTTTGCCCGTAGCCCGAGATGCGTGCATAGATGAGGCCGGGATTGTCGGCCTTGAAGGTCTCCGGGGCCAGACCCCATTTCTCCATCGTTCCCGGACGAAAATTCTCGATGAACACGTCCGCCCTGGCCGCCAGTTCGCGCAGCAAACCGCGGCCGCGTTCCTCGCGCAGGTCGAGCGTTACACACTTCTTGTTGCGCGCCAGGCTGGCCCACCACAGAGAGGTGCCGTTGCGCACTTCGCGCCAGGTGCGGATGGGGTCACCGCTGCCGGGGGGCTCGACTTTGATGACTTCGGCGCCGAAGTAGCCCAGTACCGTGCCGGTAAACGGCCCGGCGAGAAGTTGGCCGACTTCGAGTACACGCATACCGGCCAATGGGCGGGAATCGGATGGGGGCATAGTCATATTGCGGTGGTCACCGTGCTGGACGCCGTGCTCGACGGCGTCGGATAGAGGCGATAAGGAGCAGCATTATCAGCACTCCCAGTGCATTGGCCAAGCCGTCAGCGAAAGAACCATAGCGGGCGGTGGTGGCTGTTTGCAGGAATTCGATCAAGGCCCCATAGCCGGTCAGGATGCCGCCGAGCATGATGAATGAGCAGCGTGGATAGGCTCGTGAGAACAGCCAGGCAAGCCCGCAGTAGAGACCGAAATGGACCAGTTTGTCGGTGTCTTGTGGCGGTTCTACCGGTAGATCCGGTACGGGCAGCAGGGAGATCACGAGAACCGCGGCTGCGCAAATCCACGCGAGCGCCCGCCAGTGGATCGTGCTCTCGGCAGCGGCTTGCTCGAAGTTTTCAGGCTCGCGGCCGCTAGAAGTGGCCATGAAGCGTCGTCGCTCGATCGTCAAGGCCGTGATTATAGCCGCCTGCGTGGCAGGCACCGTGGCGGTGTATGCCGATTACGGCGCGGGCGTCGCTGCGTATAAAGAGGGAGATTACGTCCGCGCTCTCACCGTCTTCTCGCCACTCGCGGAAGCCGGTGACGCGCGGGCCCAATTCGCGCTCGGGCTCCTGTTCGACAATGGCGAAGGAACGCCGCGTGATGACGCCGCCGCCTTTGCCTGGTATCGCAAGAGTGCAGCCCAGGGCTTTGCCAAAGCGCAATACAATCTGGCCTTGATGTGCGAGGCGCGCCGTGCCGTCTGTGCGGACAGCGCGCGCGACTGGTTCGCGCGTGCCGCGCTGCGCGGGAATGCCGATGCCGTGACCCGCTTGCGTGGCTACGCGAGCGCGGGCGATGTCGAGGCTGCGCTGCAACTCGGCCGGATGTATACCCAGGGCCGGGGCGTTGCGCGTGATCCTCGCGCTGCTTACGCCTGGTTCGAGCAGGCCGCGACGGCCGGTCATGCGGATGCGGCGTTCGCCCTCGGTGTGCTGCACGAGCAGGGTGTGGGGGTAGCGCAGTCTTACGCGGAGGCGGCGCGCTGGTACGCACGCGCGGCTGAGCAAGGCCAGGTCCAGGCGCAATTCAATCTGGCCCGCCTGTATCGTCTCGGCCGCGGCGTCGCGGCGGATCAGGTGCGCGCCCGTACGCTCTATGAGGCTGCGGCCGAAGCCGGATTGGTCAGCGCGCAATTGAGTCTGGCGATGTTGTTCGAAGCCGGGCGCAGCTGGCCGCAGGACCCGGCGTTGGCACTGAGCTGGTACCAGCGGGCGGCGCGTGGCGGCAGCGTCGACGCTCAGATCAACCTCGCCTTCATCTATGCCGAAGGGCGTGGTGTGGAGCGTGACCTGATCGAAGCCTGTGCCTTGTTGCATGTCGCCAGCGAACGGCAGACAGCACTGGCCCGCGACAATCATGCCGTGCTGTGTGCGGATTTGGACCCGGCCGCGCGTCGCCTGGTCGACCGTCGTGCCGAGCACTATCGCGGCGAGACCGTCGGCCAGGCCGCGCGTGTGCCCGCGCGCAGCCGCGCGGATACCGGTTGACTGTCAAGCGACCGAGACGCGATGACTGTTCAGTAGTTCGACCATAAAAAAGCCCGGCATGCGCCGGGCTCGGTAGGCGATGTGACGGTTCGCCTCAGTAGGGCAAACCGTGGGCGTGGCCGACCATGCACATCAGCATCGGAATCGACAACAGCGTATTGGTCCGCGAGGCCATCAAGGCGACGACCTTGGCCTGGGCTTTCTCCTCGTCCGAAGCCGGCACGATGCCGAGAATCTTCTTCTGATTGGGCCAGATCAGCGCCCATACATTGATCAACATGATCGTGCCTAACCAAGCGCCGATGCCGATCACCGCCGCACCGTTGGCCAACGTGAAGGCGCTGACCAGACCGACGCCCATGGCTTCGAGCGCGGCCGCACCGGTCAGCCAGGTGCCGACCGCCCCCCAGCGGAACCACCACAGGGCTCGCGGAGCGACGTATTTGTTGATCGCGGCCGGTCCCGGGCCGTCCTTGTCGGCGCCCGCCTCGGCAACCGCGGGAACCTGGACGAAGTTGAAGTAGTAGAGCAGGCCAATCCAGATGACACCGAAGATGACGTGTAGCCAGACTGTCAATGACCACAGATTGAACATGCCGCTGCCGACAATAGCGATGATGATTGCTGCGACGACGAAACCCGCAATAATCGTGCCCGGAATCGATTTAAGTGGATTCATGGAAATTCCCCCCGACCTGTTGAAATTGTGCGGTCGATGATACCACTGCGCGATTGGAATGCACCTGCTGTCGCGCTGGTTCGCTTGCATCGCCGCCCCTCATCACCGCGCGTCGCATGCTCATGCACTGATGCCGTGCAGACTTGCCAGCAAACCCGCGAAGATGACTCCACCGATCCAATTGTTGTTCATGAAAGCGGCAAAGCAACCCGCGCGCGAACGTTCGCGAATGAGATATTGCTGATACAGAAACAACAATCCCGCGATACCGAGCCCGACATGGTAGGGCCAGCCGAGTGCGGCCTCGCGCCCGATCAGCACCAGGTTGATCAACATCAACGCCTGCAGCACGCCGATGATCAGCCGGTCGTTGTCGTCGAACAGAATGGCCGTCGATTTGATTCCGAGTTTGAGATCGTCCTCGCGATCGACCATGGCGTACTCGGTGTCGTAGATCACGGCCCACAGCACAGTCGCACAGAAAACCAGCCAGCTCAGCGGTGGCAGGGCCTGACTCTGAGCGGCGAAGGCCATCGGCACGGCCCAGCCGAAGGCCGCACCGAGATGCAGTTGGGGCAGATAGGTATAGCGCTTGGCAAACGGATAGGTGGCGGCGAGCACTACGCCGACGACAGCGAGAGCGATGGTCAGCAGGTTGGTGGCAAGCACCAGCAGACCAGCCAGGACTACCAGCCCACTGAACAGGAACAGGGCTTCACGTTCGGCTACCGCCCCCGTGGCCAGCGGGCGATCGCGGGTACGTTCGACATGGCCGTCGAAGTTCCGATCCGCATAATCGTTGATGACACAGCCGGCCGATCGCATCAACACCGTGCCGATGAGGAAGATAACGAGCACGTCGAGAGCGGGCAGACCTCCCGCGGCCAGCCACAGGGCCCATAGCACCGGCCATAGCAGCAGCAGGATGCCGATCGGGCGGTGGAGACGGGTCAGGCGTGCATAATTTGCCAAGCGTGTGGCGACAGACACTTTACGTGGTGTCGCGTGCCGGCGGGCTTGATTACGACGCGGGGACATGGTGATTGCGGCGCACGAGAGAGTTGGTCTGTGTATGGATTGAGTGCCGATGCATGGCGGCTGCGTGTCAGGGGCTGCAGTTTACACCGTCATCGGACTCGCGCCCGGCCCGCTTGCGATTCAGACATCCGCATACTGCACGCGTTGCGCCAGCCAGCGCGTGATCAAGCGGGTGGCGATCTCGGGATAGTCGTGCAGGATGATTTCCGCGGCCTGGTGTACTTCGTCGAGCAGGCCGGCATCGCGGCCCAGATCGGCGATGCGAAACTGCGCCTGGCCGGCCTGGCGCGTTCCGAGCAGCTCGCCCGGACCGCGCAGTTCGAGATCGCGATCGGCGATGACGAAGCCATCGGTCGTCTCACGCATCACCTGCAGCCGTTCGCGGGCCAGGGCCGTCAGCGGCGGCTTGTACAACAACACGCAATCGGCATGACGGGCACCGCGGCCGACACGGCCACGCAGTTGATGCAGCTGCGACAAACCCAGCCGTTCGGCGTTCTCGATCACCATCAGGCTCGCGTTGGGTACGTCGACGCCGACCTCCACCACCGTGGTGGCGACCAGCAGATCGGTCTCCCCGGCAGCGAACGCCGCCATCGCGGCATCCTTGTCGCGATCGCTCAGGCGGCCGTGGA
This sequence comes from Gammaproteobacteria bacterium, assembly GCA_040904625.1. Taxonomy (GTDB): domain Bacteria; phylum Pseudomonadota; class Gammaproteobacteria; genus JACKNG01. Next base: position 17,332 of record JBBDTC010000127.1, read on the forward strand.
CGAGGCCAACGCGGATATCCGGCAAAGTTTCGGCCAGGGCGGCGGCGCTTTCCGTCGCCGCCTGGCTCTCCAGCACCTCGGATTCCTCGATCAAGGGGCACACCCAGTAGACCTGTCGGCCGGCGGCCGTGACGTTGGCGATCCGCGCGACGATGTCAGGACGCCGGGCTTCCGCCAGCACGACCGTACGTACCGGCTTGCGGTTGGGTGGCAGTTCGTCGAGCACGGAGACATCGAGGTCGGCATAGGCGGCCATGGCCAGCGTGCGCGGAATCGGCGTCGCCGTCATGATCAGCTGGTGCGGGCGGAAACCCTCGTGGGCGCCTTTGTCGCGCAACGCGAGCCGCTGATCGACGCCGAAGCGGTGCTGCTCGTCGACGATGATGAGGCCGAGCCTGGCGTAGTGCACGTCCTGCTGGAACAGGGCGTGGGTGCCGATGGCGAGCGCCGCGTTCGATTCCGCAAGACGTGCCAGCAGTGGCGTACGCTGGGCCTTGGTCAGCCGGCTGGTGAACAGCAGCACGTCGATGCCGAGGGCGCCGAACCAGCGCCGCAGGTTCGTCGCATGTTGTTCAGCGAGCAGTTCGGTCGGCGCCATCAGCGCAACCTGGTAGCCGTTCTCGAGCAGCGGCTACAGCCGCGGCCACTGCGGTCTTGCCCGCCCCGACATCACCCTGCAGCAGCCGCTGCATTGGACGACCGGCGCCGAGATCGCGGTCGATTTCGGCGATCACCCGCTGCTGTGCGCCGGTGAGCTCGAAGCCCAGGCCTGCCAGCAGGCGTTCTCTCAAGGAGCGGCTGCGCACTTCAGGTGCCGCGTATTCGCGTGCGCTCTCACGCAGGCGGCGCAGACTCAGCTGATGGGCGAGGAGTTCTTCGAAGACCAGGCGACGCTGCGCCGGATGCATGGAATCGGCGAGCAGTGCGGTGTCGGCATCGGGTGGTGGACGATGGACGAAACGCAGCGCTTCCTGCAGCGACGGCAGGGCCAGCCGGTCGCGTAGTGGCAACGGGATCAGGTCCGCCACGGCGTCGGCTTCGAGCACCGTCAGGGCCTGGTCGGTCAGGCGCCGCAGGCGGGTCTGGTGCAGTCCTTCGGTGGTCGGATAGACCGGTGTCAGTTCGACTGCAACCGGCTGCGGATCGGCGGGATCGATGATCTGTACTTCGGGATGAACCATCTCGAAAGTTCGTGGGCCGCGCCGCACTTCGCCGAAGCAGCGTACCCGACGGCCGGGCTGCAGGCGCTGTTGCTGGGCGGTATTGAAATGGAAGAGACGAAGATGGACTGCGCCGCTGCCATCGCTGACCCGGCACACCAGTGCGCGACGCCGGCCGAAGACGATCTGCGCGGCATCGACAGTGCCCTCGATAAGGGCTTCGCGGTTGACGCGCAAAGCGCCGATGGGGGTCAAGCGGGTGCGGTCTTCGTAGCGCAGCGGGAGGTGGAACAGCAGATCACCGATGCAGTCGATGCGCAGGCGCGCCAGGCTTTCGGCCAGTTTCGGACCGACCCCGGCGAGGTCGGTGACGGCGGCATCGAGCGCAGGCGGACTAGCCATTTGCGCCAGTGCGTTGACGATCAGGCAGGGCGGGCGACGATCGCATCCATCTCGACGGCCGCACCGCGCGGAAGCGCCGTCACCCCAACCGCGGCACGCGCCGGGTACGGCGTCGTGAAATACTCGGCCATGACTTCGTTGACCAGCGCAAAATGGTCGAGATCGGTGAGATAGACGGTCAGCTTGAGGCAGTCGTCGAGACGGGCCCCGGCGGCTTCGATGACGCCGGCGAGATTGTCGAGCACGCGCACGATCTGCGCTCGCATGTCGCCGGCGACGAGCAGCATGGTATGCGGATCGAGCGGGATTTGGCCCGAGACATAAACGGTGTCGCCGTGCACGATGGCTTGGGAATAGGTGCCGATGGCGGCGGGCGCCGCTGACGTCTCGACGACGCTTCTGCTCATGAATGATTCCTCGCTGATTGCGCCGCGGTCGATGCCGCCGCTGCCCTATTGTAGCGACCCAGGGCGGTTGCAGTATCGGGCCTTTCAGGCACGTTTGCGATGGACGCGGACCACGGTCTTGATGTTGCGCAGGACACGGATCACATCGGCGAGATGCTTGCGGTCGCGAACACCGACGATCAGACGCATATGGGAATAGTGCTCGTCGCGTTCCGACAACTCGATGCCTTCGATGTTGGCGCTCTGATCGGCGCAGCCGGCGGCGACGGTAGCCAGCACGCCGCGTTGGTTGGCTACGTCCAGTACGATCTCCGCCGAGAATTCGTAATGCAGATCCGGTGCCCATTCGACGTCGACCCACCTGTCCGGGGCGTTGCGGAACTCGACCACGTTCTTGCATGAGGGATGATGTATGACGATGCCGCGTCCGGCGGTGAGAAATCCCATGATCGGATCGCCTGGAATGGGGTAGCAGCATTTGGGGATGGTCACGACCATGCCCTCGGTGCCGTGGATGAGCAGCGGTGCCGGCACGGTCTCGTTGCGCTTGCGGCGGCGGGTGGATTCGGACTTGTCTTCGATGACGCTCGGCACCAGTGCGCGCGCGACCAGCGGCGCGGGGCGGATACCGAGGCCGATGTCGCCGAGCAGATCGTCCAGCGAGGCCAGATTGAAACTCTTCAACGCGTGATCCAGACGCTCGGGATCGAGTGCATCGATACTGGTCTCGAAGCGTTCCAGTTCACGGTTCAGCATGCGCCGGCCCAGCGCACAGGCTTCATCCTGATGCATGTTCTTGAGATAGTGGCGGATGTTCGCCCGGGCTTTGCCGGTGACGACGAAATTGAGCCAGGCCGGGTTGGGACGCGCCCCCGGCGCCGTCACGATCTCGACCGATTCGCCGGTGCGCAGCTGGGTACGCAGCGGTACCAGGCGGCGATCGATACGGCAACCGACGCAGCTGTTGCCAATATCCGTGTGGATGGCATAGGCGAGATCGATCGCCGTGGCGCCCCGCGGCAGTTCCATGATCTCGCCCTTGGGCGTGAACACATAGACCTCGTCCGGAAACAGATCGACTTTGACGTTTTCGAGAAACTCCTGGGAATTGCCCGCCCGCCGTTGCATTTCGATGACGCCGCGCAGCCAGTCTCGAGCCCGTTTGTGCGCACTCTTGGCAGCACTTTCTCCGGTCTTGTACAGCCAGTGCGCGGCGATTCCGGCCTCCGCCACCTGGTCCATCTCGTTGGTCCGAATCTGCACTTCGATGGGGATTCCGAAGGGCCCGAACAGCACGGTATGCAGAGACTGATAGCCATTGGCTTTGGGGATCGCGATGTAGTCCTTGAAGGTCCCCGGCACGGGCTTATACAGGCCGTGGACCACGCCGAGGGTTCGATAGCAGGTATCGACCGAGTCGACGATCAGCCGGAACGCATAGACATCGTGGACTTCGGAGAAATGCAGGTGTTTCTCGCGCATCTTCTTGTAGATGCTGTAGAGGTGTTTCTCTCGCCCGACGACGTGTGCAACCAGCTGTTCCTGGCGCAGCTGGCGTTTGATGCGGTTCTTGATCTTGGCGATCACTTCTTTGCGATTGCCGCGGATTTTCTGGATGACCCGCTTGAGGACGCCGTGACGCAGCGGATAGAGCGCCTGGAAACCGTGATCTTCGAGCTCCAGACGAATGGCATTCATGCCCAGGCGCTGCGCAATCGGTGCGTAGATTTCCAGGGTCTCGCGCGCGATACGCCGGCGCTTCTCGGGTTTGAGCGCGCCCAGCGTGCGCATGTTGTGGAGGCGGTCGGCGAGTTTGACCAGGATGACGCGAATATCGTCCGCCATGGCCATGAGCATCTTCTGGAAATTCCGCGCCTGGGCTTCGGCATGCGACTCGAACTCGATTTGCGTCAGTTTGGACAGGCCGTCGACGATTTGGGCGACCTCGGCGCCGAACTCTTCGCTGATACGCTCCTTGGCCACCAGCGTATCTTCGATGACGTCGTGAAGCATGGCCGCGACCAGCGTCTCGTGGTCCATGTGCATCTCGGCGAGAATGCCGGCGACCTCGAGCGGGTGCTGGACATAGGGTTCGCCGCTTTGACGCTTCTGCCCCTCGTGCGCGGCGGCACTGAAATGATAGGCGCGACGGACCTGCTTGATCTCGTCGGCGCTGAGGTAGGAGCGGGTGCGGCGGCACAGGTCGTCGATGCGCAGCGAGGTTTCCTGGGCGAGGGGTTCGACGGTACTCATGGCGCACGTGTGCCGCGCGGCGCGGGTGCGGGGTGCTGGGTAGCGGGCAGTGGCGGCAAGTGACGGGACATGCCAATCCGGGGGCGCGGCCGGTGTCGGCCGCGGGCCTCAGAAATCGGAATCGTTGTCCGGCTGCGCGATCTGCTGCTCGGCGAGTTCGACGGCGAGTTCGAATTCTTCGGCGGCGCGCTCCTTGGCGTCGATTTCGTCGAGGATCTCGAGGTTCATGAGACCGGCCGCGATTTCACGCAGCGCGATCACGGTGGGTTTGTCGTTCTCGATGTCGACCAGCGGCTGGGCGCCATGCGCGATCTGACGGGCGCGGCGGCTGGCGACGAGCACGAGATCAAAGCGGTTGCCGACGGTGGGCAGGCAGTCTTCGACGGTCACGCGTGCCATGGTGGTGTCTTCCTGTGTAAGCGGCTCGAAAGGGCCGCAAAATATAGCAAAATCCCGCTCAGGGCGCTACGAGTTCGGCCAGCAGGGCGGCGTGGCGCATCTCCTGGGCGGGGCGCCGCAGGCGCGCAGCGGTGACGATGGCGCCGAGCGCCGCGAGGGTGCGTTCGAAATCGTCATTGATCAACAGGTAATCGTATTCACCGTAATGGGACATCTCGCGCTGGGCATCGTGCATGCGCCTGGCGATGCTCTCGGCGCGGTCGCCGCGTTCGCGCAGGCGCCGTTCGAGTTCAGCCACCGACGGCGGCAGAACGAACACCGTGATCGCGTCCGGCGCCGCTGCGCGCACGCTGCGGGCGCCCTGCCAGTCGATCTCGAGGATGACATCGACACCGGCATCGAGACGCGTGCTCACTGCGTCACGCGAGGTGCCGTAGGCGTGATCGAATACCTGCGCATGTTCGAGGAAGCAGCCGGCGGCGGCCATATGCGCGAAGCTGGCAGCATCGACGAAGTGATAGTCGACGCCGTCGGCCTCGCCGTTGCGGCGCGGCCGGGTGGTATGCGATACCGATACGCACAGTTGCTTGTCGGCTGCGACCAGGGCACGTACGAGGCTGGTTTTGCCGGCGCCCGATGGCGCCGAGATGACGAACAGGTGACCGCTGCTCCTACTCAATGTTCTGCACCTGCTCGCGGATTTGTTCGATCAGTACCTTGAGCTCGACCGCAGCACCGGCAGTATCGACATGCGCCGATTTCGACCCGAGTGTGTTGGCTTCACGGTTCAGCTCCTGCATCAGGAAATCGAGGCGGCGGCCGATCGGCTCGTCCTGTTCGAGCACGCGCGCGACTTCTTCCACGTGGGCGGCGAGACGATCGAGTTCTTCGGCGACATCGAGACGCTGGATGAGCAGTGCGCACTCCTGTTCGATGCGCGCTTCGTCGAGGTTGTCGGCCAGCTCCCGCATGCGATTCTCATGGCGTTCGCGGATCACGGCAATGATTTCGGGCACGCGCTCGGTGAGCAGCTCAATCTGGGCGCGGATACCGTCCAGCCGTTGTGCGATCAAACCGGCCAGCTTCTCGCCTTCGCGCCGGCGACCGTCGAGAAACGCATCGAGGGCGTCATCGAGGTGTTCGAGCACATGGCGGCGCACTTCGTCGAGGTCGGTTTCAGCGGCGACACTGACGCCGGGCCAGCGCAGGATGTCGAGCGGGTTGATCGCAGTGGTGTGCGGGTCGAGGGCGCTGATACGGCGTGCAGCGGCGAGCACGGCCAGCGCCGCAGTTTCGTTGATATGCAATTCGTCGAGCGCTGCCTGGCCGCCTTCGAAGCGCAAAGTGCAGTCGATCTTGCCGCGCCGGGCGGCGGCCGCGACGCGATCGCGAACGGCGCCTTCGATCAGACGGAAATCTTCCGGCAGGCGCACCCCGATCTCGGCATAGCGATGGTTGACAGAACGCAGCTCCCAGGACCCGCGTCCCCACGGGCCCGAGAACTCCACCCGCGCGAACGCGGTCATGCTGTAGGGCATTGGTCAGGATCTCCGCAATCGGCGCAAGCAGCTGCCGCGCAATGGTAACGGCTGCTACCGTGGCCGCCTACCGCTATCCCATCGCCGCAGTAGCTTCGGGTCGTATAATGCCCGGCCCAACCCAATCTGAGGAATATGATGGTCAAGCGACCGAGCGGCCGAGCCGCCGACGAAATGCGCGCGGTGAAATTCACCCGTAACTTCACCCGCCACGCCGAGGGCTCGGTGCTGGTCGAATTCGGTGATACGCGGGTGCTGTGCAATGCCAGCATCGAGGCCCGCGTACCCCCGTTCCTGAAAGGCACGGGTTCAGGTTGGATCACGGCCGAGTACGGTATGTTGCCGCGCTCCACGCATTCACGCATGCGGCGCGAGGCCAGCCAGGGCCGTCAGGGCGGCAGGACCATGGAAATCCAGCGTCTGATCGGCCGTGCGCTGCGCGCGGTCGTCGACCTGGAAGCGCTGGGCGAGATGACGGTGACCATCGATTGCGATGTCCTGCAAGCCGATGGAGGGACCCGCACGGCTTCGATCACGGGCGCTTACGTGGCCCTGGCCGATGCCGTTGATGCGCTGCTCGAGACGCGAAAATTGAAGCGCAATCCGCTGCACGGTGCGGTCGCCTCGGTCTCGGTCGGGATCTTCGACGGCATGCCGGTGCTCGATCTCGATTACGCCGAAGGCTCCAATGCGGAGACCGATATGAACGTGGTCATGAACGGCGGTGGCCACTTCGTCGAGATCCAGGGTACGGCCGAGGGCCATGCATTCCGACGTGAGGAGATGGACAGCATGCTTGACCTCGCCGAGGGCGGTATCCGGCAACTGTTCGCGCTGCAGGAGCGCGCCCGCGCGGGCGGCGCCTGAGACTGCTGACCCGGTGCAGATCGTTCTCGCGAGCGGCAATCAGGGCAAACTGGCCGAACTCGCCGCGCTGCTGGCGGAATTGCCCGTTGCCCTGCGCACCCAGGCGGAGTTCGGCCTCGGCGCGGCCGAGGAAAGCGGTACGACATTCGTCGAGAACGCCATTATCAAGGCCCGCCAGGCGGCCGCGGCGACCGGCCTGGCGACGATCGCCGACGATTCCGGGCTGGTCGTGCCGGCTCTGGACGGTGCACCCGGTATCCATTCGGCCCGTTATGCCGGTGCCGGAGCCAGCGATGAGGCCAACGTCAACAGGTTGCTCGCTGCGCTGGACGGTGTCCCGCCGCCGGCCCGCCGCTGTTGTTTCGTGTGTGTGATGGTCTATTTGCGCCACGCTGCGGATCCGCTGCCGCTGCTGGCCACCGGCCTCTGGCAGGGGCGCGTGCTCGAAGCTCCGCGCGGCGCCGGCGGTTTCGGTTACGACCCCCTATTCCTTCCCGCTGGCGAGACGCTCTCGGCGGCTGAGCTCCCGCCGCTGCGCAAGAACGCCTTGAGCCATCGCGGCCAGGCCGGTGCTGCGCTGGCACGCCTGCTCGGTGCGGAGTTCGCCCAATCGACATGAACACCGAATCGATCGGGCTGTACATTCATATCCCATGGTGTGAGCGCAAATGTCCGTATTGCGATTTCAACTCCCATCGCGCGCCGCAGGCCCTCGCCGAGGGCACTTATGTGACGGCCCTGCTGGCCGATCTGGACGACGAACTGCGCACGTTACAGGCCGGCGGCGGTACATGCCCGGTGCTCGGCAGCATTTTCATCGGCGGCGGCACCCCCAGCCTGTTCGGCGCGCCTGCCATCGCGCGGTTGCTCGACGGCGTCGCCGCGCGCATGCCGTTGGTCGATGATATCGAGATCACGCTGGAGGCGAATCCCGGCAGTGCCGAAGTCGGGCGTTTCGCCGGCTATCGTGCCGCTGGCATCAATCGGCTTTCACTCGGGATCCAGAGCTTCGATGATGCGAGACTCGTCGCGCTCGGTCGTGTCCATGACGCCAGCCAGGCGCAACGCGCCATCGACGGCGCTCGTAGCGCTGGATTCGACAATTTCAATCTCGATCTCATGTTCGGTCTGCCGGGCGCGGCGCCGGATGACAGTCTGCGCGACCTCGAGCAGGCCATCGCTGCCCACCCCGCCCATATCTCCTGGTATCAGTTGACGATCGAACCCGGCACGGCATTCAGCGCCAGGCCGCCAGCCCTGCCCGAGCACGATCGCACCGCCGATGAGCAGGATGCTGGCCAGGAGCTGCTCGCGCTGGCCGGCTACCGGCAGTACGAAATCTCGGCCTATGCGAGGCCCGGTCGTCAGGCGCGCCACAACCTCAATTACTGGGCGTTCGGAGATTATCTCGGCATCGGTGCGGGCGCGCATGGCAAGCTCACCGGCGCGGATGCTCGTATCCGGCGCCGTGAAAAGGTGCGTCACCCCGATCGTTACGTCAAACTCGCGGCCAGTGGGCGGGCGCTCGCCAGCGAGCACCTGCTCGCGGACGCTGACCGCCTGATCGAATTCATGCTGAACGCATTGCGCCTGCGTGACGGTTTCACATTGAGCGAGTGCGCGCGGCGCACCGGGATCGCGACGGGTGCCGACGCCTTGACTATGCCGCTGGCACTGGCCGTCACGCGGGGCTGGCTGACGAGTGACGGAGAGCGGGTCTGCCCGACGGCACTCGGTTATCGTTTCCTGAACGATGTGCTGATGCTGTTCGTCGACAGCGACGAGACCGGCGGAGCATGTAGCGAACGCCAGTCAGTGTCGGCCGCGTTATGAATCTGCGAAGATTACATTTGGGAGGATGGAGAACATGAGCCGCGTTGAGTTACAGACATCGCTGGACAGGCTGCGTGCCGAGCTCGCCGCGTTCGGCCCCGATGACGCGGAGGCCAGGCTCCGCCTGACCGCCCTGATCGACGAGATAGAGCAGGAGCTGGATGAGGTCGACGATGCCGCGGATCACGATTCTCTGCTGGAAAAGGTCCAGCATCAGATCGAGACGTTCGAAGTCGAACATCCGCGTGTCACCAACATCTTGAACGACATCATGGTGACACTGGCCAATCTCGGCATTTGAACGGCGCCTGTGCGGCACCGCCCGGATCTCGCGGCAATGGCTCAGCGCGTGCCTGGCAGCGGTGAGCCGTAGCGTTCGGCCCAGGCCATTTCGCCCAGAGGTCGCCGATTGAGCTTGCGCGGCAACGGACGCGCCGGCCAGCCCAGAGTGACCATGGCTGCGGTCGAGAGCTCGTCCGGTATGGCGAGCAGCGCTTTGACTTGCGGTTCGGCCGCGCACAGCAGCGTCGTCAACGCGGTGCCGAGACCGGCGTGGCGGGCGGCCAGCAGGATGTTTTGTACGGCAGGGTAAATCGAAGCCCCACCGACGATACTCAGACGTCCGAGCGCAGTATCTGTGGGATGGACATCGTTCAGACGCGCACAGACGACGATCAGCACGGGGATATCGGCCAGGTGCCGGGCGAAATGATCGGCGGCCTGCAGAATGCGCGCGTCGCGCGAACCGATGCGGACGGAGCCACTGCGGATGCCGCCGACGTATTCGTCCCAGAACGGCAGATAGAGCGCCTGCAGAGCCTGTTTGGTCTCTTGGGCACGAACCACGATGAGCTCGACGGGCTGCCGGTTGCCGCCGCTGGGAGCCCAGCGTGCGGCGTCCAGTACGCTGGCCAGGAGCGCGTCCGGGACCGCATCGGGTTTGTAGTAGCGGCAGGTCGCGGTGGACCGCAAAACCTCGAGCAGGTCCATGGCGGCGGCTCCCTCAGCGGTTTCTCCTCAGCTCCCGGCCGAATATTGCTGCCACCAGGCGTTGTCGAGTTTGCTGACGTCGATGGGGTCGTAGGTAATTTCATCGTCGTCGGTCGTTGCCGCTGCGCTGGGCAGCGCCGTCGTGTCCGCTGCTGGGGACGACGGCGCTGCCGAGGAGGGGGCGGCCGCTGTCGGTGCATTGGACGTGCCCGCGGTGGTCGATGCGGGTTCATCGTTGCCGCAAGCCGCAAGCGCGGCAAGCAGGGCTGCGAGAGTGAGGATTCGTGTCATGGGGGCTACCTCCCTGGGCGTGCTGCGCGAGGCACTATAGCACCGCGTGCGCATCGGTAGGCAAGCGCCGCACAATGAAGGACTGAAATAGTGACGCTGGCTGCGCTTCAATCGTCGCCGGCGGGCGGACGGCGCAGGGCTTTGGTGCCGGCTCGCTGACGTTTGGTGTCGAGGCGCCGTTGCCTTGCGCCCGCCGTCACGCGTGTCGCGATGCGTGGCTTGGGCTGACGACGGGTGAGCGCCAGTAACTCTGCCAGGCGGCCCAGCGCGTCTTCCCGATTCTTCTCCTGTGAACGATGACGCTGCGCTTTTATGGTCAGGATACCGTCGCGCGAAATGCGCCGGTCGCCACGCGCGAGGAGCTTGCTCTTGTGCCAATCGGGCAGGGACGAGGCGCGGATGTCGAAGCGGAGCATGATGGCGGTAGCGACTTTGTTGACATTCTGGCCACCGGGGCCCTGCGCACGGATCGCCGTAATCTCGATTTCGTCGAGCGGAATGTCAAAGTCGGTCTCGGGCGGCATGGCCGCCAGTGTAGCGAAGCGGGTGCGGCAGGTGCATCCCGGCGGCGCGCGCAGCTGCCACCAACCCGCCGCTGACTGCCCCGGGGCGGTCGGTTGCCGCGCTCCGGGGGAATCGCGCAGGTGGCCCGCGCGGTGCTCAGGCCGCCAGCTGGCGCAGCACGTAATGCAGGATGCCGCCGTGCTGGTAGTACTCCCACTCCTTGGGGGTGTCGACCCGCACGGTGCAGGGGAAGCGGGTCACCTGGCCATCGCCGGCATCGGCTATGACGGTCACTTCGCGTACGCCATCGGCCAGGCCCTCGATGGTGTAGATTTCCTGGCCGGTCAAGCCCAGGGAATCCGCACTCTGCCCATCCTTGAAGGTCAGCGGCAGCACACCCATACCGACCAGATTGGAGCGGTGAATGCGTTCGAAGCTCTCCGCGACAACGGCCCGCACACCTAACAGCATCGTGCCCTTGGCCGCCCAGTCGCGCGAGGATCCTGTGCCGTACTCCTTGCCGGCGAGGATCACCAGCGGCACGCTCTCGTCCTGGTAGCGCATGGCCGCATCGTAGATCGACATCTGCTCGCCGCTCGGCTGGTGGCGCGTCCACCCCCCCTCGGTGCCCGGCGCGAGCTGATTGCGCAGGCGGATGTTGGCGAAGGTGCCGCGCATCATCACTTCATGGTTGCCGCGGCGCGAGCCATAGGAGTTGAAGTCGGCCACGTCCACGCCGTTATCGATCAGATATTTCCCGGCAGGGCTGTCTTTCTTGATCGAGCCGGCTGGCGAGATATGGTCGGTGGTGATCGAATCACCCAGTTTGGCCAAAGCTCGGGCGCCCTCGATGGGACGGATCGGCCCCGGGGTTTCCGGCATGTCGACGAAATAGGGCGGATTCTTGACGTAGGTCGAAGTGTCGTCCCAATCGTACTGGTTCGACGCCGTGACCTCGATTCCCGACCAGCGCGCGTCGCCTTCGAAAACGCTGGCATAGCTGTCACCGAACATCTTCGAGTTGATGGTCGCGGCGACGGCCTCCTGGATTTCCTTTGAGGTCGGCCAGATGTCCTTGAGATAGACATCCTCACCGTTGGCATCGGTTCCCAGGGGTTCTTTGGTGAGATCGAGATCGAGCGTGCCGGCCAGCGCGTAGGCGACGACCAGCGGCGGCGAGGCGAGGAAATTCATTTTGACTTCGGCGTGCACCCGGCCCTCGAAATTGCGGTTGCCTGACAGCACGGAACAGACGACCAGATCGCCCGAGCGGATCGCTTCGCTCACGGCGGGCGGCAGGGGGCCGGAATTACCGATGCAGGTCGTGCAGCCGTAGCCGACGGTATGGAAGCCGAGCGCTTGCAGGTGTGGCGTCAGCCCGGCCTTGTCCAGGTAACTCGAGACGACCAGTGAACCCGGGGCGAGGCTGGTCTTGACCCAGGGTTTCACCTTCAGGCCCCGTTCGTGCGCCTTCTTGGCGACGAGTCCGGCGCCGATCATCACCGATGGGTTCGAAGTGTTGGTGCAGGAGGTGATGGCGGCGATGACGACCGCACCGTCCTTGATCTCGACTTTCTCGCCGTTGATCTCAGCCGTGGTCGAACCACCGGCCGAGCGTTCGGAGGTGTCCTCTTCGAGAGCTGCGCGATAGACCGTTTTCGCCGCGCTCAGGTCGAGACGGTCCTGTGGGCGCTTGGGGCCAGCCAGACTGGGCTGGACGCTGTTCATGTCGAGTTCGAGCGTATCGGAGTAGACCGCGTCGGGGGTGTTCGCGTCGCGCCAGGTGCCGGTCGCCTTGGCGTAGGCTTCGACCAGGGCGACCTGTTCGGCGCTGCGGCCAGAAACCTCGAGGTAGGTGATGGTTTCGACGTCGATCGGGAACAGGCCGCAGGTCGCGCCATATTCCGGCGCCATGTTGGCCAGCGTCGCGCGATCGGCCAGCGGCAGATGATCGAGACCGTCGCCGAAGAACTCGACGAACTTACCGACCACACCCTTCTTGCGCAGCATCTCGGTTACGCGCAGCACCAGATCGGTGGCGGTCGCGCCTTCGGGCAGGGTGCCAGTCAGCTTGAAGCCGATGGTCTGGGGAATGAGCATGGTGATGGGTTGGCCGAGCATCGCAGCCTCGGCCTCGATGCCGCCGACGCCCCAGCCGAGCACGCCGAGGCCGTTGATCATGGTGGTGTGCGAATCGGTGCCGACCACGGTGTCGAAGTAGGCCTGGCGTTTGCCGTCCAGTTCGCGCGCAAAGATGGTCCGGGCGAGGTATTCGAGATTGACCTGGTGCACGATGCCGGTATCCGGCGGGACCACCGCGAAATTCGAGAACGCGGCCTGCCCCCAGCGCAGGAAGGCATAGCGCTCCTGGTTGCGGTCGAACTCGATGCGGGCGTTCTCGTCGGCGGCATTCTCGGTGCCGAACACATCGACCATGACGGAGTGATCGATGACGAGCTCGGCCGGCGACAACGGGTTGATACGGGCCGGGTCGCCGCCCAGCGTGGTCATCGCGTCGCGCATGGCGGCGAGATCGACGACCGCGGGCACGCCGGTGAAATCCTGCATCAGAACCCGTGCCGGGGTGAAGGCGATCTCGCGGTCGGGGGTGGCCTTGGCATCCCAGTTGGCAAGCGCTTCGATATCTTCACGGGAGACGTCGACGCCGTCTTCGAAGCGCAGCAGGTTCTCGAGCAGGATTTTCTGCGCGAAGGGCAGGCGCGCGACAGGGTATTTGTCCTCGAGACGGGCGCAGCTGTAAATCTCGTAAGTCGTATCGCCGACGGTGAGTTCCGTGCGGGCATCGAATGAATTGTTCATCGTATCTCCGTGAATCGGTCAGCAAGCGGAAAGGCGGGCGTGGGGCGCGCATTATCGGCAATTCCGGGGCGCTATTGTAACCGTCGGCCAGGATGGCCGCAGCACGCATCGCGGCGGCCCGGTCGGGCGGTGTTCGCCTCGCTCTCGCGTTCCCGCGCGGGCGCGGGCCCTTGGGTCGCCGGTCCAGGGTTACCGGCGAGACAAAGCCCTTGGGCGAGACGGTCACGCCGTCTCGTCGATAATCCCGCCGCCGAGGCACTGTTCGCCTTGGTAGAACACCACGGACTGCCCGGGGGTGACGGCGCGCTGCGGCGCCACGAATGCGATTTCGACCGTATCGTCGTCTAGCGCGGCGACGACACAAGCCTGATCACGCTGCCGGTAACGCGTCTTGGCCGTGCAGTGCAGAGGCAGCGTCGGGGGTGAGCCGGCGACCCAGTTCAGCGCGCTCGCCCGCAGGCGGCGGCTGAGCAGCGCGGGGTGATCGTGGCCCTGGACGACGGTGAGTTCGTTGCGGGCCACATCCTTGGCGACGACGAACCAGGGTGCTTCGGCAGCGCCGCGGACGCCGCCTATGCCGAGCCCCTGGCGCTGGCCCAGGGTGTAATACACCGCGCCGTGGTGGCGGCCGATGCAGCGGCCGTCCAGCGTCACGACATCGCCCGGCGTGGCCGCCACATACGCTGACAGAAATTCGCGGAAAGGGCGCTCGCCGATGAAGCAAATCCCGGTGCTGTCCTTCTTGGCGGCGGTGGCCAGGCCGGCGCTGTGCGCGGCCGCCCGCACAGCGGCCTTGTTCATGCCGCCGACGGGAAACAGGGCACGCGCGAGTTCGCGCTGGCCTAAGGTATAGAGGAAGTAACTCTGGTCCTTCGATGCATCGACGCCTTTGTCGAGACTGAATTGCCCATCGTGTCGCCCGCGGCGGACGTAATGCCCGGTGGCGATGTAATCGCCGCCGAGGGCGCGGGCATGATCGAGGAAAGCCTTGAACTTGATTTCGCGATTGCACAGCACGTCGGGATTCGGCGTGCGGCCGCGCTCGTACTCGGCGAGGAAGTCGGCGAATACGCGTTGTTGATATTCGGCCGAGAAATCGACCGTATTGATGGGTATATCCAGTCGCTCGCAGACCGCCAGGGCGTCGGCGACATCATCCTCCCAGTGACAGTGCCCGGTGTCCGCCGCTTCGTGCCAGTTCTTCATGAACAGGGCCGAGCAGCGCAGACCGGCGCGTTTGACCAGCACCGCAGCCAGTGACGAATCCACGCCCCCGGACATCGCGATGACGACATGCGCATCGCCGCCGGCATGCGTCAGCTCAGCCGGCAGCCAGGTATCAGGCGCGCAGGTTGGCATGCAGCAGGCTCAGCGGGTAGCGCAGTCCGGTTTCGAAGTCCTCGACCGCACGCATGACCAAGGGGCTGCGGTGGCGGGGCCGCACCGTGGCGAGTTCCTCGCGGGTCAACCAGTGCGTGCGGACGATCTCCCGGTCGAGGGTCTGGTCGGGATCGTGGGACAGCGCGGTCGCCGCAAAGCAGAATCGCAGGAAGGTCATGCCGCGGACTTCCGCATCCATCAGGTAAACGCCGATCAGCGCGTCGATGGCGACCGTCCACGCCGTTTCCTCCAGCGTTTCGCGCCGCGCGGCGTCGATCAGCGATTCGCCCGGATCGAGATGTCCCGCCGGCTGGTTGAATACGCGCTGGCCGTCGATCTCCTCTTCGACGCACAGGTAGCGGCCGTCCGCGGCGACGACGGTCGCGGCGACGACGTGGGGTTTCCAGATGGTCTCCATGCAATGCTCTCAGAGTTTTTCGATGATGGGATCATCCCAGGAGCCGGTGACGAGATACTCCCGGCTGAGCAGTTTGTTGACGTTCTCGGGGATGCTCTTGAACAGTTTCTGGCCGAGGAAATAGACTGCGCCGACGCCTGCGCCGATGGGACCGAACAGCGCGCCGGCGACCGGCAGCGTATCGGACAGCGCCGGGGTCACGACCACGCGCTGATCGTAATCCCTGGCGGCGAGCCCGGCGCGTCCGGCGACGTCGATCGTTGCCGATGGTCCGGTCATGGACAGGCTGTTGGTGTAAGCGTTGCCATTTTCCAGCATGAACACGCCATCGATGTTATCGAAGGCGAAGCCCTTGCGGAAAAGATCGTCGAAATCCAGGGACAAACGGCGCGGCAGGGCCTGCAGACTGAGCAGCCCGAACAAACGGCCGCCGCCCGGGTCGACATCGAGAATCCGGCCGTTTTCGACATGCAGTTCGAAGCTGCCGCTCATTGCCGCCAGCGTGAAATCCATCGGCGCACCGGCCCAGTTCGCATCGAGCGTGATGGCGGTACGTCCGCCCTTGATATTGCCCATGGTGTAGCCGAAACGCCCGAGCAGTTGGGCGAGAGCCGCACTCTCGACGGCGATGTCGAAACGGCTGCGATGACCGGCATCGTCCTGCAGCCAGTCGCCGCTGGCCTGCAAGGCGAAGCCTTCATCGTGGAAGTTCAGATCCTCGAGACGTTGGCCGCCCTCGCGTCGTGAGGTCGTGATCCGTGCCGTGCCGAGGGGGATGTCGCCGAAGCGGAAGTCGGCAACGTCGATGGCGAGCGCCGGGAGTCGGCGTGGATCGGGCCTGCCGACACCGGCCGTGCCGGTCTCGGTGCGGCGCGGCGAAACGTGCAGCTTATCGAGCTTGACTTCGAGCGGGCCGCGCCTGACGTCGCGCGGCAAGCTGAGCTGCCCGCTTATCTCCGCCGCCTCGATCTGCACGTCCCAGCGCTCCGCGTGGCGCTGTCCGCGCAGGCGCACATCGTCGAAATCCTGCCCGACCAGTTCGAGCTGGCTGATCTCGACGTCGAAAGCCAGTGGCAGCCCCGCGTCGGGTGCAGGCGAGTCGCTGCCCGCGCGGTTCAGGAAGCGGGTCCATTCGCCCAGTGGGAGATGCTGGATGTAGCCGCCCAGACGGATCCCCGGCGCGCCTGAGAATACCGGCTCGGGCGTACCGAAAAAGACTTCGACACGCTGCAGTTTCGGCTTGCCGTCGGCCATCCCTTGCATCTCGATCTCGGCAGCGAGCGTGTCGCCTAAATCGATTCGGGTACGCTCGGCCCGGCCGCCGCGCAGCGCGAATTCGAGGCGCAGGGGTTGGCGCTCCCGGGCGGCTTTCCCGAACGGCCAGGGCAGGCCGACAGCGAGGCCGCGCAGATTCGATTCCAGAGTCAGGCGCTGCGCCGGCAGGGCTTTGCCGGGCGTGGCGACGGGAATGGTGAGCACGGCTTTCCACGGCAACTCGCCGGTCATCGCGTCGAGACTCGCATGCCGCTCCAGCCAGTGGTGAGCGGTTGGCACATAGCGGTCGAGATAGTCGACCAGCGTGTGCGCCGGTGATCGGCCGGTCATACGGAATTCACTGTCGTAGTTCGGATCGTCGAGCCCGCCATTGACGACGAGCTCGACCGGAGTGTTGTCGAATAGGGCGCGTAAGCCCTCGCCGTACCAGTCCTCACGGGTGAAGCTGACTACACCATGGACGTCGTCGAGGGTGATTCCGTGACGTTCGGCGATGATTCGATTGCCGGCGAAGCGCGCCTGGCCGAGGACTTCGCGGGGGCCGTCCGGGTAGAGCGCGATATTCATATCGAGGGTGACTTCGAGCGCGCCGTGGATATCGAGTTCCTGGAGACGAGCGGCTTTGCTGGCCTTGAGCGGGCTTGCCATGATGATGTCGGTCGCACTTTGGGCCGGTCCCTGCGCCGTACCACGCAGACTCAGGGTGCGCTCAAGGACGTGGAGATCGGGCAGCTCTATGCGCGCCCGGGTAATGTCGGCATCGAGGACTTTGCCGCGCGCAACGGTCATCGTGGCGGTACGGCCGCGGATTGCCACTTCGCCATCGAGCGCGCGCGCGAGCGGCCAATTGCGCGCATAGCGGAGGGTGGCATTCTCGACCTTGAAATCGACCTCGAAAGCGCTTTCATCGGGGTCGAAAGGATAGGCCGCGAGCGGCCCGTCGAAATGAATGCGGCCAGCACGCACGGTGCCGGCCTGTATGACATTGCGCGCCCATTGTTCGCCGCGTTCCGGCAGTACCCCTTGCGGCAGCAGTTCGTGCAGTCGCGACGCATTGGTCGGCTCGAAATGCATCGTCACGTCGGCGTGGCGGCTGCTGGCGAGAGCGTCATCGAGGCGGCCGTCGATGACGAAGGTACTGGCCGGGGTTGCGCCGCGCAGCTGCGCCGTTTGCAGATCGAGGCCATGGCCCTCATTCCAGTGCCATTCGAGGTCGCCGTGGAGGCCCGCGAGATCGAGCGGAGCGACCAGGCGCGACTCAGCGGTGATGCGTGCCCGGTTCTCGGCGAAGCGCAGATAACCTCCTGCGGCATTGAAGCGCGTGCTGAAACCCAGCCCTTCGACAGCCGCGCCGGCGGTGCCGAGATTGGCGGCGAGCGTGTTCACGTCCGCATCCACGTAGTAGGCCGGCGGCGCTTGCGCGGATGGTCGCCAGAGCGCGGTCAGGTGTTTGATCATGCCCGTCGCGTCGGCCATGCGCACGGCCTCACGCTGCGGCGGGGGCAGGGGCGCCAATGCTCCGGCCAGGGCAGTCAGGAAAGCCACCGGCAATTCGTTGGCGCGCACCGCCAGGCGTTCGATGTTGTCGTCACCCATCTCCCAGGCGGCGCTGAATGCCGCCAAGGCCGGTAGCGGCCCCAGCGTCGGTAGCGAGAGATCCGCGACCTGCAGGCTCCAACCGCTGCTGCGCCGGCGCAGGCGGCCGCGTGCCGACAATCGTGCGAGCACCGGCGTGACGCTGCGATCATTCGCGTCGAGTTCGAATTCGGCCCCGTCCAGCTGTCCGTTACGCCAGTGCGTCCAGGCGCGGAAATCGAGTGACGCCGGCGCCAAATCGACGGCGTCGAGCGCCAGCTGCCCGACGAGAAAATCGCTGTCTACAGCATCGAGGCGAATGTCCGCAGTGCCGGACCAGGCCGCATCGAACGGGTTGCGGTCGGTTTCGAGTTCGAACGCCAGACGCTGCCCCAGCGCTGCGGGCAGGGCGCCCGAGCCGGCCACCCGTGTGGTGTCTCCGGCGCGGCGGATCAGTACCGTGAAATCCGTCAGGGCATAGGTCTGCCGGCTCTGCTCGTCGATGATCGTGAGGTCAGCTTCGGTCATCGCGAAATTGTGCTGTTCGAGCAGCCATTCGACGATGGGGGATTCCGGTGGCGGCATCCCGGCCACCGAAAAGCGGCCGTCGCTATCCCGCAGCAGAGTCAGTGTGACGCCTGCCACGACCAGGCTCTGCGGCTGTAGCGCGAGACTGGCGAGCGAATCCAGCGGGGCGATGTTGAGGGTTGCGCGTTCGAAGCGGATGAGCTCGTCGTGCCCGGTCTCGTCGAACACCGTGACGCCGGTGACGCTGATGCGCGGGGCCCAACCGCTCCAGCTGGCGTCGATGCGCCCGAGCGTTACCGGGCGCCCGACGGTGGCGCTGAACCAGGCGGCCAATACCTCGCGCTGGGTATCGACCTCGGGCAGGGCCAGGCGCGCGATCGCGACCAGTGCCGCGCTCGCGATGAGCAGGGCTGCGACGCCTGCCCAGAAGAACTCGATTAGGGGCGCGAGGACCCTGGCCATCGCCGACCTTGAAGCCACGTCAGGGAAGCTCTGCGAAAGCGGCGCCGCCGCCCGCTGGCAGCGTTGCAGGGTCTCCTGCGGTGCTCGTTTATCACGCATGAACCGCGCTCTTCGGCGTCCACGTGCTTTGGCTCCGGGCAGGCTCGTTCGCTTTTGCCGGGCTTCTTTCGCTGCCGGCCGGTAACGAACGTGCGGCCTTGCCGCTGGTACACGGTCTGCTCAGAGCAAGACCACATCGTATTGCTCCTGCGTATAGGCGGCTTCGACCTGAAAGCGGATAGGAATGGCGGTGAATTCCTCGAGCTCGGCGATACTCGTCGACTCCTCGTCGAGCATGCGCTCGACGACCTCCTGTGAAGCCACGACCAGCAGGCTTTGGGCGTCAAACTGGCGTGCTTCACGCATGATTTCCCGAAAAATCTCGAAACACACGGTTTCCGCGGTCTTGACCGAGCCGCGCCCGGCGCAGGTCGGACAGGTTTCGCACAGGACGTGCTCGAGGCTCTCCCGGGTCCGCTTGCGCGTGATCTGAACCAGACCGAGCGAGGTGACTTCGCTCACCGTAATCTTCGAGTGGTCGCGCTCGAGGCTCTTCTCCAGCGCCCGCAACACTTGGCGCTGGTGTTCGGGATCGGTCATGTCGATGAAATCGATAATGATGATGCCGCCGAGATTGCGCAGCCGGATCTGGCGCGCGATGGCCTGGGTTGCTTCCAGGTTGGTCTTGAAAATGGTTTCTTCGAGATTGCGGTGGCCGACGAAACCGCCGGTATTGACATCGATCGTGGTCATCGCCTCGGTCTGGTCGATGACCAGATGGCCACCCGATTTGAGTTCGACTTTGCGTTGCAGCGCGCGCTGGATCTCGTCTTCGGTGGAATAGAGGTCGAGGATGGGCCGTTCGCCGGGGTAGTGTTCCAGGCGCGGCAGGAGCCCGGGCGTGAATTCGGTAGCGAAATCCCGCACTTTGACGAAATTCTCCTTCGAATCGATGCGGATCTTCTCGGCGGTCGCGAGCGAGATATCGCGGATGGTCCTGAACAACAGCGCCAGGTCCTCGTAGATCAAGGCTGGCGCACGAAGCGCTTGCAGGCGTTCCTGCAGGGCCTGCCAGAGGCGCTCGAGGAAATCCATGTCCGCGGCGAGTTCGTCGCGGCTCAAGCCCTCGGCCGCGGTCCGTGCGATGAAGCCGCCGTGGGTACCCGGGGTGGCGTCCATGCGGGCCAAATCGATGGTGCCGGCGAGGTCGTCGAGCGGGCGCAGGCCCGGCCGCAACTCGAGAATCAAATCCCGCAGGCGTTGGCGCTCGGCTTCGTCCTCGATGCGTTGCGAAATGCCAACGGTGCTCGAATCAGGCATGAATACGAGGTAGCGCGACGGCACACTGATATGGGTGGTCAGGCGGGCGCCCTTGGTGCCGAGCGGGTCCTTGGTCACCTGCACCAGCAATTCGTCCCCTTCGCGGATGACCCGTTCGATACTCGGTTCAGCGCCGTTGGTGGCATCGCGGCGCGCCCCGACGATATCGGAGACATGGAGGAACGCGGTGCGGTCGAGTCCGATCTCGAGGAACGCGGCGCCCATGCCGGGCAATACCCGGCACACCTGGCCGAGATAGATATTGCCGACCAGGCCACGATTGCGCGAGCGCTCGACCGCAAGTTCCTGCAGCACGCCGTTTTCGATGACGGCGACGCGGGTTTCCTGCGGTGTGATGTTAACGAGAAATTCTTCCGCCATGTCAGGGTCTGGTGCACTACGGTGTCGGGTTGACAACGTAGCACGGGATTATATCGGTGCGGTGCAATATCGAACCAGCCGGCGGCGGCATCATTGTGGTGCAGTCGGGACGGGCCCTTAG
>JBBDTC010000128.1:0-6828 GCA_040904625.1 Gammaproteobacteria bacterium
TACCCCGGCGCCACCGAACAGGCCGACCTTGCCGCCCTTGGCGAACGGGCAGATGAGATCGATCACCTTGATACCCGTTTCGAGCAGTTCGGTTGCGGGCGAGAGGTCGACGAAATCAGGCGCCTTACGGTGAATGACCATGCGCTCGTCGCCGCCGATGGGACCGAGTTCGTCGATTGGCTCGCCGAGCACGTTCATGATGCGGCCGAGTGTTTTCGTGCCGACCGGCACTTTGATGCCTTCGCCGGTATTGAGCGCCGACATCCCGCGGCGCAAGCCGTCGGTCGAACCCAGCGCGATCGTACGCACCACCCCATCACCCAGCTGCTGCTGCACCTCGAGCGTGATTGCACTGTCGTCGATCTTCAACGCATCGTAGATTTTCGGGATATGCGCCGTGGGGAACTGTACGTCCACGACGGCGCCAATGACCTGTACCACTTCTCCAGAACTCATCGTTCAAGTTCCTCTCAGTCGACTTAAAGCGTAATTGATTCTTGGAAATACCGCGCCGTTCAGACTGCCGCGGCACCACCGACGATTTCCGACAGCTCTTGCGTGATAGCAGCCTGCCGGGCCTTGTTGTAAATGAGCTGCAGCTCGTCTATAAGTGTGCCGGCGTTATCCGCAGCGGCCTTCATGGCGACCATGCGCGCAGCCTGCTCGCAGGAGATGTTCTCGACCACGCCCTGATAGACGAGGGATTCGATGTAGCGTGACAACAAATGCTCCATCACGTCTTTCGCCTCGGGCTCGTAGATGTAATCCCAGTGGTGCTGCAGTTCGTCCGCTTCGCCCGGCACCAGAGGCAACAACTGTTCGAACAATGGCTTCTGTGTCATACGGTTCACGAACTGATTAGAAACCATATAAACCTGGTCGACGCGGCCTTCGTGGAAGGCATCGAGCATGATCTTGATCGTGCCGATCAAGTCGCCGAGCTGTGGCGTGTCACCCAAGTGGGTGGCCTGGCCAACGATACGCCCACCGATGCGCGAGAAGAACCCGAGACCCTTGTTACCGATGATGCAGAGATCGATTTCCTTGCCGTCCTTCTGCCAAGCCTGCAGTTGACGCAAGGTTTGACGGAAGAGGTTCGCGTTGAGCCCGCCGCACAGACCGCGATCGGTCGACACCAGGATCATGCCGATGCGCTTGACCTCGCGCTCGATCAGGAAGGGATGCCGGTATTCGGTGTTGGCATGCGCTATGTGAGCAACGACATTGCGCATTTTCTCAGCGTAAGGCCGTGCCGCCGACATGCGGTCCTGCGCCTTACGCATCTTGCTCGCCGCGACCATCTCCATGGCCTTGGTGATCTTCTGCGTATTCTTGACGCTGGCAATCTTGGAGCGGATTTCTTTGGCTGAAGCCATTACTGTCGACCTTGGTCTGCGCTTACCAGGAGTGGTTAGCCTTGAAGTCTTCGATCGCGGATTTCAGCCCCGCCTCGATCTCGTCGTTGAAATCGCCGCTTTCGTTGATTTGGTCGATCAAGGCCTTATGGGACGAGTTCATGAAATCGTGCAGCGCGGTTTCGAAATCACCGATCTTCTCGATCTCGACATCATCGAGGAAGCCTCGTTCGGCCGAAAACAGGCTCGCCGCCATGAGCGCGATCGACAGCGGGGAGTACTGCTTCTGTTTCATCAACTCCATCACGCGCTGGCCGCGCTCGAGCTGTTTGCGGGTTGTCTCGTCGAGGTCGGAAGCGAACTGGGAAAAAGCGGCGAGTTCGCGGTACTGAGCCAAGGCGAGTCGGATACCACCGCCGAGCTTCTTGATGATCTTCGTCTGTGCGGCGCCGCCGACGCGCGACACCGACAGGCCGGCGTTGATAGCGGGCCGGAAGCCCGCATTGAACAGGTCCGTCTCGAGATAAATCTGGCCGTCAGTAATCGAAATCACGTTGGTCGGCACGAACGCGGATACGTCTCCGGCCTGGGTCTCGATGATCGGCAGCGCGGTCAGAGAGCCGGTACGTCCCTTGATCTTACCATCGGTAATTTTTTCGACGTATTCGGCGTTGATCCGCGCGGCGCGTTCGAGCAGCCGGGAATGCAGATAGAAAACATCGCCGGGGTAGGCCTCACGCCCGGGTGGACGGCGCAGCAGCAGGGAGACCTGTCGATACGCCCAGGCCTGCTTGGTGAGATCGTCGTAAATGATCAGGGCGTCTTCGCCACGGTCGCGGAAGTACTCGCCCATCGCACAGCCGGCGTAGGGGGCGATGTACTGCATTGCCGCCGAATCGGATGCCGTGGCCGCGACGATGATAGTGTGGCCCAGCGCATCGTGCTCTTCGAGCTTGCGAATGACGGCATTGATCGACGAAGCCTTTTGTCCGATGGCAACGTAGATACACTTGATGCCTGTACCCTTCTGATTGATGATCGCGTCGACGGCGACCGCGGTCTTGCCGGTCTGGCGGTCGCCGATGATCAGCTCACGCTGACCGCGACCGACCGGCACCATCGCGTCGATGGATTTGAGGCCGGTCTGGACGGGCTGACTGACTGATTGACGGGCAATGACGCCTGGCGCGATCTTCTCGATCGGCTGCGAACTCTGCGCGTCGATCTCGCCCTTACCGTCGATGGGCGCGCCAAGCGAATCGACCACGCGTCCGAGCAGCCCTTCTCCGACCGGAACTTCGAGAATGCGGCCGGTGCAGCGGCAAGTGTCGCCTTCAGTTAGGTGTTCGTATGCGCCCAGGATCACGGCACCCACCGAGTCTCGCTCCAGGTTGAGCGCGAGGCCGAACACTCCGCCAGGGAATTCGATCATTTCACCCTGCATGACGTCGGCGAGCCCGTGGATACGGGTAATGCCGTCGCTCAAGCTGACGATCGTGCCTTCGGTCCGAGCGTCGGTCTCGAGCTTCAGACCCTCGATTTTCTTTTTGATCAGTTCGCTGATCTCAGTTGCGCTGATGCTCATGGCAATCCTCTGCGACTAAATACTTGATGTTCTGGGCTTGATGTTCTGGTGTGATTGTTCCGGGGCACGGTAATCCAACCCGCATCAGCCGAGTTGCCGCTCCAGGGCGGCCAGGCGGCCGCGCAGGGAGAGATCGATGACCGAGTCGCCGATCTTGATTACCACACCGCCGATCAGGGCCTGATCGACGCTGGACTCGATAGCGCATTTGCGCTCCATTCGTCCGCTGACAGCAGCGTCTATGCTCTGCTTCTCCGTCTCGCTGAGGGCGTAGGCCGTTAGCACTTCGACGTTGACGATGCCCGCCTGCTCGGCCCGACGCCGCTCGAAGTGCTCGGCGATTTGCGGCGCCAGATCGAGCCGATCGGCATCGGCGAGCGCCTGCAGGAAATTGCGTCCTGCTGTGTGCAGGCGGGTCCCGAGAATGTCGGCAATCAGCGCGACCAATTGGTCGGTCGACACCTTCGGGTGGCCAAGCAATGCGGCCAGTGCCGGGTCGGACACCGCCAGCGCCAACGTATCGAGCAGGCCGGACCAGGTCTCGATCTCGCCGTGCTCATCGGCATACGCGTAGGCGGCGGCCGCATAAGGTCTGGCAATCGTCAATTTCTCTTGCATGGCGCGACCTAAAGATTCGCGGCGAGTTTGTTCAGCACATCTCGATGCGCGGTCTCATCGACCTCGCGCAGCAGGATCTGCTCGGCACCGGCGACGGCCAGATGCGCAACCTGGGCGCGCAATTCGTCGCGTGCGCGGTTTCGATCCTGTTCGATTTCTGCTTTGGCGGCCGCTCTGATCCGTTCCGCTTCCTCGCGTGCAGTGAGCTTGGCTGCTTCGACGATTTCATCGGCGCGCTTTTGCGCCTGGGAAATGAAATCCTGAGCCTTGTCCTTGCCCTCCCGCATGGCATCGGTAGCACGCTGCTCGGCGAGTTCGAGTTCATGCTTGCCGCGTTCCGCCGCGGCCAAGCCGTCGGCGATGCGCGTCTCACGTTCTTCGAGTGCCTTGAGGATCGGCGGCCACACATATTTGAGACAGAACCAGACGAAAATCGCGAACGAAATCGCCTGGCCGATCATTGTCAGATTCATGTTCATGGTGGCTGGCCTGCCTGTGTCTCAGATGCTTATCCGATCTGCCCAAGGAAGGGGTTGGCGAACATCATCAGCGCAGCGAACGCGATGGCGATAATCGGCACGGCGTCGGTCAGGCCGAGCATGAGGAACATACGAACCTGCAGCATCGGAACCAATTCCGGTTGGCGAGCGGCTCCCTCGAGGAACTTGCTGCCCAGGATACCGATACCCACACCAGCGCCAAGCGCCCCCAGGCCAACCATGATGCCGGCAGCGAGCGCTGAAAAGGCAACAACAGACTCCATAACTTCTCTCCTCTGGTTATACCGTTAATGCTAGTCGTGACTTTCGTGCGACTGACTCAAGTAGACGATAGTCAACATCATGAAAATGTATGCCTGCAGCGTGATCACGAGAATGTGGAAGATCGCCCACGGCACGGAAAACGCCCATTGCAGCCAAAACGGGATCAACGCCGCGATGAGGACGAACACGAGTTCGCCTGCAAACATGTTGCCGAACAGTCGCAGAGACAGCGACAGCGGCTTGGCGAACAGGGCCACGGTTTCGAGCACGAGGTTGACCGGGAGCAACATCTTGCCGAACGGATGAAACGCGAGATCGCCGAAGAAACCGCCCAGTCCCTTGACCTTGATGCCGTAGTAAATCATCAGCGCGAAAACCGACAATGCCATGCCGAAAGTGGCATTGACGTCAGTGGTCGGCACGATCTTCATGTATTCGATACCTACCGCACTCGCCGCGGCCGGGACCAGATCCACCGGGACCAGGTCCATCAGATTCATCAGGAAGACCCAGACAAAGATGGTCAGCGCCAACGGCCCGATCAACGCATTGCGGCCATGGAAGGCATCGCGCACGCTGCCGCTGACCATCTCGAAGATCATCTCGACACAGAGCTGCCATCGCGAGGGCTTCTGCACCGAAGCGGCGACGGCGACGATGCGGAACAACCAGCAGAACACCAGCCCCGTCAGCAGCGAGAAGAACATGGTATCGACATTGATGGCCATGAAGCCCATCTCGGTCGCTTCCTGAGCCGAGTGGGCGAAGCCAAAAGAGCCGTCGGGATGCTTGCCCCAGGTCAGGTTCTGGATGTGGTGGCTGATGTACTCAGCGGGAGATCCGGCTGCCATTGGTCGTCCATTCGTTGTATGCGCCCGAGCAGCCAGCCCAAGCTACGAGGCTGGTTTGGCCTGGTACCCGACCGTCTACCGGCAGGGGCTCGAAGCGCCGCAAATTTTCGTTTTTCATCGCTCACCGATCCGGCTCCACCCCAGGGCGTTCCCCGAGATCGGCCACCAGAAAGGCGAACCAGTTCACCGCGACCGTCGCGATGTAAGTCAGTACAACGATCAGGAAATTCGCATTCAACAGCACGATTGCGATGACGAACATCGCCGCCGTGAAGGCGATCTTGATCAATTCCCCGACATATATATGGCGCAGCGCCGCTTCCGCGGATGCGCTTCCCCGTCTGCGCAACAAACGCAGCGCGAGATAGTAATTTGGCGCGACTCCGACCAGTCCGCCAACCAGCGCCGCGTAGGCCGCCGAGCCCCCGAGTGTCGCCATGAGCGCTGCGGCAATAACTACCGTGACACCCAACTGGCCCGCCACCAGCAACATCATCGTGCGCCGTGAGCGCTCGTGAAGCGGGCTCGATGGCCGCAGCCGCTCGGGATATTTGCTCTGCACGCCTGGGTCGGATTGCGTAAACCGGGCGATTCTAGCCGTTTTTGACGCACCGCGGCAAGCCTTGTGCCATGCGTTGCCGCACGGGCCGCCCTCACCGCGCTATTTGATGTGCGCGAGGATGCCGTCGAGTTCGTCGAGTGAGGTGTAACGGATAGTCAGCGTACCCCGCCCGCCGGCCGCATGACGGATGGCAACATTGGCGCCGAGCCGTTCGGACAGCGATTGCTCCAGACGGACAACGTCGGGATCGGGCGCCTTTCGCGGCGGCTTCGGCGTCGAGCCGGGGTCGCTACGCAAGCGCCGCACATACGCTTCCGCCTCGCGCACGCTGAGACCCTGCTGGGCGATATGCCGTGCAGCTTCGACTTGCTGCGCGCCTTTGACGCCAAGCAGCGCGCGCGCGTGCCCCATCTCGAGGTCGCCGCGCTCGAGCAGTAAGCGCGATTCCTGTTCGAGCTCGAGCAGGCGCATCAGATTGCTGACCCCGGCACGCGAGCGGCCAACCGCGGCAGCCACCTGCTGATGAGTCATATCGAACTCGCGAACCAGACGGTCCAGGGCGGTCGCTTCCTCGATCGGATTGAGCTGCTCGCGTTGGATATTCTCAATCAGCGCGATGCTCATGGCGTCGGCATCGGCGACGTGGCGGATGATGGCGGGGATGGCCGTCAGGCCGGCCAGCTGGGCAGCACGCCAACGACGTTCTCCAGCTACCAGTTCGTAGCGCCCACCGTCACCGATGGGGCGGATGACGACGGGTTGGACGACGCCTTGGGCACGAATGGACTCGGCGAGATCCTGCAGGGCATCGTTGCGGATCTCCATGCGCGGCTGATACTGGCCGCGCTGGATGAGGTCGACCGGTACCGCTTTGAGCTGGTCGCCGTTGGCCTCCTCGATAGTCGCCTGCTCCGCCCCGATGCCGAGCAGGGCGTCGAGCCCGCGGCCCAGTCCGCGCTTCCTGGTCGTCATGCTGTCAATCGACTCCCTAGCAGCCTGTCGGACTTAGGCCGCATCTACTACGGCGGTGAGTGAGCGGCCCAAATGAGCGCGCATTCTCGTTAAATAGCCCCACTATTCGCCTCGAATGCGC
>JBBDTC010000129.1:0-1149 GCA_040904625.1 Gammaproteobacteria bacterium
CAGCAGGTGTTTTTCCCAGCGGCGGCGCTGTTCGGGGCGCTCGTCGTGCCGTTATCTCTCGCTGGAATGAGCACGGCGGCGCCATGGCTTGCGGCTTACAGTTCTCCTGCCGGACACGCGCGCGAACTCCTGTTCGGATTCGCGCTCGCGATCATTACAGGGTACCTTCTCGGCAAAACATCCCGTCAGCAACTATGGGCGACATTTGGTCTCTGGCTCGCGGCGCGCGTGAGTTGGCTGATCGATCCCGGCGGCTCCTGGGCGCTGGCGACGCAGGCGGTCTTCGCCATTGTTTTCGCGGCGAGTCTCGCCCCGAAATTCCTGGGCAGCGGTCGTCGTTGGCGCAATCTCGCCGTGGCCCCGTTGCTCGTGTTACTCGCTGCTTCGGCAGTCGCATTCGATCTCATGCCAAGCCGCGTTGTCTTGGTCCAATACAGTATTTTGTTCTTGTTAGCCTGGTTGCTCGCTTTCATGGGTGGGCGGTTGACGATGCCTGCCATCGCGCAGCAACTCGAGCGTGCAGGCTTCGAACTTGCCGCGCGCAGCCAGCCGCGCTTGGAAGGCGTAATTGTAGCCAGTCTGGGCGGTGCGGCACTGTGCGCCCTTGTCGTACCCGGGTTGCCTGTGGCGGGCGCGCTGGCGCTGGTAGGCTCGTCAGTCATCGGGGCCAGGCTGCTGCGCTGGCGAATCTGGTTGTGTAGAGGACGCCCCGATCTCTGGTGCCTCGCTTCTGCTCATCTCTGGCTTGTCCTCGGATTGGCGCTGCTCGGTATCGCCTTGCTCACAGGTTGGTCATCTCGGGGGTATGTGCACGCCATTACGATTGGAGCGTTAGGCACATTCGCATTCAACGTGATGCTTCGGGCTGACCTGCAACGCCGACAAGGCCTCCCTGCTCGTGACAAGCTCATCGTCTATGGGACGATATTGATATCAATTGCCGCCATGACACGCCTCGCTGCATCCTGGACCGATACGATTCATCAGCCGCTGTTGGGGATCGCGGCGGCGGCCTGGTGTCTGGCATACCTGATGCTCGGCTATCGCCTGCTGTCGCTTCGCCGTGTCATAAGGCAGCCATCACGGCTCGGGCGCTAGCAGCCTGTCGGGCTTAGGGAATCGTCGCGAGGCGAGTGGGAGAGCGAGGCC
>JBBDTC010000130.1:0-6778 GCA_040904625.1 Gammaproteobacteria bacterium
GGCTTCGATCATGCCTGCGGCGACCCACCTGAGGGCCATCTTGCCATTGCGCCACGGCTTCACGTTGCGCGTGACGCGCCGGATCGTGCCCATCATGTCTCGGCGATGTTCGGCTTCCAGCCTCAATCTTCTATTATACCTCGCCGCACCGCAAAGCGCTCTCTCTTCCCAAGGTCCACAAGCCAATGATCGTTTGACCTGAGTTCCTTGGACTGCCCCGACACCGGGGGTTGCACAGTCCCTTGGTACCGGGACCCGTCGCAGAAGAGCACGCGCAGGAGGTATTCATCAGGGACGACGCACCCTTGGGCGAATTCTTCTATGAAATCATTGTCGTAGTTACGGCCCGCGGCCTTGGCGGTAGCCCGAACATAACCGTCATCAATGAGAACAGCGACCTTCAAAGCGCCCTCCCGAAGATGAGGAAACCCCCGTCGCTTTTCACCGCGACAGGGGTTCCAGGATTGTCGTGTCGATGACTCGACACGTCAGGATTACATCGCAACGTGTGTCGCAGTGTCTCCCTGCGCGGCTGGCGACGTGCCGCTCTGCGCAATTTGCGCCCGTTAGAAAACGGTACGGGCACAAAGCATTCACATCCGGCGGATCGGCGCGCCAAGGTGCAGGAAGTCCCGTTCGCGGCAGGTGAGGATCAGGATCTGCTGCCGTTCAGCCGCCTTGTGCAGCACCAGGTGCATGCGGTCGAGGCGCGGTTCGTCAGTGTTGACCAGTGCGTCGTCCAACACCACACAGGAGGATCTGCCGGCATCGCGCAAGATGTCCGCCAGCGCCAGCCGAGTGATTACCGCGATCTGCTCGCGGGCCCCTATGCTGAGGCACTCAAATGCCTCCCGCACGCCGTTGCGGACGATCTGATGGAGCTCAAGGGTGTCCTCGTGCAGCACGATCGTGCTGTCGGGCTGCAGCAGGCGCAGGTAGGGCGCTGACCGCTCCCGCACCGGAGCCAGCCAGCGATCTTTGGTCTCGCGCTGTGCGGCGGAGAGCTGATCGAACAGCAGCTTCGCTGCCCCCGCTTCGAGCATCGTGGTCTGCAGTTGCCGCTCGCCATAGGCGATACGCCCTTCGAGTTCGGCCAGCAGCTCGCCCAACCCGTCCTTGCCCAGCGCCCGCAACTCGATATCGAGGTCGCGCCGGTCGCGTTCCAGCTTGTCGATGTCGTCCCTTATCGCAGCCTCTGCCTGCCGCGACTTCTGGAGGGCCAGCCGCGCTACCTCCGGATCGGCGGCAGCCAAAGTCATGCGTGCAGCCGCCTCGGCCGCCGCCACCGCGGCCAGCTCAGCGTCGCGAGCTGTGAGGTCGGCGGCAAGGTCCGCGTCCGACAGTGTCAGCCGCGCCGCGGCGATGTCGTCCCGCAAACGTCCGTGGTCGCGCGTCGCCTGCGCCACCCGCTCGTCGAGCACCGCCAGATCGATCCGCGCCTTGTCTGCTGCCGCACGCCCCTGTTTGGCGTTGGCCTCGCGCGCCCCGGCCTCGGACCGCTTCAGATCGGCGTCACGACGAGCCGCGTCGACGGCGCCGGGCTCGATATCGGCAGAGTCCCCGCCATCTATCGCTGATGCAAGTTGCGCCTCATATTGTAGCGCCTGTCGTCGCAATGGCTCGATGCCGTCCGGCGCTAGCACCTTCACCGTCTTTTCCTGCAATGCCGCGTCGGACCGGGCGTCCGCCTGGCGTTGCAGCGCCGCGCGCACCGACGCGAGATCGGGCTGGCCGAGCCGCACCAGCGCATCCCCTAGCGCCGATTCGGCATCCGATACGCCCCGAACCAGTTGCTCTATGCCGCCGCCGGGCTGGATGTGAATATGCCCGAAA
The DNA here is from genome assembly GCA_040904625.1 of Gammaproteobacteria bacterium. Taxonomy (GTDB): domain Bacteria; phylum Pseudomonadota; class Gammaproteobacteria; genus JACKNG01. The sequence goes on from JBBDTC010000130.1 coordinate 1,834, forward strand.
CCTTCCAGAGCCAGCGTGGTGTCGCTGGACAGCGTGAGCTCTTCGCCGACGGGATCGTCGAGGCCCTCGATGCGGGTGACACGGGCCCCATCCGGGCGCAGGCTGATGTGGACACTTGCGGCATCGCGCCGGGCTCGGCTCTGGTCAACCAAGCCTCGCAGTCCCTCCAGCCGGCCGAGGTCCTCCCGCTTCAGGCTGATCGCGTCGACGACAGACAGCGCAGCGCGATGGGCGGCATCGGCTGCCTCCACCGCTGTCAGTTGGTCGCGAAGGCGCAGCAACCCCTGGCTCATCTGCCGGCGCGACAGCGCCTGTTCCAACTGGTGTGCAGTCTCGGCCGCCAGCCGCTGACACTCTCGTGCTTTGCTCGCCGCCTCCGACGCCGCGCCGGCAGCGGCGTCCAGCCGTGCTTGAAAGGCGCCGGCAACCTCGGTTGCGTGCTGGGCTTCTTTCAGCGCCGATGCGGCCAAGTCCAGCCGTCTTGTCAGCGCCTCGCGCGCATCGGCGCGAGTCCCGACCGCGTCGCGCTGCAACTGAGCCCGCTGGAGAGCCGAAACCGCCGATTTGTGTTCTGTCTCAATGCCGGCAACCTTGGCCGTCGCAGCCTCTGCCGCCACCACTTGGTCCTTGCTGCGCTTCAGCGTGTCTTCGCGGATGTAGCGTGCCAGATGCGCCTGCAAGTCCGCCAGCTGGACAATCCGCGATTCCAGTGTCCGGATTTGACCTTCGACAAACGCGTGCCGCTCCTGGTCGGCCTCCAGCGCGACCATCAATGCCTTGAAGTTCCCACGCGGATTGCCGCGCTTATCCCAGAACTCGGCGTGCCTCATCTCGGCTGCCTCCAGCAGCGCCCGGCCGCGGTCGCCGCCGGTGATCTGGCCCAATTCGGTCTCCAGCGCCGACGCGAGGTAATTGCGGCCGGCACCGATGGAGAGCGCGCGGTGGGACGTGCCCTGCTCCACCCAGAGCAACCCGAAAATGCCGTGGTGTTGGTCGGGTTTGGATTCGCCGCGGCCTGGGGGCGTGAAGCCGAACAGGTCCGCGAGCTTGTCTTCCACGGCATCGCCGGTCCAGCGCTCGCCGCCGCCGATCAGTTCCGCCTCCTGCCGCTGGCAGAAGGCCTTGTGGAGGCGGTAGGAGGCGCCGTCTTTGTCGAAATTCAGCCAGATTTCCGGTCGCACCGTCTGGCCATAGGGCTGCATCAAGGCAGCGACTTCACCGCCGACGCGGTGCCGTTCGAACAGAGCCGCCCGAAGCGCCGCGAGCAGCGTCGACTTCCCGGCTTCGTTGTCGCCGACCACGACGTTCAGTCCATCGCGCAGGTCATCGATCACGACGTGGCTGAGCTTGCGGAAATCCCTGACCTCGATGCGGCGGAGCTTCATCTCACTCCTTGGCCTTCATATGATCGAGATACATCATCCTTAGCGCCACGCGTGCTGCGGCGGCCTGCGGGTCGGCAGCGTCGGCAGCTTTTGCCTTTAGCCTATCCACGGCCAGCCGGACAAAGCCGCCAGTGTCCAGCGCGTCGAGATCGTCGGCCGTGGGGTCCTCGAACAGCTCGAAGTCATCCACCTCGAGGTGGTGCAGCCGGTTGCGCCAATCCGCCAGCGCCTCGGTTAGGTTATGGCGCTCGGCCAACGAGATCGCTCCCCGGAGGCGCAGCGAAACCACCGAGCGGCGTGGTTCAGTCGACAGGCTCTCCAACGCCATAATCGCCGGATCGCCAGTGCCGTCCAGCACTTCGACCTCAAGCTGGTGCCAGCCATACGCGCCGGTAGAAATGGTCTCGACCCGCGCTGGCTGGCCCGGTCCGTCGATTTCGACCAGATGGATGAAGCCGGACCGGTTGTCGCGATGGCGATCGGTCTCCGGCGTTCCCGAATACCAGGTGCGCGGCGCAATCTGCAGGGCGCCGTGCCAATCCCCCAAAGCCAGGTAGTCCAGCCGGGCGCTGTCGGCCCGTGTCTCAGGAATGGAGTTGGCAGAGTCGGCCGCACCGGGCAGTCGGCCGGCCACGCTGCCATGCGCCAGACCGATGCGAATGGTGCCCTCAGCGCTCGGCGCGGCATCGAACCAAACCGTCTGGTCGTCCGCTTCGCGGCGACGGCGCAGCGGCGCCGGCAAGATGACCGCACGGCCACCCCAGACGGGCACCGGCTCCGGCCGGTCAGCAATGATAACATTTTCCCCTGGCCGCAACAGCCGCAGCCGCGTCCAGACGCTATGCACCAGTGCAGCATCGTGGTTGCCGGGCAGAAATATCCACGGGCCTTCGAACGACCGCAGAGCGTCGAGAGTGCGCGAGATCGTGCGGTCCTCGACCTCGTTGCTGTCGAAGGCATCGCCGGCAATGAGGACGGCATCGACGCGACGTTCTCTGGCGAGGTTGGCGATCCGCTCGACGGTGCGCAGGCGTTGCGCACGCAGCTCGGATCCAGCATCGCCCGGGACATTGCCGAACGGTTTACCGATCTGCCAGTCGGCCGTATGGATAAAGCGAAAGCCCATAGTCAGGTCATCCCGCCGGCACTCAAGTCGAAGGCTCGCCCGAAGCGCTCCTCGGTTGTTGCGCGCAGCCGGCCAATGGCAAACTGCTGCGCCATTCGCCTTACTACCTCGTCACGATCGCCGCCTTCGGTGCGGTAGCGATCGGCGAGCAGAGCCAATTCGCAAACGGGTACGTCCACGTGCGAACGCAAATCGGGTGATGACGATCGGAATGAGGCGGGGGCCGAGCCGTCGTGTCCTGCAGGCCACACCAAGCGCCTGCCGTCGTCTTCCGTGACATGCACGATCCGGGCGATCGCGGCCGCAATTGTCTCTCGGATGTTGCCGCCGACGCGGGAGAAGCCGTGCGCACGCGCCAGACGTTGGATTAAGACGTCCTCGTAGATGGGCGCCTCAACTGAAACAATGAGGGTTGCGATGGCACGCAACTGCGGCCGATAGCCGGGATCGTAGAACCGCGATGGCTCCAGCGTGAAATCGAGGGCAGCCAGGTCCGCGACCCGATATGTCGCAAAAGCCAGGGCGGCCGTCGGCGACCGGACCTCTGCGGTCGAGACCGGCGGAGCGACATCCGCATAAGGGGTAGGCCGCTCAGCGACAGCGGGCTGGGGGACGAATGAGTTGTCCCCCTCGGCTGCCTGCAGAAACGCCGCTGCCGGCTCCTCCTGGGCTTTGAATTCGGGGCGTTCGATCTCCCGCTCGGGCGCGGGTTCGATATCTGCCGTCTGCGCCAAGTCCGTGGCGGCCTGCGAGAGGGCTTCGGCGGCGGCCCGGGCTGCTGCGGCAGCTCGGCTGGCTGCCAGGTCGGCCTCCAGAGCAGCATGAAGGGTTTCGATCGCGGCGTCCATTTTCATCCACCAATCCGTGCTCCATACCCGGTGAATGCTCCAACCAAGATCGCGCAGGACATGCTCGCGCAGGCGATCGCGATCGCGGGCGGTGGCCGAGCGGTGATAGGTCGCCCCGTCGCACTCGACGCCGGCGACATAGCGCCCCGGCGCATCCGGATCGACGATGCCCAAATCAAGGCGGAAGGTGGATACGCCCACCTGAGGATGGACGATCCATCCCTTTCGTTCCAATGCCTCCTTGACCGCGTCCTCGAAGGGCGACTCGGTTTCGCCACCCGTTGGAGCGAAGGCTTCGGCCATGGCTCGGGCACCCCGCTCGGCATATTCGAGGAAATGCTTGAAGTCCCGGACGCCCCGCGCGGCGGTGCGGGACAGGTCGACCTGTTCCGGACGCAGCGTGGCGAAGACCACCATTTCCCGCCGCGCCCGCGTGATGGCGACGTTTAGCCTGCGATGTCCGCCCTCCTTGTTGAGCGAACTTATCGTCGAAACGGTCCGCCCGCTTTGGTCAGGCCCCACGGCCACCGAAAAGATGATGATGTCGCGCTCGTCACCCTGAACGTTTTCCAGGTTCTTCACGAATACCGGCTCGTGCCATTGCCCAGAGTCGAAGAAAGGCTCGATGTCGGGTTCGTTGCGGCGCGCCTGATCCAGGAGATTCTCAATCAGCCGCATCTGCTCGCTGTTGAACGTTACGACCCCCAGAGAAAGTTTGGCGCTCGCAAACGCCGGGTCCTTCAGTCGCCGGACGATATCGGCGACGACGGCACGCGCCTCCTCGCGATTTACCCGGCCTGCCCCCCGTTCGTAGACGCCGTTGGGCACGTGGACATAGCGAACCGCCCGGTCCTCGGTGACCGGCGATGGGAAGGTGACCAGCCGGCCCTTGTAGTAGGCGTTGTTAGAGAAGGCGATCAGGCTCTCGTGGCGGCTGCGATAGTGCCAGTCGAGCCGCAGTGGCGGGATGTTGGAGGCGAGCGATTCATCGAGGATGCTCTCCTGGTCCTCGACGTCGGTGCCGTCCTCGACATCATCGACACCACGCTCGCCGACGCTGGTCGGTGGCAACTGCTCGGGATCGCCGACGATCACCACCTGATTGCCGCGCGCGATGGCGCCGATCGCGTCCCACACGGGAATTTGCGACGCTTCATCAAAGATGACGACATCGAACGGCTTGGCATCAGGAGGCAGATATTGCGCGATGGAGAGCGGGCTCATCATCACGCACGGCGTAAGTTGAGTAAGAATAGTCGGGATGTTCGAGAATAACTGCCGCAGCGGCTGGTGCTTCGCCCGCTTCTGCAACTCACGGGCCAGAGTCCCCCACTCGGGATCGGCCCCGAAGGCCGTCGGGGCGGGAATGTGACTCGAAAGCCGCGCCCGGACGATCCGCTTCGACAGGTCGGCGACTCTTTCATCGGCGGCTCGGAAGCGCGCGACGGTATCGTCCTGGCGCGCCGCAAGAAAGGTTCGCAATGTGGGATCTTGCGCCACGACGATGTCGCTCCACCACCGCGCATAGGCGACGTCGAAGGCGGCCTCGATCGAATTGGGGGAGACGACCCCGGTCTCCACGGCGT
>JBBDTC010000131.1:0-15234 GCA_040904625.1 Gammaproteobacteria bacterium
ATAGTTGCAAGTACTCGTGTTCTTCGTTGGTGAGTACCGGGGCGAAGTCTGACAATTGTTTATGTCAGGGTGCGGAAGCTGGGATGACGTAGCGGCGTCAGTTTCGTGACAAAATGTTGTGATCGAATTCGTCACTGATGCATCGAGTGGCGGTTGTTCGGTAGACGCTGGGGCAAGCCTGCGACAGGGGACGGCATTGCGCCGCGGAACTCACAGAGCGCGCGATGCCGACGCTAATCGACAAGCCACGCGATAGCCTATCTACAGCGTCGGCTGCGCATCCCAGTCGAGGCGGATATCCCACTCGAAGACGCGTGCGGCCGGGAGGGTTTCGGCCGTGTCGTTGTCGATATGCTCGTGAACGTTCTGCGGCGGCATGACGGTGGCATCGCGGCCGTAGATATAGTCCTGCTCGGCCACGATCACGCGATAAGCCTTGTTTAGCAGCAGCGCACGCCCCGGCGAAGGCGTGATCAAGTCATAGACATCGCGAGCGCCGGCGAGGGCCTCGTGATCGGCGCTGCCGTCCTCGCGCAACCACTTGCGCGCCATCTCGGGGTTGTTGCGAAACTCGCCGCCGCCGCCGACGCGCTCGAGGTAGGTGGCTATCTCGCCGCGGGTCTCGCCGATATTCGGCGCATCCGGCATGCCGTGCAGATTGATATAGCCCCAGCCGGCCGCGCCGTCGACTTTGCGCGGGAAGCTGAAGGTCTTGTCTATAGTGGCACCGATCGAGGAGTGACAACCCATGCAGAAGAGGTTTTCCTCATAGGTCAGCGTGCGGAGCTCGCCGGCATGGCCCTCGATGAAACCCTGCACGGACCAGCCGTAGCCGTTGTCGAGGCCATGGTCACCCAACCAGGCGTAAGCCGGCAGGCGACCGAGTTCCTTGCTGTAGTGCTCGAGCTGGTAGGCGCGGCTGTAGCTCATCTTCATCGTGCCGGTCCATTTGCGCATGTAACGCACTTCCTTCATGCGCGGCGATACCGTGATCTTGCCATCGGGGCCGATGCCGACGTAGCGCACGGTGTGCAGGAACTCCGTGCCCTGCGGATAGAGATAGCTGTCGTTGAACAGGCCGGCCGCGGCGCCGACCCAGCGATCGACCGCCGTGATCCGCGTGGCAACGCCGAGCGTTCCGTCTCCGTCGAGATCGGTGCCGAGCTTTGCTTCGTCCACCGGCAGCGTGCTGATACTGTCGAAGCCCTTCAAGCGCGCCTCGGCGATCGCCAGATTGGCCTTGTACACGTCGCGCGAGTAGGCGCCGTCGGCGCTGCTCCGGAACGGCTCGGCGAGTCGAATCATGACGTCGTCGGTGGAGCCGTTGGTGGGCCAGAAGGTGCTGGGCAAGGGCTTGTAATTGAAGGCGACCCAATGGCTGCCGTCTTTGGCGAAGCCTTCTGCGTCGAAGGCGTCGCGGCCGAGGTGCAGATTGTCGAGATCGGGGATCCAGCCGTCGAAACCTTCCGCGACGAGCCGCGCCGGTAAAGCACTGTAGTTGTCCTCATTGATCCACTCGAGAATCTCTGCATTGGAAATGGCCGCGACGGCCTCGGTACGGTCCTCGAACAAATTCGACCAGTGATTGGTCATGCCGACGTCGCTGAAGCTGTAGGCGACCTGCAAGTCGACGTCGTTCATGACGTTCTCGCGCCCGGGGATCGCCGCCTGATGACAGACATAACAGGGGTTGAAATGCCCTTCTGTCTTGGTATAGCACTGCGGTGGGATGGGTGCTTCGCGATTGAACGGCGTCTGAAACGGATGCAATTCGGGGAAGACGCGCGTGACCGCGGCGTCCTGCATTCTCAGCAGTGCGAGAATTTGTTCGTGGACGGGTCTGTCTTCCGGCGCGTCCGCCTGGTCGGCCTGGCTGGAGGCGAGAAGCGCACTCCCGCCGGTGATTATCAGTGCTGCGGAGAGAATGAGGGCGAGGCGCATGAGGAGACTATCATCGACGGCTTGATACAGGCCGCTCAGGGTAGAGCGCGATTGTTACGATTCGATGCAGACCGCTGCGGGATACCTTCAGGCAATGTCCTGGAAATGCTCGTCGCGCCATTCCCATTGCGGCGAGCGGACGATGTCCAGCGCTTCTGGCACGGTGAACGCGGCGGCCGGGTAGCGCCGCGTCGCGGCACGCAGTTTGTGCCAGGCCGCCAGCTCTCGCTCGCCGGCAATCCCGAGCCGGGCGTGCGGTACCTTCTGTCCGACCAGCAGCGTGTAGTAGCCGTCCAGCCGAAAGCGGCAGATCGGATCTTCCAGGGTCAGGCGCCATAGCTGGCTCGGACCGTTCTCGCGATAGAAGTCGACGATCGGTGCGGCGCCGCGCAAGTCGACGTCGCTGCGGCAGGCACGCCAGAACGCGTTGTCGACGCGTGAATTGAACTTGTAATGCACGGCGAGAAAATCCGCGATGCTGTCCCAGCTGCGCGCGTTCCAATCGTTGAACTGTTGCCGGACAGTCGGCGTGACGTGCGCTTCGCTCTCGGAGAGTGATTCCGCCACGGCCCTCGCCGCCGAGCAGATGGCGGCGATGGCGGTCGCTTCGAGCGGCTCGACAAAGCCGGCGGCGTTGCCGATCGCGACCACGTTGCGATTCCAGGCATGGCGATAACGCCCCGCGCGGAATCGGACGATGCCGGTATCGGTCACGCGTGGGTTGGCACGCCTGAACTCGGCCTCGGCGGCATCGTCGTCGATGAAACTCGAGGCGTACACATAGCCGCGATTGATGCGGGTTTCATGTTCAATCTGCCACGACCAGCCGGCTGCCATGGTCTCGCTGGTCGTGTACGGATGCAGCGCTTCGTCGCCCCGCTCCCAGCCGCCGATCACGGCGCGGTCGCAGAACAATGACTGCTGGTAGCTGATGAACGGCTCGCGGAGTGTCTTGCCGAGCAGCAGCGACGCGAAGCCGGAACAATCGACGAAAAGGTCAGCGCCGACCCGGGCGCCGGATTCCAGTAACAGGCCAGTGACCCCCGTCTCATCGGCCTCGACATCGACCACCCTATCGTCGATCAGCGCCACCCCTTGTTCACGCGCGTAGGTTTCGAGGAAAGCGGCGAAGCGCCGGTTGTCCAGGTGATAACCGACATCCTGGCCGAGCTGCGGCCGTCCCGCCTCATCGCGCAGGAAAACCTGGTCGGCGCGCATCATCACGGAGGCGACGCAGTGATCCTCCATGTCGTCGAAGCAGTAGTAGCCGATCGGTCGCGGTAAATCCGGGTGCGGGTGGGTTACATCGAGTTGGGGTGAAAAACTGTAATTGAAATCGCCGCGTTCTCCCCACAGAAAACGGATGCCGAGTTTCCAGGTCGGCCCTACTTCAGCAAAAAAGCGCCGCGGATCGATACCCAGGTAGCTATGCAGAAAGCCGGGGAGTTGCCGCAGGCTGCCCTCGCCGACGCCGATGATGCCGAGCTTCGAAGACTGCAATACCGTAATCCGTGCGGACGGCAGGCAACGTCGCAAGGTGAGCGCGGATAGGAAGCCGGCGGTGCCGCCGCCAAGGACGAGAATGTTCGACGCGTTCATGCAGTTCCAGAGTCAGCGAAAAATGTTACGGTTGGATGACGCGGACGGCCCGCACTACCGGCAGCGCGGTATAGCGGGCAGGGCGCGGAGGCTCAGGCGAACGCTCAGACGGTGCGCCGACGCAGGCCGAGCAAGCCGACCAGCGCCGGGCTGAGCAGCCACAGCGCTGCCGGCACCGGTACCGGCGAGGCACTGGCGTTGGCGAAGGTATGCACCGTCAGGATGTCTTCCATCGGCTCGAGCAGCGGGTCGATATCGATGAAGAACGACAGTGTGAGGACACCGCTGGCGGCGTCGAAGGTGCCGGGCGCCGTGCCGAGGACTTCGATTTCGGTTTCCTCGAAGGCAAAGAAGTTGGTGGCGAAGATGCCGGCATTGGCGAAGGCGCTCGGCAGATTGCCGAATTCGTCGACGTCGAGCATGTAGGCAAGGTCGATCTCGACTTCGCCCGTCCCTGCGTAGAGCAACTCCGCATCGACGAACGTGAATGCGGTGGCCAGGCTCGGGCTTGCCGTGGTGGCGAACGAAGATGCGCCGAAAATGCCGCTGTTGAGGGCTTCGCCGCTGCCGCTGGCGGAAAACCCGACGTCGAAGCTCATGCCGTCATTGGCCGGATCGACCGTGCCGCCCGTGATGCTGCCGGCGGCTTCAAGGATCTCGAAACCCGAGAACACGACACTCGCGGTGCCGGTCGTGCGGATGTCGGCGATGCCGTCGAAGATCGCCGAGGCGGTAGCTGATGCGGCCAACGCAGCGGGTGCGGCGATAAGGGTCGCGGCTGCGAAGGACAGCCCCAAGAGGGCGTGTTTGCAAGGTGTCATCCCGTTTCTCCCTGAGTGATTGGGTTCGTCGATATTGTCGTGTCGGCGCCGCCGGGTGGATTACGGCGGCGTAGTTGGCGATGCTAGGGTGTTCACATGACGGCGCCGTAACAGCCATGTGTGCATTTGATGAAACGCGGTCGCCTTGACGCGATTGCGGCCTGGACCCCAATGTCACTTACTTCAGGCGACAACGGGTTTCCGAACCGGTCCGGCCTCTCCGCACTCAAGGGCCCGCGCAAGAATAAGTTCCCGATTGGGGCCGCCGAGCAACGCCGCCAGGCAGGATGCATCGGCGGCCCCAAGAAGCGGGAATTAAGTAAGTGCCATTGGGCCTGAACCCCTTTTGACCGACTCACAGGAGAACGACATGACAGACAGACTGGCGGGCAGGACCGCACTGGTGACAGGCGCCAGCCGCGGCATCGGACGGGCGATCGCCGAAGCCTTCGCGGCCGAGGCTTGCGGACTCGTGCTGAACGCACGCGATCCGGCGCGGCTCGCGCAAGTTGCGGATGAAATCGGGGCCCGCTACGAAGTCGAAGTGCACACCGCCCCTTGCGATGTGACCGACGGCAAGGCGGTCCGGGCTATGGTCGGGCAAGCCGAAGCGGCCGCGCCCTTGGACATCCTCGTCAACAATGCCGGCATCCATATCCCCAAGGGTTTCCTCGACTACAGTTTCGAGGATTTTCGCGCGGTCATCGAGAGCAACGTCTATAGCGTGTTCCATGTCACCCAGGCGGTGTTGCCGGGCATGATGGCGCGCAAAGGAGGGCGTGTGATCAATCTCGCCTCGACCGCCGGCAAATGGGGCTCACGCAATCAAAGCGCCTACAACGCCTCCAAGCACGCAGTGGTCGGGATCACGCGCTGTCTCGGCCTCGAAATGGCCCCTCACAACATATTGGTGAACGCCATCTGTCCCTGGATCGTCGACACCGATATGGCGACGAGTTTCATGGCCGGCCACGCCGAGATTGCCGGCGTCAGCGCCGACGAACTCGCCACACGTATGAACGCGAGCGTCCCGCTAGGGCGCTGGATAGAACCGCGTGAGGTGGCCGGGCTCGCCGTCTATCTGGCTTCTGACGACGCCAGTTACATCAACGGCCAGGCCTGGACGGTGGACGGCGGCTATACGATGATTTAGTCAGCGGCGCGCCGCAGCAGGACCACGCTCAGATCGTCCGGCTTGCTGGGCTGGCCCGGGGCCGCAGCGAGCATGCGTGCGCAGGCCGTGTCGACCAGGGTCCAGCAAGAGTCGAGCAGCGGCCCTTTGCGCACGATCTCGATGATCTCCGGCACGTAGAGGTTGTCGTAGAGCCCGTCGCTGGCGATCACCACCGTGTCACGCCGCGCGAGCGTGATGGGCGAGCCGATCGCGACCGACATCGGTTCCATGCCGAGCAGGTTGGAGACCATGTGACGGTGTTCGTGATGCAAGGCTTCCTCTTCGTCGAGAAGCCCGGCCTCGACGGCATAGCCGGTCGGCGAATGGAACACACTCTGCAGTTTGACCCGGCCGCGCTGGCCGACGACGAGGATACCGCTGTCGCCGGCATGGTAGGTGCGCAGGGTGTCGGCGACCACCTCGATCACCGCCAAGGTTGTGGCGCCCCCGGCGCCGTGATCCTTGATTGCCTGATGGGCCGCTTCGAAGCCATTGAGGATCGCTGCACGCGCCTGCAGCTCGCCTTCACCATGACAAGCCGCATCCAGCGCAGCAAGAGCGAGCGCGCTGGCGCTGCCGCCATCCGGATAGCCGCCGGCACCGTCGGCGACAGCGACGACCAGCGTCTGTTCGGCGAAGTCGAGCACCAGCACGCCGTCTTCGTTGACATGTGCCAGGGTCGGCGAGACCCGTGTGCAGACCACCAGATCGACCCCGGGAAATTGCAGCAGTTCGGGTGACGCCAGCGAAGTCGCCGTATAGAGCTTGGACAAAGGCATGCCAGTGATCGAAATTTCCGGGTCACTCGACCCTATTGCCAGTTGATGGTTTCGAGATAGTCGCGCAGCTGGCCGGCGGTGCGGAACTTCTTCAGTATGAGCGTGCGCTTGAGACCGCAGATAATGGCCTTGATCTCAGGGCGCTGCCGCCGGTAACGGCGAGCGCCACCGAGGCTGTCATAGAAGATACGGACCAGATCGCAGACGTCGGCGTGGATATTCTCACGCTTGGGCGCCTCCCAGTGAAATAAATCGATGAGTTTGATTTCGTAACGCAAACCGAAGCGGCGCACGATGATGTTGTCGGTGTGCAGATCGCCATGGTATTCGCGAGCCATGTGGATTTCGGCCATGCCGGCGGCGAGGGCGTGCAGCAGATGCAAGGCTTCGAATGCCGGCAGCGCGCCGCCGCGCTGACGCTTGATCATCGCGCTCAGCAGTTCTCCTTCGACGAATTCCGAGACCAGGAGCGTAATACGCTGGTTTTCGAACTCGATGAAGTCCTGGGTGTAATATTGGATCAGTATGTTGCAGTGCCTGAGCTTGTGCAGCTTGATGGCATAGCGCTTGGCCGCGCAATTGCGGGGATTGCGATGTGGAAAAAAAAGCTTTGCAGCTCGCTCGATGCCAGTGCCGAGCTCGGTGATCTTGTAGACCTCGCCTTCCCAGCCTGCCCCCAGCAGGGCTTCGATGCGATACTTGCTGGCGATGATCTGGCCGGTTTCGAAGCCAAATTCGTCGATGCGACAGCGCCCAGCCATCGGCGTTCTGCGTCCTCAGGCGGCGCGGTGGCTGGCCGGGCGCCGGTCCGTCATCGTATGGCAACTGGATTGATGATGGCCTGCACCGATCCGGCGAAGCGCGGCTGGCCAAGCACGAAGAGGAATTCCCAGGCCTGGTCTTTGGCCAATTCCCGGGTATCCATGTTCTCGAGCAGGTAAATGCCACGGCGCGCGAGGAGTTCCTGGTGCACCGGGAAGAATTCGCCTTCTGTCTCGAACGGAATCACTTCGACGCCGAAGCTGTCGGCGCCGACGGCGACGACGCCGAGACTCGCGAGGTACCTGGCGCCCTCCACACCGAGACCGGGCTCGCCTTTCATGAAGCGTTCACCATCGGTTTCGGATAGGTTCATCCAACCGGTATGGAACAGCACGACATCGCCCGCTTTTATGGCCACGCCCTGGGCCTCGGCGGCGGCATCGATTTCGGCACGGTTGATGGCCGTGCCTTCCTCGAGGATAGCCTTGCCCTCGAGTTTCGCGATGTCGAGCAGCACGCCGCGGGTGACGATGGGCGGTATATCCGAGGTCGAGAACTTGGTCAGGCCGGTGACCGAGACGAAATCCTTGGCGTGCACGTTGTTGTAATAGTGATGATCGATGCCGACGTGGCCGAGGCCATCGATCTGCGAGCCGACACCCATGTAGGTAATCATCAGGTCGTCGTTGCCGGTCAGGTGATTGCTGCCTAACGGTGCACCGACGCCATCGTCGAGCTGCAGGATGGTCATCTTGTAGTAGCGCGGCGGGTAGGCCGGTGAATCCGGCCCCGTGACAACACCGAGCGGGTAGGTCTTGCCGGTCTTGACCAGCTTGACCGCGGCGAGCACGCCTTGCGGTGAGAGTCGATTGACGGCGCCGAGCGTATCGTCGGGTCCGAATTCTGATGGGGGTACGGCATCTTCGGCCAGGACGACGGTGAAGGCCGAGACTATCGCCAACAGGAGGCCGGCATGGAAGCGCGTCATTCTCACGAGTAGATCTCCCCAGAGTTCAATTCGACGCCGCATTGTAAGCAGTCGCCGTCATGTTCGTATAGCGCAGGTCCGGCGTGCCGCTGGAGGCTTCAAAGGACAGGGCCGCGGTGGCGATCGTGGTGACGGGGAGGGGGCGTGCGTCGTCTCCCTGGATAATCCCCAGGGCGCCGTCCGGGGCGATCCTGGGCACGTGTGGTTGCGTACAGAAGGGAATGTGATATTCGTTCATATTGTGCCGATGCTGTCGCCACGTCGATCCCGCGATGGGAAACCGTGGCATCGCTAACGGTGCGGGGATGTCTGCGACGGGACGCTTCGAATCATGACGAGATATTCTGCGGAAGGACTATGACTATGAACAGGACTCTATATTTCATCGGCATCTCAGCCCTGACACTGTCACTCTCGGCGTGCGATTCGCCACAAGAGAACCGTCGCGAAGAGGCGCGGGAGGACACGGCGGACGTGATGGATAAGCAGGCCGACGTTGTGCGGGAGCGCGGAGACGCAGAGGCTAACGCGATCGAGCGGCGCGAAGCGGCTCTGGCCAGCGAGCGTACGGAAGATGCGGCGGAATCGGTTCGTGATACCGCGGAGATGCGCGCGGAAGACATCGAAGATCGGGCCGACGAGATTCGGGATCAGGATTGATCGGGATTCGCGGATAGGTCGACATAGGAGAAAGCAATGGATTTCTTTCGTATCGTGATAGCGATTCTCTTGCCGCCGCTCGGCGTTTTCCTGCAGGAGGGGATAGGCAAGCATTTTTGGATCAACATCCTGCTCACCCTGCTCGGTTATATCCCGGGCATCGTTCACGCCGTGTGGATCATCGCCAAAAGTTGCCGTCATCGTCGCCAAGGTTACGGCGCTCTTGTGGTCGACGCTCACCGCGTGAATTCGGGCTGAGCATGCACTGACAAGCTACTGCACCCAGCGTTCCTGACGCAAAGCGCTGGCGACTTCGTCGAAACCCGCTACCAAGGTGTCGATGTGCGCATTGGTCATCGGCGTCGACAAGGCGCCGATGCCGCGCATCGAGAGCTGCACGCCGTGGTTCAGCAGGCCGAGGAAGGTGAGCAGATTGAGTTGCGGGTCAGCGGTCGCCGGACCGCGTGCATCGGTCAACGGTGCACGCGTCCAATGAATCTGGAACAGTGACCCGGTGCCGGACACCTGCGCCGGGAGATCGTGTCGTGCGATGATCGAACTCAAGCCGAGGCGTGCACGTTCGCCGAGGGCATTGATGTGGGCGATCGCGGCCTCATCGAGGAGTTCCATCGCCGCCAGACCCGCGCACATCGTCATCGGATTGGCGCTGAATGTGCCGAGGTTGGCAACCGGCCCGTCGCCGTCCAGCGCGCGCATGAATTCCTGCCGCCCGCCGACCGCACCAACCGGAAAGCCGCCGCCGATGATTTTGGCCATGGTGGTGAGGTCGGGGTCGAGGCCATAGTAGCCTTGCGCACCGCCGACGGCCTGGCGCAGCGTGATGACTTCATCGCAGATGAGGACGATGCCGGCGCGCCGCGTCTCGTCCCGGAGTGTCGCGAGGAATTCGGCTTCAGCCGGGATCACGCCGCCCGCGCCGAGTACGGGCTCGACGATGATGGCGGCGAGTTCGGATCCGCAGCGTCGCACTGCTTCGCGCACGGCTTGCGGATCGTTGTAGCGCATCAATACCACATCGGCAGTCGCCGCGGCCGGTAGACCACCGACGTCCGCGCGCGGTTCGCTGACGCCGACGGGGTCGTCCGGGGCGGGCAAATCGTGGCCGCCGACCATGACGAAATCGCTCGCTCCATGGTAGCCGCCCTCGAATTTGCCGATGCGGTTGCGCCCGGTGACGGCACGCGCGATGCGCAACGCAACCATCACCGCTTCAGTGCCGGAGTTGTTGAAAACCACCTGATCGACACTGCCGATGCGTCTACACAGACTGTCGGCGAGCGCCAGTTCCTGGGCGCCGGGTGCAGAGTAGGTGGTTCCGCGCTCGAGTTGCTTTTCGACCGCTCCCAGGATTGCCGGGTGACCGTGGCCATGGACGAGCGTGGTGTAGTTGTTGTGGAAATCGATGCGCTCGTTGCCGTCGAGGTCGAGGCTCGTGACGCCTTGTGCGCGATCGACGTAGAAAGGAAACGGTGGGTGGCGCAGCAGCGAGCGGGAGGTGCCGGTGGGTACGCGATGCCGGGCGCGTTCGGCGTGGCCACGTGAGCGCTGATTGTTCTCGACATAGCGTTGGTAGATGGTACTTTGTTCGACGTTCATCGGGCCTCCTCAGGGTCTGTGCCAGCATAACCTCACTGTCGGGCGACTCTGATGCTGTTGACGAATTCGGCTTACTATAGCCGTGGATTCAGTGCGTGGGGGATGGTGTCGCACCATGACGGAGCATCAGGGGCTTGGCTGGCGCATCAGCGTCGATACAGGCGGGACGTTTACCGATGTCGTCATCGCCGATGACGCTGGTCGCTTCATCATCGGCAAGGCCCCGACCACCCCGGCACGAATCTACCAGGGTCTCGAGGCCGCGCTCGCGAGCGCCGCGGAAAGTCTCGGCCTCGAGCTAGGCGAGGTCCTCGCCCGCACCGATATCTTCATTTATGGTACGACGCGAGCCACCAACGCCATCGTCACCGGCAATAGTGCCAGAACTGCGTTCCTGACGACCGCGGGCTTCCCCGATGTGCTGGTGCTGCGCGAAGGTGGCAAGTTCAACCCGCACGACTTCTCCACGCCGTTTCCGAAACCCTATGTGCCGCGCCGGCATACTTTCGAGATCGACGAGCGCATCGACGCCGCTGGCGAGGTGGTGCGGGCACTGGACGAAGTTGCGGCGAGAGGCGTATTGCGCAAGCTGGCCGAACGCGGCTTCGAGGCCTGCGCAGTGTCGCTGCTGTGGGCGACGGCCAATCCCGTACACGAACAAAGGCTCGGTGAACTCATCGAAGCCGAACTTCCCGGACTGCCGTATACCTTGAGTCATGCGCTGAATCCGATTCTGCGTGAGTATCGGCGCGCGTCCTCGGTCGCCATCGACGCGTCGATCAAGCCACTCATGCAGACGCACCTGCGCCACCTCCAGGAGGACTTGCACGCGGCCGGTTATGCCGGCGAGATGCTGGTCAGTACCACCATCGGCGGATGCATCGATATCGACAGCGTGATCGCACGGCCCATCCATACCGTGCGCTCGGGTCCTGCCATGGGCCCGGTGGCGGGCCGCCGCTACGCCGCGCTCGAGCGGCGCAGCGAACCTGTACTGGTCGTCGATACGGGTGGGACGACCTTCGATGTGAGTCTGGTGCGTGACGGCAACATCACTATCACGCAGGAAACCTGGCTCGGCGAGCGTTTCACCGGGCACATGCTCGGCATCCCCGCGGTCGATGCACGCAGCGTCGGTTCGGGCGGTGGTTCGATTGCCTGGCTCGATGCGGCGAACCTACTCCATGTCGGCCCGCACAGTGCGGGCGCCGAGCCGGGCCCGGCGTGCTACGGCTTCGGCGGCACGTCACCGACGGTCACCGATGCCGCACTCGTGCTCGGCTATCTCGATCCGGCGTACTTTCTCGGCGGACGCATGCATCTCGATGTCGAAGCCGCACGCCGGGCTGTCACCAGCATTGCCGAGCCGCTCGGTATCGGCGTCGAGGAAGCGGCGTTTTCGATCTTCGCAGTGTCGAACGAAACGATGATCAACGCCATCAAGGACATCACCGTCAGCGAGGGCATCAACCCGGCGGAAGCCGTGATCGTCGCCGGCGGCGGCGCGGCCGGGCTCAACATTGTGCCGATCGCGGAAGAACTGGCTTGCCGTGGGATCATCGTGCCGCGCACGGCGAGCGTATTGTCGGCCTGCGGCATGCAGTTTTCGGATATCCAAGCCGAAGCCAGCGCCGCCGCGCCGACCCGCTCGGATGCTTTCGATCGTGAGCGCGTGAACGCGGCGCTGGCCGATATCGATGCGCACCTCGATACGTTTGCCGAACGTCTCGCCGCGCGCGGGTTCGATCAGGCTCGGCGTCATTATCGGGTCGATGCGCATTATGCTGCGCAGGTATGGGATCTGGCCGTCGAGCTGCCCGCACCCCGGATCGAGGATGCCAGCCAGGAGAGCGCGCTCGTCGAGTCCTTTCACGCCGCCCACCGGCGGGTCTTCGAGGTCGACGATCGCGCGAGTCCGGTCGAATTCCTGGGCTGGACCGGGCGCCTGTCGATCGGTTTGCCCGAGGTGCGGATTGCGGCTGCCGGCGAACAGGGCGAGCGGATACCTGCAACGCGCGCGGCCTTTTTCGGTCCCGGTGACCCGGTCGAGACTACGGTGGTTCGCGGTAATACGCTCGGCGTCGGCGATGTCGTCACGGGGCCGGCTATCATCGAGGAAGCGACGACTACGCTGGTGCTGCCTCCCGGCACCTGGGCCCGTCTGAGTGCGGCGGACAGTTATGTGGTCGAACTGTCGCACCGCGGTGCCGATCACACGGGCATGGGAACAAGCCGATGAAACCTCAGCAAGCCACCGTATCGGGCAACGACGCCGCGCTTTCGCCCATGCTGCTGGCGGTGCTCGCCAACCGCTTCGACGGCGTGGTGCGGGAAATGACCAATACCATGCTGCGCACCGGGCGCTCCGCGGTCATCAACAGCGCGCGCGATTTCTCCTGCGGGATCACTACGGCCGGTAATGAACTGTTTGCGACGGCCGAGGGCCTGCCGGCACATACCTACGGACTCAACCTGCAGACTGCAGCGATGTGTGCTTACCACGACGACATCGCCGAAGGCGATGCCTATCTGCACAACGATCCCTACAGCGGCAATTCGCATCCGGCCGACCACACCCTCATCGTGCCGGTGTTCTGGGCCGGGCAGCACGTTTTCAATGTCTGTGCCAAGGCCCACCAGGCCGACATTGGCAACAGTCTGCCGACGACCTATCATGCGGCCGCGAAGGATATCTACGAAGAAGGCGCCTTGATCTTCCCAGCCGTGCGCGTGCAGCGCGAGCGGCGCAACGTCGATGACATCATCCGCATGTGCCAGCGCCGCATTCGTGTGCCGGACTACTGGTACGGGGATTACCTCGCCATGCTGGCCTCCGTGCGCACGGGAGAGAAGCGCCTTCACGAGATTTTCGACAAGTACGGCGCGGACGTCTTGCGCCGCTTCGAACACGAGTGGTTCGACTACAGCGAGGCGCGCATGCGCCAGGCGATCGCAGCGCTGCCCGCCGCGATTGTCGATCGCCGCGGCGCGCACGACCCCTTGCCGCCGATGATGCCGGACGGTATTCCGGTACACGTCAAACTCACCGTCGATCCGCTGGCCGGCGAGGTCGAGATCGATCTCACCGATAATATCGACAACATGGACAATGGCCTCAATCTGTCCGAAGCCTGCTC
This sequence comes from Gammaproteobacteria bacterium, assembly GCA_040904625.1. Taxonomy (GTDB): domain Bacteria; phylum Pseudomonadota; class Gammaproteobacteria; genus JACKNG01. Next base: position 13,479 of record JBBDTC010000131.1, read on the forward strand.
GATCAGCAATTCCGTCGCCGGGGTGTTCAATTGCCTGCCGCCGGACATACCGCGCAACGGCGGTTCCTATCGGTGTATCCGCATGAAACTGCGCGAAGGAGCGGCGATCGGCATCCCGAAATTCCCGCACAGCTGTTCCGTGGCGACGACCAACGTCTCCGACCGCCTGCTCAATACGGTGCAGGCGGCGTTGGCCGATCTCGGCGAAGGCTACGGCCTCGCCGAAGGTGGAGTGGGCATGGGCGCCGGTTTCTGCGTGATCTCCGGGCGCGATGCGCGCCATGACGATCACGCCTACGTCAACCAGCTCATCATCGGCAACAACGGCGGCCCGGGTGGGCCGCTGTGCGATGGCTGGGTCACCTATGGTATTCCCGTCGTTGCGGGGCTGATGTATCGCGACAGCGTCGAGATCAGCGAACTCTCCTATCCCATTCACTACCGTGAGATCCGGCTGACCCGGGACACCATGGGCGCGGGACGGCGGCGTGGAGCGCCAGGCGTCAGCATCACGTATGGCCCCAGCCATCATCCGATGACGGTGGTCTTCGCTGCCGATGGCCAGGTCAATCCCGCTCGCGGCGTACGCGGCGGGGGCGACGGCAATGTAGGCCGCATGCAGGTCATCGACCCGCACGGTGGTGTGACCATCGCGCCGAGCGTGGGGCAAATCACGCTGCGCAAGGGGACGTGGCTATCAGGAGTCGAGCTGGCCGGTGGAGGTTACGGCGACCCGTTGGAGCGTGAACCGGACTGGGTGCTGGAGGACGTGCTCGAGGGCTATGTCAGCCCAACGCATGCGCGGGATGTCTATGGCGTGATATTCAGCGGCGAGATCGACGATGAATCCCTGGCAGTCGATGCGCCTGCGACGCTCGCGCAGCGACAGCGCTTGCGTGCGGGACGCGTGGCAGCGGACACAGGGGCGAATTCGAACAGGCCCGTATGAAGCAGCATAGCGAACGAGGAGCAAGCCGCATGACGATACCCCGAAGGGCGAGCGTCGAAGACGAGCGCCTGCCGCTCATCCTCGGTTTCCAGCGGGTCGCCGCGACCACAGCGCGTGACACCCGTGTGATGGACCATGGCCGTGGTATCTATGTCTACGATACCGATGGCCGCGAGTACATCGAGGCGACAGCTTCCTTCTACGTCGCCGCGCTCGGCTATCAGAATGCCGAGCTCATCGACGCCATCGAACAGCAGTACCGTGAGCTGCCGTTCTACGTCTCGGCACTGCAGCGGACCAGCCGCGCCTCACTCGAACTGGCCGAGAAGCTGGTCAGGATCGCTCCGGTGGACGACGCCCATATCCTGTTCGGTGCGACAGGCTCGGAGGCTATCGACTTCCTGATCAAGATGCTCCGTTTCGGCGCGATCGCGCGCGGCGAGCCCGCGCGCAGCACCATCATCGGCAGGCATGGCAGCTACCATGGCGGAACCTTGGCAGCGGCCAGTCTCACCGGCAGCCATCACGACGAGTTCGGGCTGCCCATCGCGGGTTTCCGGCATGTCGCGCAACCCGACTATCATGGCGATCGACTGCCGGGCGAAACGTCAGCTGAATTCGCCCGGCGCCTGGGTGCCGAGCTCGAAGCGTTGATTGCCCGCGAGTCCGAAGGCAGCATCGCGGCGTTTTTCCTCGAGCCGGTGAGCTTCTCGGCAGGGTTGAAATTACCCCCCGCGGCGTACTTCCCCGCCGTCACCCGCATTCTCGCCGAGCACGGCATCGACCTCGTCGCGGACGAGGTCGTGA
>JBBDTC010000131.1:15244-37576 GCA_040904625.1 Gammaproteobacteria bacterium
GGTCGTGACCGGCTTCGGCCGCACGGGTGCTTTGTTCGGATCGACGACGTTCGACCTCGCTCCGCAGCACGCGACCATGGCCAAAAGCATCACCTCGGGCTACTTTCCGCTGTCCGCGATCGCCATCGGCGCCGATCTTTATCGGGACCTGGAAGTGGGCTCCGAGCGTCTCGGTGTGCTCGCGCATGCCGGGACCTACGCGGCGCATCCGGTAGGCGCGGCCGCCGCGCTCAAATGCATCGAGATCATCGAACGCGATAACCTGGTCGCGCATGCCGCCGCGATGGGGGAGCGTCTGGCGGCCGGGCTGAGTACATTCGCCGAGCATCCGCTGGTCGGCGACGTGCGCTGCTGCGGGCTGGCCGGGGCGCTGGACTTCCTGCGCCGCGATAGCGATGACCGCTGCATGAACGACGATGCCGATACGGTCTTGACCAAGGTCTACGAAGCGCTCCTCGAGCGCGGCGTGGTGGCGCGCCCGGCCGGGCGCAGCCTCGTCGTGGCGCCACCGCTGATCGTCAAAGCGGCCGAGATCGACGAAATCTGTCGGCGCGTCGGACTGGCCCTGGATGATGCACAGATCGCGGTTTGAGCCTGTCCGACAGGCTGCTAGACAGCACCTCGCCGCGCATGCTCCACCAGGGCCTGGAACAGGCGTCGCTGGCGGGCCAGGAAGACGAGAAACTCCGGGTGCCACTGGACCCCGACCAGGTAGCCGTAGTCCACATCCTCGATACTCTGCACGATACCGTCGAGATCCCTGCCTGAGACCCTGAAGCCCCTGCCGAGTCGGTCTATGGCCTGATTATGCAGGCTGTTGATGCGGTGCCGGCCGGGCCCGAACAGCGTGGCGAGCAGGGTATCGGCTTCGACCTGCAGCGTTTTCAGGGGCAGCACGGTGCGCCGATTCGAAGTGTGCCGGCGGCGCATCCGCAGATCCTGGAACAAGGTGCCGCCGCGGCAGACATTGAGCAGCTGCGCGCCCCGGCAGATCCCGAGCAGCGGCACCTGGCGGGCCAGGGCCTGTTCGATGATGTGCATCTCGAGCAGATCGCGCGCTTTATCGTGCCTTGGTTCGATCTCGGGCTCAGCTGCATAGAGCACGGGATCGATGTCGTGGCCGCCGGTGACGACTACGCCGTGATAGGCGAACAGGCGGTTTTCGTCGCCCGGGCGCAGCTGCACCGGATGAGCACCGCAACAACGGATCGCCCAGGCCACCAGCACGCGTGGCCCGAAGGCGCCCCGTTCGGGGCCGGTGATGGCGATTACGGGGCCAGCCATCGTTGTTCGATCTGCGCTTGCCAGTCACCGAGCCAACGTTTGAGGGCGCTATCGAGAAATTTGCTGTAAGCAGTACAACAGGCCTCCAGCCGCTCCGCGTCGGCTGCCAGCCGTTCGACCTCGATCCAGTCATTCCAGGCCAGATAAAGCCCCCAGTCCGGACGATCGATTTCACAGTTGGGCAGGCGATAGTGAAAAGTGGGCCGGGCCTTGATCAAGGGGTCCGTGGTGACCCTGCGTACCCGCGTTTCGTCCAGGTGCAGGAACAACGGCAGCATATCCAGCGCACGGTTGCGGGTTGGATTGTCACGGAGGTAATCGTCGATCAGTGCGGCTTTATCGGGTGCGTAATCCGGGTCGACGACCTTGCGCACGTAGGCTCTTGGAAACGGGTCGATGTAGGTCGTCAGGCGGCGCGTGAAATTAATTTCCGCGCGTGCCACCAACCAGTCATAGAGGCACAGAAACGCTTGCAGGTAAGCCGCCAGTACCGCCGGTGCCTCGCTCGGGATTTCGGGGTTGAACTGCATGCCGAAAGCGTTGACCAGGCTATCCGACGTGCCTGTCGCGCCGGCCTCGCGGAGAATCGCAATAAGCCGTTCGACGTCGGGCAGGCGCTCCAGCGGCAGCGGCGGACTGACCAGTTCGAGCGGCACCAGCGGGGCGGCCAGCCAGTTCAGAGAATCCTCCGCCGAATTGGCGAGGTCGTCGCTCCAGGTGCCACTTTCGCGCTGCTCGCGGCCGAGGCGTTTGAGCAGGTCGAAATCGAGTTCGACACCCCATTCCCCCGCTGCATCACCGATGACGGTGCGCTCGTAGCGTCCGCTCGTTTCAATCGTCGCGCCGAGGAATTCGGCGACGACCGCGGCCAGTCGGTCGAGGCTGAGTCCCGCCATCTCGAGTTCCACACCGACCCGCCGCTGCTCGCCTCGAGGGTTCTGGGTCCACGGCGGTTGACGCAGTGGAGGCGGGACCTTCTTGGTCACGAACAGACTCCTGTAGGTGTTGAATCGAATTTGCCAGGCAATCCCGTCGGCACCGCTCGTGCACCGGCGGACTGCAGAGAGATCGGCCCGTAAGGACCCGGGGCGGCGGTGAGGCTGCCGGCGCCGTTCAGTCGGCCGGCTTCACCGTGAATCCCGCGTGCTCGACCAGGCGATCGGCCTCGCCGCCCGGTACCCAGATCACGACCGCCTTGACCGGCACTGCGGACATGACGGTATGACGCACGCTGTCACCTGGTTTGACAAAGCCGAGCATGCCGGGTTCGAGGCGATGCATCGTGCCATTGACTTCGTGGCCGAGTACGCCGTCGACGACGTAGAACAGTTCCAGACTGCCGTGGCTATGGGCGGCGCCTTCGCCATACTCGACCGGCAGATTGAGCTCGCCTACTTCGATGTCGTCGCGCGCTAGATTGCTGGCGTCGGCGAGCATGCGAATGGTCACGCCGCCGAGAGCGAGCTCGCGGGTGCCGTGGCTCGCCGCAGCGTAGTCTGGCGGCTTAGTGGCATCGGCCGGTGTGTGGTCGTCACCGTGCGCAAACAGACTTGCCGGCAGCGCCCACGCATGCGCCAGGATGATCAGGAGCGAGAGCCGTGGAAATCGAAGATTCATGCTGTCACCTCGATGGGGTTGTGTTCCAGATTCCTTCGAGCCAGGGCGCGACGGCCGCGAGCGCGGTGCGGAAACCTTGAATGTCGTAATGCCCCTGCGCCGGCACGCTCGCGAATTCGATGACCTGGCCGGCGCTGCGACGCTCGGCGACCAGGGCCTCGAAGCGCTCGAAAGCGAAGATTTCATCGTTCGGTGCGGCCAGTGTATAGACGGGCGCGGCGGTCGTCACCGTGCCGGCCGGTAGTCCGGCCACCGGCACGGCGGCGGAAAAACACTCGGGGTAGTGTTCGAGCAGATACCAGCTGCCGATCGCTCCCATGCTATAGCCGGCGATGACGATCCGATCCCGGTCGACAGGGTAGTACGCCGTAATCGCATCGAGCAGGCGCATCACGAACGCTTCATTGGCAACATCCGTCCATTGGCCGCCTGTCGACTCGGGTGCGAGGTAAATGGCGGCCAGGCCGGCCAGGGCCGGTCGGAACAACTGTTCGACCAGCGGTCGACCATAGTAGCGGGTAGGGTGGCCACCATAATGGAGCACGACGATCAACGGGTGGGTGCCGGCGTCATCGAGCGTGTCGGGCAGCGCCAGCGTGAAGCGTGCACGGGCGCCATTGTCCAGACGGGTTTCGATATCGTGTACACCGGACGTCCGTGGCGGCGCTGTGGCCGCGGCGCCGTCGACGTTGAGTTGAGGGTGGGTGAGCAAGGCCATCAGTACAAATGCGATCCGCAGCATGGTGAGGCGGCGCGGTTATGGTACGTCGTCAGTTGTCACCAGTGTAACCGGCGTCGCAAACGGCGGGCATGACGCGAACTCGCGCATTACGGTATTCTGCGACGCCTTCAGCGGGGTCATGGGGAGCATGATGGATCCGGTTACGACGGTCACGGTAACACGCCTGCCTGGCGGCGCATTCGAGCTCACCTGGGACGACGTCGTCGGTCGCGCTCCGATTGCGGTGCGCGCGGCGCTCGATGTCGACTCTCTGGCCACGGCGCCGATCGTCGCTGCGGCAGACGGTCGGGTCGAAGTCGCTCAGCTGGCGCCGGGCGCGCGGCACTACTTCCTGCTCGAACCCGCTGCCGGTGGTGAGCCGCTGGTCGTCGCCGAACGCGCCGTGACGCTCGCTGGCGGCGTCAATTTCCGCGATGTCGGCGGTTATCGTAGCGAGGATGGGCGCCGAATACGCTGGGGACGCTTGTTTCGTTCGGGACACATGGCCAATTTTACTGCCGGCGACAAGAACACTTTCGCCGCCCTCGGGATCCGCACGGTGTGTGATTTTCGCCTCGCCGAGGAGCGCGCCGCGGAATCGAGTGAGCTGCCTGGCCCCCCGCAGCTGCACGTGCTCGGTATCGAACCCGGTCTGGGTGACAAGTTCTTCTTCCATCGCCTGTTCGAGCGGACCGACGATCCGCGCGAACTGATGGACGCCATGCGCGCCATGCTGGTATCGCTGGTGCGGGGAGTCGCTTCGCGCTACGGCCGGCTGTTCGAAGTACTGCTCGAGGATCCGCCGGGCGCGGTACTCATGAACTGCTCGGCCGGCAAGGAGCGCACCGGCATCGGCGTTGCGCTGGTCCTCTCGGCGCTCGGCGTGCCGCGCGAAACCATCCTGTATGATTTTATGCTGTCGGGAACCTACTTTCCGGCCGAAGCGGAGGTGCCGCGCGTACTCGAGAAATACGGCGTCAAGCGTCGCGGAGCAGCGGGCCGCGCGCTGATCATGCCGCTGCTCGAAACCCATGCCGAGTTCCTCGAGGCCGCGTTTGCGGCAATCGACGAGGATTTCGGCTCCAGCGCGGCGTTTCTCGCGCATCATTTCGGTTTGGGGCCGGCCGAGCGCGCACGGCTTCGAGACATCTACACCGTTCGCGGGGAGGACTTGATCACATGAGCAGGCTCTATGTCGACACCGACAAATATGGCTACCAGTCGGATTTTCCCATCGTCGAGGCCTATAACGCGGCGGTCAAAGATCTCGTCCGCAACGCGTTTGCGAAATCCGGATTGGCGTGGAAGGATTTCGTCTTCGGGCCGGAATACGAGGTCATCACCAAAGAGGCCATGACCGCCATCGAAGCCCGTCTGCTCGATTACGGCTACCGCTTCGAGCCGTCCGCGATGTCGTCGTCGCGCGAGCGGCCCGAAGCGTACAAGGATTCCGGGCTGTATGTGGAGAACTTCAGTTTCGAACATCCGCAGGCCCCGATCGCGGAGCCCGATGCCGATGGCCGCGAGCTGCGCGGAGCCGGCGACAACGTCGTCGCGCACAAGAAGAACCTGATCGGCACCGCGCGCTACGTCCGGACCATCGACAAAGTGCTCGAATGTCTCTCCGGAGGCGTTCCGGACGGCACCATCATGATTGTCGACGACTCCGGCGGTACCTTGACGGCGCCCGTGCTCGAGAAGTTCGCCGGCGTGCTTTGTGCCGGCGGCACCACGCGCTCACACCTCGCTATCCTGACCCGCGAATACAACATACCCTGCCTCATGAACGTGCGCCTGGCCGGTATCAAGGATGGTGAGCGCATCGAGGTCGAGTTTTCCGCCCGCGCCAAGATTGCCGAGGATTACGAAAGCGGCCGTGACGTCTCCGCGCGCGTATGGCGTCTGCAGCCGGCCTGAGCCGGCCACCGTATCCAGTTCCCGGGGAAGTCCGACATGTCCGACATCAAATTGACCTATGCCCAACTGCTCGAGACCAATAATCTGATTCAACAGAATGCCGACGAGACTTACTGGCTGTGCGCGATGCGCACCGTGCAGGAATCGAAAATCTTCCCGGTCTCGGCCTACATCCTGTTTTCGTATCTGAACTGCTTCTATCGCTACCCGAGTCTGCTGCGGAAGATCGAGGCCAGCATGTCGGCCGAGGAGATTGGCGACCGTGCGCGTCATTCGGGCATCAAGATAGTCGCCTGGACCATTCCCTGTTTCTATCTGCTCGGCCGGGAGATGCTCATCAACTGGGGTGTCATCAAACCGACCGATGCCGTGCTGGATGTCGCCTATGTGCTCGACTTCTGGAAGCGCTTTCAACTCTCCTGGCACCGCAACGACGGCAACATCACCAACCGCCAGGCCGATCACCGCGGCCAGATCTTCCCGGAACAGAAACTGCAGGTTTTTCACGCCGATGCCTTCGAGTGCCGCGAGGGCGACCCGCTGCATACCGCCGCCCAGGCCTTCATGGCTACGATCGCACAGTACGGTTTCCTCGTTTCCTGCGAGAGCCGCTTGACCATCCACAATCATGGGCCGTACAAGATTGGGGACAGGCGCGAAATGCTGGTGCGTGATTTTCGCGAACTCGCCGAGTACGACTACCCGTGGCTGGACGGCGTCGGCCGGGACATCCCCTACAACAACCTGACGGTGGCGATGATCCTCGAAGACTGCCATGTCACGCTGCTCGACGACTGGGGCTCGTTCGACTCCGAGCCGGAAATGCGCGCCGAGCACATGGTCGCCGTCGGCCTTTACTCCGCGGACAACCTCTCCGAGGGCCATATGCCGGTCGGCATGTCGAGCAAGGAGGAGCTGACCCGGACGTTCGAGGAACTGACGGTCCTGATCAAGGACGCGACCGGTAAGCTGTGGGAAGAAATGGCTGGCTGGACGCGCGATCAGCAACTCGATGCCGGCGCGCTGGTCTACTTCGGCGTCGGCAAGGAGTTTGCCCACATCGCCGGCGTTTATGACCAGGATGACTGGCTCACGATCGACGAACGCGCCGAACGCTTCCGCCCCTTGTTGAATGACGAATATGGCAATCTGTTTCTCGGTGAGCTGGTCGGTTATATCTCCTGCCCGAGTCAGCGCATGGATGAATACACCATGATGATGCACACGGGGCTGCCGCGCCGGGCCTTGTCCTACTTTCCCTATTCGATGCTCAACGATGGCGACTATACCGCCGCGGTCGACGGCATGCGCCCTGGTGTGACCAATCTGCCGGCGAAGAACGACCGTTACCGTACCTCGCAAGGCGTGCTGATCGAGGCCGAATACAATCGCCGCAGCCGCGAGTTCGTACCCAAGGCCTGTCAGGAACCCTATCGCTTCCTGTGTCGCGACTGGATCAAGTATCACTACGACTCCCCGCAGGCCGATGAGTTGTATGGCTTCGAACAAGCCAACTCGCGACTCTTGCAGGGTAAGGGCGCCGGGCTTACGCGTGCGGACATCGAAGCCCTGCGCGACAAGGAATGAGGTGAGCAGCATGACAACCACACAACACCTGCTGATGCATGCGACAGCCATCAAGAAGCATGGCGCGGCGGCCGATATCGCCGCGCTGGCCGGCGTGACACCGGAGCAGGCGGTTGCGGGCCTGAGAGCGGCGGCTGAATCCGGTAGGCTGGCCGAAGTCGACGGTAAATATATGCTGACCCCGGCCGGGCAGATGATCGTGGGCGCCGAGTATTCGCGTTTCTGCGGTGACTTGCGTGAGGATGCCGCGTTCGTGCAGGCTTACGAGCGTTTCGAGATCGTCAATCGGGATTTGAAGCAGTTGATAACGCGCTGGCAGACGCTCGAAATCGGCGGCAAGACGGTAGCCAATGACCACAGCGACGCCGAATACGACGACCGTGTGATCAGTCAGCTGGGCGATTTGCACGAACGCTTCGAGCCCATCCTCGACGCCATGATCAAGGCGCTGCCGCGCCTGCGTGTGTACAAGGACAAGCTCGAGCACGCGTTGGAGAAGGCCGAGGACGGCGCGCCCGAATGGGTCAGTGACGCACGTACCGACAGTTACCACACGGTATGGTTCGAACTTCATGAAGACCTGCTGCGAGTGCTAGGCCGCACGCGCGACGAATAATCCCGGATTAACTCGAGGAAAGCGTTGATGGGGCGACTGCAGGGCAAGATTGCCATGATCACGGGCGCGGGCACGGGCATAGGCCGCGCCTGCATGGTGCTGTTCGCACGCGAAGGCGCCACGGTCTACGGGGTGTCACGCACCCAGGCCAATCTAGACCAGACGCTGGCACTGGTCGAGGACGCCGGCGGCACCGGCAGCGTGTTCTCGGCCGATCTGGCCGACCCCGTCACCGCCGAAGGCGCGGTCGACGAATGTGTCCGGCGCTACGGGCGCATCGACATCGCGCTCAATGCGGCCGGCGTCGGTTACAACCTGCGCGAGACCAGTATCGGTTCGATGGATCCCATCGACACCACACCTGTCGACAAATGGCGCGAGGTCATGGCGCTGAATCTCGACAGCCTGTTCTACGTGACCCGTATCGTGCTCAAGTACATGAAGCAGCGCAAGCAGGGTTCGATCGTCAATATTGCCAGCATTTTCGGGCTCGGCGGTGCGCCCGATGCACATACCTATACCGCGACCAAGGGCGCGATCATCAACCTGACGCGTTCGATGTCGGTGGCCTATGTCGACGACAATATCCGCTGCAATGTGGTCGCACCGGGTTTCGTCGAGACGCGTATGGTCGAGAGCGTGATCCCGATGTTGTTCTCGCCCGAGAATCCCAAGCTCATCTCGCCCATGGGGCGCCCGGCGACTTGCGAGGAAGTCGCCTACGCATCGCTGTTCCTGGCCTCGGACGAAGCCTCTTACTGCACCGGCACGGTACTCTGCGTCGACGGAGGGTCGACCGCACGGGCGTGAATCCCGTTCTTCGCGTCGGGCCCTAAGGGTCCGACGCAAAGTAACTGGGCGATCTGGGGCGTCGAGGCGCCCGGCTGGCCCCGCGCGAGGAGGGCGAATAGTGGTTCTATTCAACTGACGAGCAACACCGCCAGACGGGATGGATCGGCGTTCCAGATAGTTCAGTAATTTTGCGTCGGACCCTTAGATCACTACCGGCGTCACGCGCCAGATCTCCTCGCAGTATTCGCGAATCGCACGATCGGACGAAAATTTCCCCATGCGGGCGACGTTCAGGATGGACATGCGCGTCCAGTGTTCGAGATCGGCGCGGGCCGCGGTGACCTCATCCTGGCAGGCCACATAGGCGGCGTAATCGGCCATCACCAGGAATTCGTCGTTGTAGAGCAGCTCGTCGATCAGCGGTTGGAACAAACCTTGGTCGCCGCCGGAGAAATGACCGCTGGCGATGAGGTCGATGGCGGCGCGAAGTTCGGGATTGTTCTCGTAGACCTCGCGTGGGCGGTAACCGTCGGCCCACAGCGTGCGCACGCCATCGACGTCGAGGCCGAACAGGAAGAAGTTTTCCGCACCGACCTCGTCACGGATCTCGATATTGGCGCCGTCCAGCGTGCCTATGGTCAGCGCACCGTTCATGGAAAACTTCATGTTGCCGGTGCCTGATGCTTCCTTGCCGGCGACCGAGATCTGCTCGGAGAGGTCCGCTGCCGGATAGATGAATCGGGCTTCCTTGACGCTGAAGTTAGGCAGAAAAGCGACTTTCATGTGCTCGTTGACGTCCGTATCCCGATTGACGACGTCGGCAACGGCGGTGATCAGGCGGATGATGAGCTTGGCCATGAAATAGCCGGGTGCCGCCTTGCCGCCGAAGAGATAGACCCGCGGCGATGTGACGAGGCCGGGATTGTGCTTCAGGCGCAGATATTGGGTGACGATGTTGAGCACGTTGAGGTGCTGGCGTTTGTAAGCGTGGATGCGCTTGGCCTGGACGTCGAACAGCCATTCGGGATCGATGGCGACGCCGCTGACGGTGGCCACGCGGGCCGCCAGGCGTTCCTTGTTGCGGCGTTTGACCTGGCGCCAGGTGTGGCGGAATTCGCCGTCGTCCGCCCACGTCTCGAGCTTGCGCAACTCGTCCATGTGGATAACCCAGCTGCTGCCGATGTGGGTGGAGATGAGATCGGTCAGCTCGGGGTTGTCGAGCACGACGAAACGCCGTGGGGAGATGCCGTTGGTCTTGTTGCTGAACTTGCGCGGCCACAAGGCATGAAAATCGGCCAACACATTGGTGCGCAGCAGGTCGGTGTGGAGAGCGGCGACGCCGTTGATGGCGTGCGAGCCGACGCAGGCCAGGTTGGCCATGCGCACATGGCGCTCACCCTGTTCGTCGATCAGCGACAGCCGCGCGATGCGTTCGATCTCACCGGGGAAGTGCAGGCGGGCTTCGTCGAGAAAGCGCCGATTGATCTCGTGGATGATGTCGAGATGGCGCGGCAGTACCTTGCCCAGCAGCGCCAGCGGCCAGGTTTCGAGCGCCTCCGGCAGCAGGGTGTGATTGGTGTAAGCGAAGATCCGTGTAGTCAGATCCCAGGCCGGTTCCCAGTCCATCAGGTGATCATCGATCAACAGACGCATGAACTCGGCGATGGCCAGCGCCGGATGGGTGTCATTGAGCTGCACTGCGTACTTGAGTTCGATGTCCTCGAGGCGGCGCCCGGGCACCTGGAGATGGATACGAATCATGTCGCGCAGGGCGCAGCTGACCAGGAAGTACTGCTGGGCCAGGCGGAGTTCCTTGCCGCCGGCCGGCTCATCATTGGGGTAGAGAACCTTCGAGATGACCTCTGAGGCGATTTTCTCGTCGACCGCGCCATAATAGTCGCCGGTATTGAAAGCGGCGAAATCGAACGACTCGACCGCTTCAGCCGACCACAAGCGGATCATGTTGGCACTTTTGACCTGGTAGCCGATGATGGGAATGTCGTAGGCGACACCGCGCACCTCGCGTTCCGGGATCCAGCGGACCCGATAGCGGCCGCGGTCGTCGGTCCAGGACTCGGTTCGGCCGCCAAAGCCGATGTCGAAGGTGATGGTCGGCCGGCGGATTTCCCAGGGATTGCCGTGCGAGAGCCAGCGGTCGGATTTCTCGACCTGCCAACCGCCGCGGATCTCCTGGGTAAAGATGCCGAACTCGTAGCGGATGCCGTAGCCGATGGTCGGGATCTGCAGTGTCGCCAGCGATTCCATGTAGCAGGCGGCGAGGCGGCCCAGTCCGCCATTGCCGAGGCCGGGTTCGACCTCGTGGTCGAGGAGCTCCTCGAGATTGATGCCGAGTTCGCGCATGGCCTGGTCGACTTCCTGCTGCAGGCCGAGATTGAGGATGTTGGCACCGAGCTGTGGGCCGAGCAGGAATTCAGCGGAGAAGTAGCATACCGTGCGCGCCGCAGTGTCGCGGAATTTCTGTGCGCTGCGCACCCAGCGCTCGAGCAGTCGATCGCGCACCGTGTAGGCCAGCGCCTGGTATAAATCGTTGGTGCTGGCGACGTCCGGGAAGCGCGCCATGATGAAGAACAGGTTGTCGCGGAAGTCGCGCTTGATGTCCGCGACACTCAGCCCGGTGCGTACCCCGCTATCCGTATCGGTATAGGCGCCGCCGCCGCGCGGGTTCAATACGGCCATGTCCAGTTCGTGATCTCGGCGCGGTCGCTGCCGTGTTCGATGGCGTATTGCATGTGTTCGAGGATGGCGTTCTTCATGCGTTCCTTGACGTGGGCACCGGCGGAGCGCAGGCGCGGCACCCGATCGATCACATCGATGACGAGGTTGAAGCGGTCGATCTGATTCTTGATCGCGAGTTCCAGAGGTGTGTTGATGTTGCCCTTCTCTTTATAGCCGCGGACGTGGATGCGCGCCTGGTTGGTGCGCCGGTAGGTCAGCTTGTGGATGAGCCAGGGGTAGCCGTGATAGTTGAACACAACCGGCTTGTCCGGCGTGAACAGCGTGTCGAAATCGACGTTCGACAGGCCGTGGGGATGCTCTTCGGGCGGCACCAGGGTGAACAGGTCGACGACGTTGATGAAGCGCACCCGCAAATCCGGGAACTCCTCGCGCAGGATGGCCGTGGCGGCGAGCGCTTCACGGGTCGGTACGTCGCCGCAGCAGGCCATGACCACATCGGGCACGCCGGGTTCGACGCCGCCCTGGTCGTTGCTCGCCCACGACCACAGGCCGATGCCTTTGGCGACGTGCCGGATGGCCTGATCCATATCGAGGTACTGCAAATGCTTCTGCTTGTCGCAGACGATGACATTGGCGCAGTCGGTGCTGCGCAAGCAGTGTTCGGCCACTGCCAGCAGGCAGTTCGCATCGGGCGGCAGATAGGCACGTACCACCAGCGGGCTCTTGTTGCTGACCAGGTCGAGAAAACCCGGGTCCTGGTGCGAAAAGCCATTGTGATCCTGGCGCCAGACGGTCGAGGACAAAAGGATATTGGCGGCGGCGACGGGGCTGCGCCAATGCACGTGATGTTTGGAGATATCGAGCCACTTGGCGAGTTGGTTGAACATCGAGTCGATGACGTGCGCGAAGGCTTCGTAAGTGTGGAAAAAGCCATGCCGCCCGGTGAGCAGATAGCCTTCCAGCCAGCCGAACAAGGTGTGCTCGGAGAGCATCTCCATGACGCGCCCATCCTGCGCGAGCTGGCCGCCATCGCTGTCTTCGGGCAGGAAATCGCCCATCCAGGTTTTCTTGCTCGCCTCGAACACGGCTTGCAGGCGATTGGAAGCGGTCTCGTCGGGGCCGAACACGCGGAAGCTGCTCGGGTTGCGGCGCAGGATGTCGCGCAGGTATTGCCCCAACGGGTGGGTATTCTCCGCTTCGCTGGTGCCGGGCTTGGCCACCGGCACGGCGTAATCGCGGAAATCAGGTAGACGCAGATCCTTGCGCAGCAATCCGCCGTTGGCGTGCGGATTGGCGCTCATGCGGCGGTTGCCGGTCGGGGCCAGTGCGCGGAGTTCCGGTAGCAGGCGTCCTGCGGCGTCGAAGAGTTCCTCCGCGCGGTAGCTTTTCATCCACTGCTCGAGGATGGCGAGATGGGTCGGGTTGCTGCGCATGTCCGCCATCGGCACCTGGTGCGAGCGCCACGAGCCTTCGACCTTGTGGCCGTCGATCTCTTGCGGTCCGGTCCATCCTTTGGGGGTGCGCAGGACGATCATCGGCCAGCGTGGCCGCTCGCCCACTCCCTCGGTACGTGCACGGGTCTGAATGGCGCGAATGTCATCGAAGATGGTATCGAGCGTCGCCGCCATGAGCTGGTGCATGCTGGCCGGGTCATCACCTTCGACGAAATAGGGAGTATAGCCGTAACCGTGAAAAAGGGCCTCGAGCTCGTCGTGACTGACTCGCGCGAGCACCGTCGGATTGGCAATCTTGTAGCCGTTCAGGTGGAGGATGGGTAATACCGCGCCGTCCCGCGCCGGGTTCAGGAACTTGTTCGAATGCCAAGCCGTGGCCAGCGGACCGGTCTCGGCTTCACCGTCACCGACCACGGCGGCGACGATGAGTTCGGGATTGTCGAATGCCGCCCCGAAGGCGTGCGACAGGGAGTAGCCGAGCTCGCCACCTTCGTGGATCGAGCCCGGCGCTTCGGGGGTCATGTGGCTGCCGATATAACCGGGGAAGGAGAACTGTTTGAAGAAGCGACGCAGGCCGTCCTCGTCCTCGCTCTTGTCCGGGTAGATTTCGGCGTACGTTCCCTCGAGATAGGTCGGGCCGAGCACGCCGGGAGCGCCGTGACCAGGTCCGGCGATGAAGATCATGTCCAGATCGCGTGCCTTGATCAGGCGATTGAGGTGCAAATAGATGAACGACAGGCCGGGGCTCGATCCCCAGTGGCCGAGGACGCGATGTTTGATGTGCTCGACCGCCAGCGGGTGTTTCAACAGCGGATTGTCGACGAGGTGAATCATGCCGACGGTGAGGTAATTGCAGGCGCGCCACCAGGCATCCATGCGGGCCAGTTCGTCGGCGGCGAGGGGAGTGGCGGCGTTCCTGGCCGCGGCGGAATTGCTCATCGGGTCGGTTCCTCAGCTCGGGTACGGGTCAGTGACACTGTACGCTGCCTCGGGGGTTCATGCGGCGACCGCGTCGAAAAGCAGCGCGGCCCGCGCCAGGGCGTGTGCCTCGTCGACCGCGATGACGTGCGCGGCGATGGTCGAGGAGGTGCTGCTGATGCGGCTGACGGGCCCGCTGGCGGCCTCGTTGGCGGCCTCGTCGAGGACGAGACCGGCCCATTCGAAGTCGCTCAGCAGGCGTGCGCGGATGGCTGGTGCATTTTCACCGATGCCACCACCGATGAGGACGGCATCGGCACTGCCGAGGACGGCAAGGTAGGCACCGAGATACTTGCGCGCGCGGTGACAGAAGACGTCCACCGCGAGCCGTGCACTGGGGGCCTCACTGGCGAGAAGTGCACGCATGTCCGCAGCGATCCCGGATATCCCGAGCAGGCCCGAGCTTCGCGAGAGCATCGCCTCGAGTTCGTCGACCGGCATGCCGACGACTCCCAGCAGGTAGGTCAGTACGCCCGCATCGACGTCGCCGGCCCGCGTGCCCATGACCAGGCCCTCGAGCGGCGAGAAGCCCATCGAGGTGTCCAGGGGGCGGCCGTCGGCAATCGCCGCCATCGAGCACCCCGAACCGAGCTGCATGGTGACGACGCGACCCGTTTTGGTGCCATGTATCCCGCACCAGCTGTGCCATAGGGCACTGTGAGCCAGCCCGTGAAAACC
This sequence comes from Gammaproteobacteria bacterium, assembly GCA_040904625.1. GTDB lineage: Bacteria > Pseudomonadota > Gammaproteobacteria > JACKNG01. Next base: position 29,586 of record JBBDTC010000131.1, read on the forward strand.
GTAGCGGCGCAGGTGATGCGCGTCGACCAGCGCGTGGGGCAGGGCATAGGTGCGCGCAGCGGCCGGTAAATCAGCAAAAAATCCAGTATCGAAGACCGCTATCTGGCAGGCGCTCTCGCCGAGCACGGCTCGGCAGTGGCCAATCCATGCGAGCGCGGCCGGATTATGCAGCGGTGCGAGTGAGGCGAGGCGTTCGATCTCGCACTCGACATCGTCGTCGATACGGCAGGGTGCACTCAGGTGTGGTCCGCCGTGGACGATACGATGGGCCACGGTCCAGTGCGCGCCCGGCGGCAGGCGTCCGACGAAGTCGCGCAGCAGCCGGGCCCCGTCAGTCCGATCAGGCGTCTCGTGGTGCGCACTCGCCAGCGGTGCCGCGTCGTCATCGAAGTCGGCGGCGAAGGCGGCGAGGCGTACCGACGAACTGCCGGCATTGACGGTGAGCAGCAACTTCATCCCCTGCTCCATGAAGATCAACTTGGCATACTGCGCTGCCGTTGGCGCGAGGTGCTTGATCACGATCACGATTGGGTCGTTTCGAGACTCGCGCCGTTCGCCGTGATGGGAGGCTGTCTGCCACAGATCGGTGGTTTATCCTGGGCACATCATGAGCATGGCATCGATGACCGATCTGGCGATACCCGACTGGGCGGCCGATATGGCGGCCGGCCACTGGTATCGTCTGTCTGGCGATGAGCCGGATCTGGGCTGGGGGCCGACGCCCCTCGGTACGCGTTACCTGGAAGACAACGATCCCGCTCACGATGTCGCACTGAATCCGGCGCGGACGCCCAAAGAATCCCTGCGACGGCTGCTCCGGCGCGAGTGGCAGGCGCCATGGAGTGGGCGCTGTGGTTTCCCGGCCATTACCGAGGCGTGGAACTCAGCCGTGTATGCCTCACGCCTGGGTCCTGCCGGGGCGATGCTGGTATTCGGTGGTGGCCACGACGATTACTTCGGCTCCGACATGCACGCTTTCGACCTGGCGAGTCGGCAATGGCGGCGACTGACCACCGGCTATATCGAGGGCGAGGCGGCGGACTACGGCGCCGGCGCCGTCTATGCGGATAGCATTTATCCGGACGGCTCGCCCCTGCCGCCGCATACCTACGGCTACGTGCAGTACGATGCCGCTCGGGGACTGTATCTGCTGCTCAAGGGCCAGCTGGAACTCGGCCCCGATGTCGTCTCGGCGCCGGTCCCCCATCTGTTCGCTCCCGAGACCTGCACCTGGCTGCGCGGACCACGCCACCCGACCGCCGTCATCGATTCCGGCGGTTGTTCGACCTGGGATGCGGCACGCCGCCTGCTGTGGGGGCACAGCGGCGACGATGGCGGCGGCAATGCTTTCGTCGCCTACAGCCCGGACGGCGAGAATGGTGACGGCAGTCAGGGCTGCTGGGTTCATGATCTGCCGGGCAAACTGCCCGGCGAAGCCAATCACAATGCCATGCAGATCCACCCCGGCGCGGACCTCATCGTGATGGCGGTCCACCAGCGCGATGCCCTGGCCGCGCTCACGCCGGAGCGGCCCGAAGCACCGCTCGAAGCCGTCCGCTCGCAAGGCTCACGGCCCAAGCTGCAGCCCTACGCCGCGCTCGACTATGCGCCGGCGCTGGAGGCCCTCATCTATTACTCCGCCGTCGACGGCGCCGGCCTCTACGCCATCGAATGGGATGGTTGCGCCCATTGGCGCTGCTTGAGCGCGCCCGACAGCCTCGACCCGATCGCCGATGCGGCGGCCTGTTCGCGCCATCGTGTCAATCGCGCTCACACCTTCGGACGCCTGCGCATCGCGAGCTTCGCCGAATGCGATGTGGCCGTGCTGGTACGCCATGTCGATTCGCCGGTGTATGCCATGCGCTTGCCGGGTTGAGTTGTGGCGCCGCGATCGTTCCCTTATCGCGGCCGGCGAACGATGCGACAATGGACGCACAGTCACAGCTCAGGATACCGCCCGACATTGACTTCCGACGCCACGCCCGAATCCTCGCAGGCCATGCGTTCGACGCCGCTCCATGGTCTCCACGAAGCCCTCGGCGCCCGTTTCGTGCCTTTTGCCGGCTACCAGATGCCGGTGCAGTACCCGGCCGGGATCAAGCAGGAGCACCTGCACACCCGGGCGCAGGCCTCGCTGTTCGATGTTTCCCATATGGGGCAGATCGCGGTCCGCGGGCCGGCCGCGGCGCTCGAGGACCTCGTCCCCGGCGATATCGCCGGGCTCGCCGTCGGCCAGCAGCGCTATTCGGTCCTGACCAACGACGCCGGCGGCATCATCGACGACCTCATGATCGCGCGCCTGCCGGAGCACTTGTTCCTGGTCGTCAACGCCGCCTTCAAGGATGACGTGCGGCGCCATCTCGAGCACGGACTGGGCCCGGCATGCGAAGTCGAGATGATGGACGATCGCGCGCTGATCGCGCTGCAGGGACCGGCCGCCGCGGCGGTGCTCGGCGCCATCGAACCGGCGCTCGCGCGCCTGCCGTTCATGGCCGTGAGCGAGCTCGAAATCGATGGCTCTCCCTGTATCGTCAGCCGCTCGGGCTATACCGGGGAAGACGGCTTCGAGATAGCGCTGCCCGCCGCGGCGGCGGAGCGACTCGCGCGCCGCCTGCTCGATCACCGCGAAGTTGCCGCAGCCGGCCTGGGTGCACGTGATTCACTGCGTCTCGAGGCCGGCCTGTGCCTGTCCGGCACGGATATCGATGCGGGGACCACGCCGGTCGCGGCGGGCCTCAGCTGGGTCGTCGCACGCAAATATCGCGATGGCGTGCAGGCTGCGTGCTTCCCCGGTGCCGCGCGTATCCTCGACGAACTGCACAACGGCGCGCCGCGGGTGCGAGTGGGTCTGCGTCTCGACGGCCGCGTGCCGCTGCGTGGCGGCAGCGTGTTGTACGATGCGGGACGCGAAGTCGGCGTGGTGACCTCGGGCACGTTTGGTCCCAGCGTCGAGCATCCGGTCGCCATGGGTTATGTCGAACGCAACTCGAAAACGCCGGGCACGCAACTCAGTGTCAGCATCCGTGAGCGCACCCATGTCGTGGTGGTCGCCGCCTTGCCCTTCGTACCCCATCGCTATTACCGCCCCTGAACGAGGATTTCATCACCATGCTCCGCTATACGACCGATCACGAATGGCTGCGCACCGAAGACGACGGTACGTTGACGGTAGGCATCACCGACTACGCCCAGGAACAACTCGGTGACATCGTCTATGTCGAACTGCCCGAAGTCGGGCGCGAAATCGCGGCTGGCGAATTGCTGGTCGTGATCGAGTCGGTCAAGGCCGTCGGGGAAATCAAGATGCCCTGCGCGGCGACGGTGCGGGCGGTCAACGAGACGCTCGCCGACCAGCCCGAACTCGTCAACAGCGACGCTGCCGGCAGCGGCTGGCTGGCCCGCATCGAACCCGCCGATGCCAGCGCGCTCGAGGCGCTGATGGACGATAAGGCATATCAGGATTACCTCGGCTCCTTATAGCCGGCCAGCCGCCGCGGCGTACGCGGCGGGATCCACACAGGAGAGACGATGAGCCTCAGAGATTTCGAGATGCGCGGTGATTTCATCCGCCGTCACATCGGTCCGGATGACGAACAGGTCGGCGCCATGCTCGATACGCTCGGTCTGCGCGCGCTGGAGGACATCGTCCCCCGTGCGGTTCCGGACGATATCGTCTCGCACACCCCGCTGGCCCTGACCGATACCATCAGCGAGCAGGCCGTGCTGGGATATCTCCGCACCATGCGGGCGCGCAACCGCGTCTACGTATCGATGATCGGCATGGGTTATCACGGCACGCTGATGCCTGAAGTCATCAAGCGCAACGTCCTCGAGAATCCCGGCTGGTACACCGCCTATACCCCCTATCAGGCCGAGATCAGCCAGGGACGCCTGGAGGCCTTGCTGAATTTCCAGCAGGTCATCATCGACTTGACCGGCCTGCCGGTCGCCAATGCGTCATTGCTTGACGAAGCGACTGCCGCTGCCGAGGCCATGGCCATGACCCGGCGGGTGTCGCGCGCGGCAAGCATGCGCTACGTGGTCGATGGCGACTGTCACCCGCAGACCATCGCCGTGCTGCGCACCCGTGCGCGTCACTTCGGCTTCGAACTCGAGGTCGGCGATCCGGCCACGCTGGTGGCGGCGGGTGCCTGCTTCGGCGTGTTGCTGCAGTACCCCGGTTCGAGCGGCGCGGTGCGCGATCCCGGCGCGGTGATCGAGGCCGCCCACGCGCACGGTGGCCTGGCCACGGTGGCGGCAGATCCGCTGGCCCTGGTGATGCTCCGCGCACCGGGCGACATGGGGGCGGATATCGTCGTCGGCAGTGCGCAGCGCTTTGGCGTTTCGATGGGCTATGGCGGCCCGCATGCGGCTTTCTTCGCCACCCGTGATGAGCATGTGCGCGCTATGCCTGGACGCATCATCGGCGTCTCGGTCGATCGCGACGGTCAGCCGGCGCTGCGCATGGCGCTGCAGACCCGTGAACAGCACATCCGGCGCGAGAAGGCCACCAGCAACATCTGCACCGCGCAGGTGCTGCTCGCCATCATCGCCGGCTTCTATGCCGTCTATCACGGCCCGCAGGGTCTCGCCACGATCGCCAATCGCGTCCACCGTCTGGCCCGGATCTTCGCCAGTGCGCTCGGCAGCATCGGCTATGAGGTCCTCACGCCCGAATTCTTCGATACCTTCACGCTGCACGTGCCGCACCGCGCGCGGCGCCTGGCCGCGCGGGCGCGCGAGGCCGGCATCAATCTGCGCGTGATCGATGCCGATCACCTCGGCATCGCCTTCGACGAGACCATCAACCGGGCCGTGCTGCGGACGCTGTGGACGGTGTTCACCCGCGACGCCGAGGACGAACTCAATATCCGGGAAATCGATGCCCAACTCGAGCAATGCCTGCCAGCCGAGCTGTTGCGCAGCACACCGATACTGACTCACCCGGTCTTTTCGCGGTATCACTCGGAAACCGAGATGATGCGCTACATGCGTCGCCTCGCGCGCCGCGACATCGCGCTCGATCGCGCCATGATCCCGCTCGGTTCGTGCACCATGAAACTCAATGCCGCGGCCGAACTGCAGGCCTTGTCGTACCGCGAGTTTGCCGATCTGCATCCTTTCGTGCCGCTCGACCAGGCCCAGGGTTATCAACAGATGTTCGCCGAACTCGAGAGTATGCTCTGCGATCTGACCGGCTTTGGTGCCTTCTCGCTGCAGCCGAATGCGGGCTCGCAGGGCGAGTACGCCGGGCTGCTGGTGATCCGCAAATACCATGAGGTCCGTGGCGAGGGCGCACGCGACGTGTGCCTGATCCCGTCCTCGGCTCATGGCACCAATCCGGCCAGTGCAGCCATGGCCGGACTCAAGGTCGTCCTGGTCGCCTGCGACGAGGACGGCAACGTCGATGTAGCGGATCTCGCCGCCAAGGTGACGGCCCACAGCGAACGTCTGGCCGCGCTCATGGTCACCTATCCATCGACCCACGGTGTGTTCGAGGCGGCCATCCGTGAAGTCTGCGCGCTGGTCCATGACCATGGCGGCCAGGTCTATATGGACGGCGCCAATCTGAACGCGCTGGTCGGGATATGCCGTCCGGCCGAAATCGGCGCCGACGTCATGCACGTCAACTTGCACAAGACCTTTGCCATCCCGCACGGCGGGGGCGGTCCGGGCATGGGCCCGATCGGCGTCCAGGCGCATCTCATGCCCTACCTGCCGGATCACCCGGTCGTCGACGGCGTCAATCCGGCCGCCGGGCCCCACGGCACCATCGGCACCGTGTCGGCCGCGCCGTGGGGTTCGGCCAGTATCCTTTCGATCTCGTGGGCCTATATCGCAATGATGGGCGCCCAGGGACTGCGTCGCGCGACCCTCGTTGCCATCCTTGCCGCGAACTACATTGCGCACCGCCTGCGCGATCACTACCCGGTGCTGTATACGGGCAAGAACGACATGGTTGCGCACGAGTGCATCATCGATTTGCGCGACATCAAGGCCCGCACCGGCGTGTCGGTCGACGATGTCGCCAAGCGCCTGGCCGACTACGGCTTTCATGCCCCGACCATGTCGTTCCCGGTCGCCGATACCCTGATGATCGAGCCGACCGAGAGCGAGAACAAGCGCGAGATCGATCGCTTCTGCGCGGCCATGATTGCGATCCGGGCCGAGATTGCCGCGATTGAAGCCGGCACCGCGGATCGCATAGCCAACCCGCTGAAGAATGCACCACATACCCATCGCCTGCTGATAGCCGAGCAATGGGATCGACCCTACAGCAAGGCCGAGGCCTTCTTCCCCATGGGCCTCGACGAGGAGGACAAGTACTGGCCGCCGGTTGCGCGCATCGACAACGTCTACGGCGACAAACATCTGCATTGCAGCTGCCTGCCGGTAGAGGCTTACGCCGATGAGTAATGCTCTACCCAGTAGAACGGGCGCCGGTCGAGCAGGACGTCGCGCACCGCGCCGCCGCCGAATGCGGTGACGAAAGCGACGGTGAACACGCCGACTACGTCCATCTGCTTGTTGCGGGCCTCCGCAATGCCGGAAATGGCGAAGGCGAGTACGGCGATCAGTTCGATGGCCGCGACGACGGCGAAGCCCGTGTTCATCAGTAGCGCCGCGAGCAGCGCGCCCGGCGGCGAGTGATCGGGACTCGCGGCCGCAGCGCACAGGCGGCGCGCGGTGTCGCCGCCGAGGGCGTGTTCAACCCGCCAGTGCTTGGCGCCGCGCCGCCGTCGCCGCCGTATCGACCGCCAGCGTTTCGTCTTCAGCGCTGCCGGTGAAGACGACGCCGTAGACATCCTCTGCCCGCTGCAGCGATTCCCAGCGCTCCAGCACGTCTTTCAGCACACGCTCCGGTTCACGCTCGAGCGGGCTGCCATAACCGCCGCCGCCGGCATCCAGCCCACGGACCCACTCGCCGGGACTGAGCCCGCATTCGACCACGCCCGGCAGTTTCTCTTCGCTGCCGTCGCAGTTGATCTTGTAGGTCGCCGCCGCCGGTCCGGCGTGGCCGCCCCGCACGCCCTGCGGTGGATTGACCTGCCCGTCGCAGGAGATGACCACCATCATCGGATCGTGGCGCGGGCCGTAGACGACTTCGGCACCGGGGGAGCCGCGAAAACGCCCGGCGCCGCCGCCGCCAGTGACGACACGCATGGATTTGAACATTATCGGATATTTCGATTCGTCGACTTCGACCGAGCCGCGGTACATCAGGCCGCCGACGACCGGCAGACCGTAGTTGAGCCAGCCGTCGGTCGAAGGCGTGCCCGGGCCGCCGTTGGCGACTACCCATTCCTGGTTGATGTAAGGGTTGCCGTTGATACGCCAGTCACGGCCCGAGATGACCGCGGCACCGGCACCCATGCCGACCGCCCCCTCGGCCAGGCCATGGCCCTCGCCGATCGCGGCGAAGGCGGCCTGGGTGGTGTTGACGATGCGATCGGCGATGTTGGTCGTCGCCATCGAGCACGAATGGGGAAACTCCGGGATGCCGGTGATGCATCCCTGGCGCAGCTTGACCGTGACCCGCGAGAACGAGCCGGCATTGTGCGGCACGTCGGAATCGATGCAGTTGAAGACCCCGGCCATGGCGTTTGAGGTGGCGCAGGCGACCGACTGATTGAGCCCGAAATCCTTGTTGTCTTCGTTGTGCGTGAGGTCGACCTCGATGCGGCCCTGCTGCGCGTCGACATGCACGTCGACGCGAATGTCGAGGCCGTCCGGCAGCACCGGAGGCTGCGGATCGTAATGCCCGACATTGGTCAGGCTGCCGCCCGGCAATTGCTTGATGGCTTCGACCATGCGCCGCTCGGAATAGGCGAACCAGTCGCGCACGAACTGGCGGATGGTATCGGCGCCGTAGCGTCGGGTCAGCTCGACCAGGCGTCGTTCGCCGATGCGCGCGGCACCGACGGTCGCGAGATAGTCGCCGTACCACTGCTCCGGCACGCGGATGCGGCGCTTGCACATGCGGATGATGT
>JBBDTC010000132.1:0-6758 GCA_040904625.1 Gammaproteobacteria bacterium
CCCTGAAAAGCAGTGGCTAGTTTCAAGTGGCTAGTGGCAAGGGAAACCCTTGAGACTAGCCACTTGAAACTGGGTTTACTCCAGATCCAGGAAGCTGCGCAGCATCTCCGATCGGCTGGGGTGACGCAGCTTGCGCAGCGCCTTGGCTTCTATCTGGCGGATGCGCTCGCGGGTGACGTCGAACTGCTTGCCGACTTCTTCCAGGGTGTGGTCGGTGTTCATGTCGATGCCGAAGCGCATGCGCAGCACCTTCGCTTCGCGATGGGTCAAACCGGCGAGCACTTCGCGGGTGCTGCGGCACAGCCCTTCGAAGGTGGCCGAGTCGACCGGCGCCTGGATGTTCTGATCCTCGATGAAATCGCCGAGATGCGAATCCTCGTCGTCACCGATCGGGGTTTCCATGGAAATCGGTTCCTTGGCGATCTTGAGCACTTTGCGGATCTTGTCCTCCGGCATCTCCATGCGTTCGGCCAGCTCTTCCGGCGTCGGTTCGCGGCCCTTTTCCTGCAGGATCTGGCGCGAGATGCGGTTGAGCTTGTTGATGGTCTCGATCATGTGCACGGGGATACGGATGGTACGGGCCTGGTCCGCGATCGATCGCGTGATGGCCTGGCGAATCCACCAGGTCGCGTAGGTCGAGAACTTGTAGCCGCGGCGGTATTCGAACTTGTCGACCGCTTTCATCAGACCGATGTTGCCTTCCTGGATGAGGTCCAGGAAGAGCAGGCCGCGGTTGGTGTATTTCTTCGCAATGGAGATCACCAGGCGCAGGTTGGCTTCGACCATCTCTTTCTTGGCCCGGCGTGCCTTGGCTTCACCGATCGACATGCGCCGATTGATGTCCTTGATCGCGCCGATGGTGATGACATGGCCTTCTTCGACGTCCTGCAGACGCTTCTGCGCCACCTGGATCTCGGCCTGACGCTCTTTGATGGCGCCGGCGTAGGGCTTCTTCTGACGCGACACGGTGCGCAACCATTTCGGGTCGGTCTCGTTGTCGACGAATACCCCGAGGAAGTCCTTGCGCGGCATGCGGCACTGCTTGACGCAGATGTCCATGATTGCCTTTTCCTGACGTCGAATCTCGTCGACGATCACACGCACGTGGTAGGTCAGCTTCTCGGTGGTTTTCGGTACCAGCTTGAACTCGAGGAATTTCTCCTGGAGTTCTTTGCGCAGGGCCTCGGTTCGGGCGTGATCGCGCCCATTGCGCTTGGTCGAGGCCTGGACTTTCTTGAACAGTTTGGCGTACTCGTCGAAGCGCAGTGCGACCTCCTCCGGGTCGAGCGCAGTGGCGCCGGCATCGTCATCGTCGCTGTCCGAATCGTCGTCGTCGCTGTCATCGTTGTTGGAATCGTTACTGCGATCGGCGGCCGGCTGGGCGGCCTGCGGGATCGCGGATTCCTCGCTGTAATCGATGAAGCCCGAGATGATGTCGGTGATCTTGATTTCGCCGGCTGCAGCGCGCGCATACTCGTCGAGAAAGAGCTGCGACACAGAGGGGAAATCGGCCAGCGCGGAGAGGACCTGATTGAGGCCGTCCTCGATGCGTTTGGCAATCTTGATCTCGCCTTCGCGGGTGAGCAGATCGACCGTACCCATTTCGCGCATGTACATGCGCACCGGATCGGACGTGCGGCCGAACTCGTTGTCGACTGCGGCCAGCGCGGCGGCAGCCTCTTCGGCGGCTTCTTCGTCGACATCGCTGTCGGTCAACAACAGTGCATCGAGATCCGGCGGCGTTTCATGCACCGTGATCCCCATGTCATTGATCATGTTGATGATGTCTTCGATCTGCTCCGGATCGACGATGTCGTTCGGCAGGTGATCGTTGACTTCGTGGTAAGTCAGGAAGCCTTGTTCCTTACCCTTTGAAATCAATAGCTTGAGCTGAGATTGCTGGTCGACCTGGTCGAGATCGTCCAAGGTTTCCGTCGCTTCTTGTTTAGCTTTGGTCAATGCTTGAGCCTCTCGGTACGTCAAACCCTTAGGGTGGGCAATGAAAGTGTAGTCTAAGGATCAGAATTCACTAGTCGCGCGGGGCGACAAATCAGCCGGGCAGTCTACTCTGTTTCCCTGGCCTTTGCCTACTCAAGGGCCCGCCGCGACATAACTGAACGATTTGGAACGCCGATCCATCCCGTCTGGCGGCGTTGCTCGTCAGTTGAATAGAACCACTATTCGCCTTCCTCGCGCCTTGCCAGCCGGGCGCCTCGACGCCCCAGAATCGCCCAGTTATTTCGCGGCGGACCCTAAGCGATGCGTCCTGCCCTTCCTTTGAGTGTGTTCAGGCCGTCAGGTTTCATCCGCAGGCAATATTTCAGCGCCCGTCGCTCCTCGTGATGGCGGCCTCATGCGGCGCCCGGATCTGCCTCGTGGCGCTTGTAGTTGGCGACGAAGTCGCGTTCCGCGGCGCTCCACTCGCGCAGGGGCATGGCCATGATGCGCTGAAAACGCCGGTCGCGGCTTTTCGCAAGCAGGCGCTGCACCGCACCACGCATCTCTGTTTCCATGGCTTCTTCGGCGATCCCGAGCGGCAATGCGGCAAGCTCGAGCAGCTGTGCTTCGAAGTCGCTGCCGCGAAAGTATTCGAGCAGCCGGGCGGTGGTGGTGGCGCCTGTGCGCGCGCGCTCCCAGATTTTCAGCAAGTTGGCACAGCTGTCGAGCTCGTGGCGCAGGATCTCCGCATCCCGTTCCTCGAGGCAGGCACTGAGCGCGGGCTGCTGGAGCAGCAGGGCGGCACTTTGCTCTTCGAGGCTACGGCTCGCATAGCGATCGAGGGATGCTGCCGGGCGCTGGCCGCGGGCGCGTCGTCCGCCGAATCCGAGGCGCTGGCGGATGAGCTCTTCATCGAAGCGGGAGACGTCGGCGAGCAGACGGGCACCGGTCGCACGGTGGGCCGGGTCGGGGATCTGGTTGAGATAGGTGGCAGCGCGAGCGACGAGACGGGTACGGCCGTCGGCGGTGCTGATGTCGACCTCGGCCTTGAGCGTATCGAGCAGGAATTCGGTCAAGCCGAAGCGGCGGGTGGCCGCGAAGAAGCCGTCCGCGCCGAATTCGCGCACGGCGGTATCGGGGTCGTGACCGTCCGGCAGGAAGGCGAAGTGGACCTGGCGGTTGCCGGCCATGCGCGGCAGCGCGCTCTCCAGGGCCTTCCAGGCGGCGCGGCGCCCGGCGGCATCAGCGTCGAAGCAGAACACGATTTCCGGCACGTGGCGGAAAAGCTGTTCGAGATGATCGCCGGTGAGTGCCGTGCCGAGGCTGGCGACGGCGTTGCTGAGGCCGTGTTGGTGCAGCGCGATGACGTCCATGTAGCCCTCCACGACCATCAGGCTGCGCACATCTCCCTGGGCCAGTGATTCGAACAACCCATAGAGTTCGCGGCCCTTGTGGAAAACTTCCGTCTCGGGCGAATTCAGGTATTTCGGTTCGCCTGCATCGAGGATGCGGCCGCCAAAGCCGACGACGCGGCCGCGCCGGTCGTGGATGGGGAACATGATGCGGTCGCGGAAGCGATCGTAGAACCCGCCACGGTCGCGCTTGATGATGAGCCCCGCCCGCTCGAGACGCTCGTCGCTGATGCCTGCAGCGCTGAGTGCGTCGTAGAGATTGCGCCAGCCATCGGGGGCGAAACCGAGTCTGAATTGTTTGGCGACCTCGCCGGTGATCCCGCGGCCCTTGAGATAGGCCACGGCGCGCTCGCGGCTGGCGGCGCGGCGCAGCTGCTGTTCGAACACGCCGCGCGCGCGTTCGAGCACTTCATAGAGGTCGCGGGCAGCCGGCGCCTTGTCGCGCCGCGTCTCACGCGGGATCTCGACGCCGGCCATGGCCGCGAGTTCCTCAACCGCTTCGAGAAATTCCAGATTGCGATGCTGCATGAGAAAGCCGATGGCGGTGCCGTGGGCACCGCAGCCGAAGCAGTGATAGAACTGCTTCTCGCGGCTGACGGTGAACGACGGCGTTTTCTCGCCATGGAACGGACACAAGGCCTGGAAATCCCGGCCGGCCTTGCGCAACGGCAGATGCGATTCGATCAGATCTACGATGTCGACGCGGGAGAGAAGGTCGTCGATAAAGTGTTCGGGAAGGCGTCCGGCCATGTGTGAAGACCGGCTTCAGGCCGCGTGCGTCTTGGCGGCAGCGCCGAACGGCGCGGGCATGGCAGGGTCAGCCGCTGAGCCGGGCTTTGACCAGGCTGCTCACTGCCGCCATGTCGGCGCGACCCTTGAGTTCGCTGTTGAGCACGGCCATGACCTTGCCCATATCGCGCATGCCGGCGGCGCCGGAGGACTCGATGGCGGCAATGACATGGGTTTCGATGGCTGCAGGGTCGAGTTGGGCGGGCAGATAGTCCGCAATCAGCGCGAGTTCGAACTGTTCCTTCGCCACCAGATCATCGCGTCCGGCGGCTTCGAATTGCGCAATCGACTCCCGGCGCTGCTTGCTCATGCGGGTCAGCAGCTCGATGGCCTGCGCATCGTCGGCGACGCTGCGATGATCCACCTCGAATTGCTTGACCGCCGCTGAAATCAAGCGGAGTGCGGCGAGTTTGTCTTTCTCGCCGGCTTTCATGGCCACCTTGATGTCGGCCATGAGGCGGTCTTTGATGGCGGTGGTCAAGGCGATGCGCCTGGTCGGTCCAGGCGGGCCTCAGTACTGGCGGACGCGGCGGAGGCTCTGGCGGGCGGCCTTCTTCTGCCAGCGCTTGACGGCTGCGGCGGCCTTGCGCTTACGCACCTGGGTGGGCTTCTCGTAGAATTCGCGGCGGTGGACTTCGGCGAGGACGCCCGCTTTCTCGCAGGCGCGCTTGAAGCGGCGGATGGCGATGTCGAAGGGTTCGTTGTCTCGGACGCGTACGGTCGGCATACCTGATTTCAATCCTTGGTTGCGGGTCGGGCTGCAGGGAACGGGCAAATATAGCGATCATCGACCGCGAAGTCGAGTCTATTGGAGCAGAAGAAGATGCGTGTACTGGGCCTGGAAACCTCCTGCGACGAAACCGGCGTCGCCATCTACGACGGTGCCCGCGGCCTGCTCGCAGACCGCGTCTACAGCCAGGTCGCCGCACACGCCCGTTACGGCGGCGTCGTGCCGGAGCTGGCGTCGCGCGACCATGTGCGCAAGCTGGCGCCGCTGGTCCGGGAAACGCTGGCCGCGGCGGAGCTGGACATGGCCGAACTCGACGCGATTGCCTATACCGCCGGCCCCGGTCTTGCCGGCGCACTGCTGGTCGGTGCCGGCTTCGCGCGGGCACTGGCCTGGAGTCTCGGTATCCCGGCTCTCGGGATCCACCATATGGAGGGCCATCTGCTCGCACCGCTGCTCGAATCGGACCAGGCGCGCATGCCTTTCCTGGCCCTGCTCGTTTCGGGTGGCCACACCCTGTTCGTGCGCGCCACGGCGCTCGGCGAGTACGAGATCCTCGGTGAATCTCTCGACGACGCTGCCGGAGAAGCGTTCGACAAGGTCGCCAAGATGCTCGAGCTGGGCTACCCCGGCGGCCCGGCGGTGGAGCGCCTGGCTGGCGAGGGGCGGCGCGGGCGGTTCACCTTCCCGCGGCCGATGACCGATCGGCCCGGCCTCGATTTCAGCTTCAGCGGGCTCAAGACCTACGTCATGAACACCGTTCGCGAACAGCCCGGCGATCGCGCCACCCGTGCCGATATTGCCCGGGCCTTCAGCGACGCGGTGGTCGACACCTTTGTCATCAAATGCCGCCGCGCCCTGCGCCAGACCGGGCTCGAGCGGCTGGTCGTCGCCGGCGGCGTGAGCGCGAACAGCGATCTGCGCGCCGGCCTCGCGGCGCTGGGCGAAGAACTCGGCCGGGAGATCATCTTTCCCGCCCTGCGCTATGCCACCGATAACGGAGCGATGATCGCGTTTGCCGGACATTGCCGTTTGCAGGCCGGTGACGTCGACGGCAAGGCCTTCCAGATCAAGCCACGATGGCCGTTGAGCACGCTGGCGACGCCCGGCACGGCCGGCATCCCGGCCTGAGGTCCGTGGCGTAACACGCTATGCTGCCGGCGCTCAGGCTTTCTGTCCGATTTTCTTTTCCGTGCCTGCCAGCAGCGCGCTGATATTGCGGCCATGCCGCCAGTAGATCAGGGCGGCCATGAGGGCGAACATGGCCAGGGCGGCCGGCGGGGCGCCCAGCCACCAGGCGGCCACCGGCGTCACTGCAGTGGCGACGAGCGCCGCGAGCGAGGAATAACGCGTGACCATGGCCACGACCAGCCAGCTCGCCGCGAACGCGAGGCCCAGCCAGGGCTCGAGCGCGAGACTGACGCCGATAAAGGTGGCGACGCCTTTGCCGCCCTGGAAGCGGTAGAAAACCGGATAGAGGTGACCCAGAAACGCGGCCAGGCCGACAGCCGTGGTCACGGGCGCCTGCAGGCCCAGGCTCTGGGCAACGACTACCGGCAGGATGCCTTTGCCGACGTCCCCGAGCAGCGTCATGCCGGCTGCTTTCTTGCTGCCGAGACGCAGCACGTTGGTAGCGCCGGGATTGCCCGAGCCGACACCGCGGGGATCGGCCAGGCCGCACAGGCGGCAGACGATCACCGCCGTCGCGATCGAGCCCAGGCAGTAGGCGGCGACGAGCAGCGCGGGTACCAGCAGCATCGGGCTATTGCAGCCCAATGCCCGCATCCGATCAAGCGGCAGCGTCCCTATATCGTCGAGTCATTCTGCGACGGACCCGAGGGCCTGTTGATCATTCATTGTTCGGCGCTGCTGTGGCCATTGTCGTGATCCGG
>JBBDTC010000133.1:0-1143 GCA_040904625.1 Gammaproteobacteria bacterium
GAAGCATCGTCTCGGAAGCGGGACTGGGCTTCAGCTGGTCCATCAACAGCGGCGAGCATCGCCTCACGCCATGGTCGAACGACCCGGTGGTCGATCCGCAGTCCGAGGCGCTCTATCTGCGCGACGAGGAAACAGCCCGAATCTGGACGCCGACCCCGTTGCCTGCCGGTGGCGATTCATCCTGCCATATCCGCCACCGAGCCGGCGCCACGACCTGGCTCCGCAACGACGAATGTCTTGAGCAGCGTCTCACCGTCTTCGTCCCGCCAGATGCTCCGGTGAAGCTGGCGCTGCTGACCCTGTCCAATCCCGGCGACCGCGGCCGCCGGTTTACGGCGACCTACTATGCCGAGTGGCTGCTTGGCGCCATGTCGAGCCTGGCGCGGGCGCATCTGGTTTGCAGTTTCGATTTCGAAAGCCGGGCACTCATCGCGCGCAATGGCTGGAATCCCGAGTTCGGCGACCGCACGGCCTTTCTCGCCGCGAGCCGGCCGCCGCACAGCCTGACCTGTGACCGCGCGGCCTTCCTCGGCCGAAAGGCTGGTCCGGCGCGACCGGCCGGCCTCACGGCGTGGAACCTCGACGGGGTGATCGACGACGTCGCCGATCCTTGCGCGGCGTTCCAGGTCCACATCGATCTGGCCCCCGGCGCGACGGAGGAGGTCGTCTTCGTGCTCGGCGAGGGAAGCGATCCGGCCGAGGCGGCGCGCCTCGCGGTGCATTGGAGTGACGTCGAGACGGCCAGGCAGGCGCTTGTCGAAAACGATGCCGCCTGGAAGCGGCGGCTCGGTGCCGTCAGGGTTACCACCCCGGACCCGGCTTTCGACCTCATGGTCAATCGCTGGCTCATCAACCAGACCTTTGCATCGCGCATATTCGCGCGGGCCGGGTTCCAGCAGGCCGGGGGTGCCATCGGGTTTCGCGACCAGCTTCAGGACATGATGGCGCTCATGTTTAGCGAGCCACTGCGCGTGCGGGCGCATATTCTGGACTGCGCGTCGCGTCAGTTCGAGGAGGGCGACGTGCTGCATTGGTGGCATCCGCCTCTGGGGCGAGGTGTGCGAACGCACTGCTCGGACGATTTGCTGTGGCTCGTCTATGCAACCGGCCGATATGTCTTGGCCACCGGCGACACCTCCATCC
>JBBDTC010000134.1:0-1143 GCA_040904625.1 Gammaproteobacteria bacterium
TCGATTACCTGAGCGGCAAGGGCGTGCGCATTGCGCTCCAAGGCCACGCGCCGATCCATGCCGCCATGAAGGCGGCTTACGATACGTTGAAGGCCCTGCGCGAGGGCACGCCGCCGGCCGAGCTGACCGACGTCGCCAAGGGCGAACTCAAGGACATGATGACCCGCGGGTCCGACTACAAGAAATGGATGAAGGATTTCCTGGCCAGCGGGTAATTCAACCACAGAGGCACAGCGACACAGAGAGCAAGAAAATAATCTTGTTCTTTCTTCTCTGCGCCTCTGTGCCTCTGTGGTTTTCAATGGTTTCCCTATAATGAATTTCGCTCATCAAGGAGAATTGTCATGCATTGGACACCGCGCCGCGAACGCTACCGGGCCCTGTTGGCGGGGGACCGCTGCGTCCATCCGGCTTCCGTGTACGACGCCATGTCGGCGCGCATGGCAGAAAGCCTCGGCTACGAGATGGGCATGTTTTCCGGCTCTGTGGGCTCGCTCGCGGTCCTCGGTTCGCCCGATATCGTGCTGCTGACCCTGACCGAATTCGCCCAGCAGGCCTATCGCATCAACCGTGCCGGCACTCTGCCGTTGGCGGTCGATGCCGATCACGGTTACGGCAACGCGCTCAACGTGCGCCGTACGGTCGAGGAACTGGAGACCGCCGGGGTCGTCGCGCTCTCCATCGAGGATACCGAGCTGCCGAAACCCTACGGCGGCGGCAAGACGAAACTGATTCCGCTTGAGGAAGGCATGGACAAGGTCCGCGCCGCGCTCGATGCCCGCCAGGACAACAGCCTCGTCATCGCCGCGCGCACGACCGTGGGCGTGACGCCGTTCGAGGAGGTGGTCGAGCGGGCCAAGGCGTACGCGACGACCGGCGTCGATGCCCTGTTCTTCGCCGGGTTGAAAACCCGCGAGCAGGTCGAGCAGATTTCATCCGCGGTCGACCTGCCCATCGGCCTCGGCTCGACGCCGCCCGAGGTGAGCGGCGATCTCGATTTCCTCAGCCGCAACAACGTGCGATCGGCGCTGCAGTGGCACCTGCCGATTCACGCCGCCATGAAGGCGGCCTACGATACGTTGAAGGCGCTGCGCGAGGGCACGCCGCCCGGTGAGATCACGAACGTCGCCAAGGGCGAACTCA
>JBBDTC010000135.1:0-1138 GCA_040904625.1 Gammaproteobacteria bacterium
ATTGGCCTCCTTACAGGGGCAACAGCGCCGAACAATGAAAGATCAACAGGCCCTAAGTCTGCTAACATCGCCGCGCTTGTGCTCAGCTGCCAGCCGCCGCTCCTATGGATATCGTCTACCTCCGTGATCTTCGCGTCGATGCTCTGATCGGGGTATGGCAATGGGAGCGAGAGATCCGGCAGACGCTGATCATGGATGTCGAACTCGGCACCGATACCGCGCGTGCGGGCAGCACTGACGACATCGCTCACACCATCGATTACAAGGCGGTCAGCGACCGCATTCTCGAGTGCACGCGGGCGAGCGAATTCAAGCTCATCGAGGCGCTGGGTGAACACCTGACGCAGGTCATACTCGCCGAATTCGACGTCACCTGGCTGCGTTTGCGCATCAACAAGCAGGGTGTGCTGCGCGATGTGCGCGATGTTGGCATCATCATCGAGCGCTCGCGCCCGTGATTCTGGCCGACTTCGCGCCGGGCTGGCGTCATCGCGAGGCCGCACGCACCGTCGTCCAGCGGCGCCGCTGCCCGCATCGCGCGATCGGACGGGCGGCGAGTGGTGACGCCAACACCGGTCGCGCGCACTCCATCCACGGCTATCGAGGATCTCGCATGAAAGTCTGCCGCACTGAGCGCGAGCACAGCGGCCGCACGCGGGCCGCGATCGCAAGCCTGCTCATAGTGTGTTTTTTCCTGGGCGGCTGCGGGCGTGTCCCGGTGGTCGGCAAGCAAGGTCGGGCGACGGCGTTCGATAACGCGGCGGCGACCTACGGCAAACTCCTGCGCTGGGGGTATTTCGACGAGGCGGTCGCCTATCTGCGCCCGCGCGAAGGCGACGCGGAAGTGCCCGATCTGAGCCTGATCGCGCGCCATCGAATCACCTCCTACGACATCAAATCCCAGCTCCTCGCCGACACCGGACGCGAGGGGCGGGTGGTCGCCGTGATCGACTACTACGACGTCGACTCCGGCGTCTTGCAGTCTCTACGGGACGAGCAGTTGTGGTGGTTCGATGACGAGACGAAGCGCTGGTTCCTGGATTCCCCTCTGCCGCAGTTCGGTCGGCGGACGCCGTGACGGGCAGGCTAGCAGCCTGTCGGACTTAGGGCATCGTGATGAGGCGAGTGGGAGAGCGAG
>JBBDTC010000136.1:0-2876 GCA_040904625.1 Gammaproteobacteria bacterium
TCTTCTGAAACAACTTCTCATCCGTCAGGGTGACGAAAATGGTGGGAACTTCAGACTAGACAGAGTGTGGAATATTCCGGCTTAGGCAGAATCAATATAGCCCTCTCGCTAAGGACTTTCTTCTTGGTGGCCATGGAGCAAGAATAGCGCTTGGGGCATCTGCTTTCACCCACAACCGAACAGGGAGGTTCAGGTATGGGCGACACTTCTTGCGGGTCTACAGGTAGCGGCGATTTCTGGGATCGTTATGTCGCTCTCGTCGAGCGCTCGGTTCGGCGGCCGGCAGCGGTTCAATGGTACGTTCGGCGTGTCGAGCAGTATTTGCGCGCGACAGCGGGATCCCCGCCGGGAGAACACTCTCCCGCCGACATCGAGAACTGGCTGCGCGAGCTCGATGGCTCCGGCCGCCTCGAGCCGTGGCAGTTTGCTCAGGCCGTTGACGCGCTTCAGCTCTTGTTTGAACGCTTGCTCAGAACGGATTGGGCTGCCTCCTTCGACTGGGCCTACTGGAAGGCGTCGGCCCGGCCGATCGTGAAAGGGCATCCGACCGCGGCGCGCGAACGCCAGGCACCGGCCGACAAAGACATCCCACGAGACCGTGGCAGGCGCGTTCTCGACACCGTGCGTCGGCGTCATGCAGAGGTGTTGCGTCAGGTCGTCGGGGAGATTCGACGCCGCGCCTATTCAATACGCACGGAACAGGCCTACGAGCAATGGATTTGCCGTTTCATCCATTTCAACGGTAACGCTGATCCGGTGGATCTCGGTGGCACGCAGGTCTGCCGATATCTCGAGTACCTCGCGGTAGACAGGAATGTCGCGCCAGCCACGCAGAGCCAGGCATTGAATGCGCTGGTCTTTCTATACACACAGATCCTGAATACGTCGCTGCCTGAACTCGACACGCTGGTGCGGGCCAAGCGTGCCCGCAGGCTGCCGGTGGTCTTGTCGGGCCCGCAGGTGCGCGCGTTGCTCGAGCAACTCAACGGCGTTCAGCTTCTCATGGCGCGCCTGCTCTACGGCACCGGAATGCGTTTGATGGAATGCATCCGGCTGCGCGTGAAAGATGTCGATTTCGACTACCGGCAAATCATCATTCGTGACGGCAAAGGCGCAAAGGATCGTGTCGTACCGTTTCCGGATAGGCTGCGTGACACTCTGCTCGGGCATCTCCAGGAAGTTCGAGCAATCTTTGATGAGGACTGTTCCGCCGGGTTCGGCGAGGTGTTCATGCCCGATGCGCTGGCCGTCAAATTTCCTTCAGCGCCGCGCGAATGGGCCTGGCAGTGGGTCTTTCCCAGCCGGCGGCTTTCAGTCGATCCGCGTTCGGGAAAGACGCGCCGCCACCACGTTCATGAGAACAGCTTGCAGAAAGCCGTCAAGCAGGCCGCGCACAAGGCCAGCATTCACAAAAGGGTGAGCTGCCACACGCTGCGTCATTCCTTCGCGACGCATCTGCTCGAAGCAGGCTATGACATCCGCACCGTACAGGAATTGCTCGGCCATGCCGATGTCTCGACGACGATGATCTACACCCACGCCGTCAAACGCGGCGCGCAGGGCGTCCTGAGTCCGCTGGATCGTTTGTGAACGTTTGCTCAGGTCTGGCTGCGTTCGCGCGCGACGGCGCGATAGCCGATATCGCGGCGACAGAACATGCCGTCGAAATGAATGTTGTCGACGCGAGTGTAGGCTGTTCGCTGCGCGGCGCTGACGGTCTCACCGAGGCCGACCGCACACAACACGCGGCCGCCGTTGGTCACGCAGCGGCCGTCGACCAATCGCGTTCCGGCGTGGAAGACGTAGGAATCCTTGGCGGCGCCTGCAGCGTGATCCAGGCCTTCGATGATGGCACCTTTGGCGTAGTCGCCCGGGTAACCGCCCGCGGCGATGACGACGCCGACCGCTGCACGCTCATCCCAATCGAGGTGTACCTGCTCGGCACGTCCCTCGAGTACATCGAGGCAGGCCTGCACGAGGTCGGTGCGCAGGCGCATCATGATCGGCTGAGTCTCGGGATCGCCGAAACGGCAATTATATTCGAGCACGCGGGGTATGCCGTCGTCGCCGATCATGAGCCCGGCGTAGAGGAAACCGCGGTAGGGACGGCCGTCGTCGCGCATGCCCGTGAGGGTTGGCTCGATCACGGTCCGCATGATGACTTCGGCAAGCTCTGTATCGATGACCGGTGCCGGCGAGTAGGCACCCATACCGCCGGTATTGGGCCCGCGGTCACCGTCGTCGCGTGCTTTGTGATCTTGCGAAGACGCGAATGGAACGGCCGTCAGGCCGTCGCACATGCAGATGAAGCTCGCTTCTTCGCCGGCGAGGAAATCCTCTATCACGATGCGTGAGGAAGCGGCGCCGAAAGCGTGCTCTCCGAGCATGCGCCGTGCGGCTTCCCGCGCTTCTTCGCGGCTCGCGGCAACGACCACGCCTTTGCCGGCGGCAAGTCCGTCAGCCTTCACGACCATCGGCGCCGAGCGCTCGTCGATATGGGCAAGGGCCGCGTCGAGTTCGTCGAACACTGCATAGGCGGCGCTGGGGATGCCGTGGCGGGCGAGGAAATCCTTGGTGTAGGACTTCGATGCCTCAAGCACTGCGGCGGCGGCGGGCGGGCCGAAGCATTTGAGGCCGGCGGCTTCGAATACATCGACGATGCCGGCGACCAACGGTGCTTCGGGGCCGACGATGGTCAACCCGATCTGCTCGCGCCCGGCGAACTCGACCAACGCGGTCAGATCTTCGGCGCCGATCTCGACATTGGAGACGCCTGCTTCGGCTGCCGTACCGGCATTCCCGGGCGCGCAATACACGGTGCTCACGAGCGGTGACTGGGCGCACTTCCAGGCCAGTGCATGCTCGCGTCCGCCGCC
>JBBDTC010000136.1:2976-6664 GCA_040904625.1 Gammaproteobacteria bacterium
AGGCGGAACTCACGCTCAGTGGCGGAAATGCCTTTCGCCGGTAAAGACCATCGCCATACCGTGTTCGTCGGCGGCGGCGATGACTTCGGCGTCGCGCATCGAGCCGCCGGGTTGGATCACGGCGCGGATCCCGGCTTCGGCCGCCTGATCGATGGTGTCTCGAAACGGGAAGAAGGCATCGGACGCCATCACGGAGCCGTCCACACTGAGCCCTTCGTCGGCCGCTTTCATCGCAGCGATGCGCGCACTCACTACCCGACTCATCTGGCCGGCACCGATACCGATGGTACGGCGGCCGCGGGCGTAGACGATGGCATTCGATTTGACACAGGCTACGACACGCCAGGCGAAGATCAGATCGCGTAATTCATCGATCGACGGTGATCGCTTGGTCATCGTGCCCAGTGATCCAACAGCCGTTGACTGCGCAGCACAGTCGCGATCCTGTACCAGCAGGCCCCCGGCCACACGTTTGTACTCAAGTTGGCGCAGCGGTTCGGCCGGCCACTCGCCGGTGACGAGAACGCGCACATTCGTCTTGGCTGCCAGGGCCGCCCGTGCGGCTTCCTCCACGCCTGGCGCGACTATTACTTCGACGAACTGCCGCTCGATGATGGTCTGGGCAAGTGTGGTGTCGAGTGGTCGATTGAAAGCGATGATGCCGCCGAAGGCCGAGGTCGGATCGGTGGCGTAGGCCAACTCATAAGCTTCGGCGAGAGAGCGCGCTTCGGCGACACCGCAAGGATTGGCATGCTTGACGATGCAACAGGCCGGTTCATGGAACGAACGCACGCAATCGAGCGCGGCGTCGGTATCAGCGATGTTGTTGTATGAGAGCTCTTTGCCCTGAAGCTGCACTGCTTGCGCGACCGATCCGGGCGGGGCATCGGCGTCGACATAGAATGCCGCTTGCTGATGGGGGTTTTCGCCATAGCGCAGACGCTGTTTGAGAGAAACACGAATATCGAGTTGGGCGGGGAAGCCATCGACTGGAGCACCCGTTCGCGCGCCAAGAAAGGTGCTGATTGCTTGATCGTAGTGCGCGGTATGTGCGAAGGCCTTGGTCGCGAGGCGATAGCGGGTAACCGCGCTGACGGTGGCGGAGCGTTCGAGTTCATCGGCGACCAGGGCATAGTCGGCAGGATCGCAGATCACCGTGACATGAGTATGGTTCTTCGCTGCCGCGCGCAGCAGTGCCGGGCCGCCGATATCGATGTTTTCGATCGCTTCATCCAGCGAGACATCGCGCCGAGCGACGGTCTGCTCGAAGGGATAGAGATTGACGACGACGAAATCGACTGGCTCGATACCATGTGCAGTCATCACAACGTCGTCGATGCCGCGGCGCGCGAGTATCCCGCCGTGGATCTTGGGGTGCAGGGTCTTGACCCGACCTTCCATCATTTCCGGTGATCCGGTGTGTTCGGAAACGTCACGAACCTCGAGCCCGGCTTCGCGTAGTGCTTTCGCCGAGCCGCCCGTCGACAGCAACCCGTAGCCTGCCTTCACCAGTGCGGCGCCGAGCAGCGCCAATTCACGTTTGTCCGAAACGCTGATCAGCGCCCAGGCTTTGATTCGGCCGGTCACGATTGTCTTGCTCTGCGTGCAAGGGGTTTCATTTGCTGTTCAAACCATGCTTGTTCAAACGCGTGCGCAGTGTCGCTCGATTCATGCCGAGCAGCTGTGCGGCGCGCGAGATGTTGCCACGTGTCTCCTGCATGACCCGCTCGAGCAGGGGGCGCTCGACCTGGGCGATCACGAGCTCATACAGATTGGCCGGCGGCTCGCCATTGAGGTCGGCGAAATAGCGATCGAGGGAATTCCGCACCATTTCGCACAGCGGCTGCTCTCCGGGCTTACCGCAGTCGACACTCATGCCGCGCGCTCCAGCGCAGGCCCGTCGCCGAGCGCATCGAGGAAGGCAAGCTGATCGTGGGCGGCCTCGAGACGATTGAATTCGCCGCGCAGCGCGCGGCCGGCCGAGAAGCCCGCCACGTACCAACCGACGTGCTTGCGCGCAATCCGGAGACCGAGTTCGACACCGTAAAAATCGTGGATCGCGGTCACGTGCTCGCGGATCACGGCAAGCTGCGCCTCGATACCTGGCTCAGACCATGGGCGGCCTGCCAGGCCGGCCTTGATGGCGGCAAAGACCCAGGGGCGACCCTGCGCACCGCGGCCGATCATGAGGCCATCTGCAGCGGTGTGGTTCAGCACATGGCGCGCCGTTTCGACGCAATCGATGTCGCCGTTGGCGATCACCGGGATGGCGACAGCGGCCTTGATGGCGGCAATGGTGTCGTATTCGGCACTGCCGCCGTAGCCGCAGGCGCGGGTACGCCCGTGTACGGTGAGGGCCTGCACGCCGACATCTTCGGCGATTCGTGCGATGGCCACACCATTGCGCTGTGAGGCGTCCCAACCGGTGCGCATTTTGAGCGTGACCGGGACGGCCACCGCGCCGACGACGGCACGCAGGATCTCGGCGACCAGCGCCGGCTCGCGCAGCAATGCCGATCCGGCCTGGCGGTTCAGCACCTTTTTTGCCGGGCAGCCCATGTTGATGTCGATCACATCGGCGCCATGGGCGGCGGCAGCGACGGCCGCTGCAGCAAGGCGGCATGGTTCAGCGCCGGCAATCTGCACGATACGCGGCGCGCCTTCACCGGCAATGACGAGACGGCTCGCCGTCTTGCGGCTGTGCCACAGCCGCGTTTCGGCACTGACCATCTCACCCACGGCGTAGTCGGCCCCGAAACGACGAGCGAGGCGACGCAGTGGCTGGTCGGAGACGCCTGCCATGGGTGCGAGCACAAGTGGTCGCTCGAAATGAAATGGGCCGATCTTCATGCGTACCGTCAGCTTCGCCAGAGCCCGGCGGTGGCGACAGCGACGCTGCCCCGCGGGCAGTTGCTGTCGGCACATCCGGGCGTGTTCTCGGAGGGTGTAGCAGAGAGGCCGTCGGCAGGCACAGCCGGTGCATGTACACACCTCGGGTCTGCACCGGCGCTGAAACCCCCAAGCCGGCGCGAGGGACCGATGATAGCCACATTGCCAGCGCTCTGAAAGAGCGCCCGGCCGGGCGGTGAATGTCGTCACATGAACGAGAACTCGAAACTGGTCGCCGTGGCGGCTTGTCCGCCCAATTCCATCACGATATGAACGGGTTGGTTCGGCGCCATACCGGCGGCAATGGCAATGCTGTGGTCGAGGTATTGTTCTGGCGCGAAGCGCCGCGCACCGAGGATTTCCCCGGTCGCGTCATGAAGCACCAATTCGAGCACCGGAAAAGGTGTCGCGCTGGCCCCTTTATTGACCAGGGTGGCATTGACGAGCAGCGCGTCGTGGTATTGCGGATGCTCGCGCACGTCACGAGCCACCAATTCCACGCCTCGGGTGTTCGCCGCAGCACTGGTCGGGCAGCCGAGCTGGGCGCACATCGCCGCCAGCAGGGGGGCCGTGCGCGGCCAGCGTGCCTGAACCAGATCGCGGAAATGCAACACCAGCTGGGCGACGAGAACGAGGGCGAGGATGGTACAGAGGAAGCCCCACACCCCTGTTCGCCGCGGTGCGCGATCGCGTTCTCGCTGGAGAGCGCTGAGTTCGTTACGCAGGACTTCGGGCGGCGGATCTTCGACTGGCTCGACTGGCTCGACTGGCTCGACTGGCTCGACTGGCTCGACTGGCT
>JBBDTC010000137.1:0-6516 GCA_040904625.1 Gammaproteobacteria bacterium
TAAAGCGGACCGAAGGGAGCCATTCCGCCAAAGGACCCCCCGCAGGAGAGGCCGGACCAGCCCCGAAACCTAAAGTAAGTGACATTGACCTATGTGGGCATTTCGAGCAATTGGAAGGGTGCCATGACCGATTATCCGCTGCCAAGCGAGTCTTCCCGGCCGACACGCTACTGGCATCGACTTGCCGACGGTCGGGTTCAATGCGACCTGTGTCCGCGTGGCTGCCGTTTGCACGATGGCCAGCGTGGGCTTTGTTTCGTGCGCGAAAATCGCGACGGCGCGGTGGTGTTGACGTCTTATGGCCGCTCCAGCGGCCTGTGCATCGATCCGATCGAGAAAAAGCCCTTGAATCACTTTTATCCGGGAACGTCAGTCCTGTCCCTGGGTACGGCTGGATGCAACCTGGCGTGCAAGTTCTGTCAGAACTGGGATATCAGCAAATCGCGCCAGACCGATACGCTGGCGGTCACGGCCGAGCCCACGGCAATCGCGCAGGCGGCGCGAGATCATGGCTGCCGCAGTGTGGCGTTCACCTACAACGATCCAGTTATTTTTCATGAATATGCCATCGATATCGCAGCCGCCTGCCACGATGTCGATGTGGCTACCGTGGCAGTTACCGCCGGCTACATCTGCGCCGAACCGCGTGCCGAGTTCTTCCGTCACATGGACGCGGCGAACGTCGATCTGAAAGCATTTACGGATCAGTTCTACTATCGTTTGACCGGAGCGCGAATCGCCCCCGTGCTGGAGACTCTCGAGCACATCGTGCACGAGACCGGGACCTGGCTCGAAATCACTTGTTTGCTCATTCCCGGTCACAACGACGGCGCGCAGGAAATTACCGCGCTCAGCCGTTGGATTCGCGAGCATCTCGGCACCGCCGTGCCCCTGCATTTCAGCGCATTTCATCCGGACTGGAAGATGCGCGATGTCCCGCCGACGCCGCCGGCGACGGTACGTCGCGCGAGGCATATCGCCCGGGAGGAGGGGCTGCGCTACGTGTACACCGGCAACATCCGCGATCGCGCCGGCGACGCGACGATTTGTCATGCCTGTGGCAGCGTCGTCGTCCAGCGGGCGTGGTACGAGGTCGACGATTACGCCCTCGATGCGGCCGGCCGTTGTGTCGCTTGCGGCGAATCCTGTAGCGGCCGTTTCGACACCGACCGCGGCACCTGGGGGCGGCGCCGGCAAGTCCTCGACGCTGCGGCGCTGCGACACGGGCCTTGAACTATCGCCGCTAGATGCCTATCATCCCGCCTCTCGATTGCGGGGTGGAGCAGTCTGGCAGCTCGTCGGGCTCATAACCCGAAGGTCGCAGGTTCAAATCCTGCCCCCGCTACCAATTAAAAGGCCCCGGGTAATCGGGGCTTTTTATTTTGGGATGGAGTAAAGCTTGGCAGACCGAATACAAGCGTTGCTGGAACCGACGATTACCGGCCTGGGCTATGAACTCCTGGGTATCGAGCGCAGCCGATCCGGCGAAGCGCAATTGCTGCGTTTGTATATCGATCACCCCGATGGCATCGCGCTCGAGGATTGCGAGCGGGTGAGTCGCCAGGTCAGTGACGTACTCGAGGTCGAACAAGCAATCCGCGGTGAGTTCACGCTCGAAGTGTCTTCCCCTGGGCTGGATCGGCCGCTGTTCACGCTCGAGCAGCACCGGCGATACCTCGGCGAACTGGTCCGCCTCCGCCTGCGCAATCTGGTGCAGGGTCGCCGCCGGGTGAGTGGGCGTCTCACCGCGGTGACTGCCGACGCTGTCGTGCTGGAGATCGATGGCGCGCCGTTTGCCGTCTCGTTCGCGGATATCGAGCGGTCGCGGCTGGTGGCGGATTTCGAACACGCGTCGGGCAAACCAGCTGGCCCTCGGCCGCAGCCTGGAAATCAGGGTAGCTAATTGATGAACAAAGAAATTTTGACGGTCGTCGAAGTCGTCTCCAACGAAAAGGGCGTATCAGAAGAGATTATCTTCGAAGCTCTGGAGGCGGCCCTCGGCAGTGCCACCAAGAAGCGCTTCGAGGACGACGTGGATTGCCGCGTCGCCATCGATCGCGAGACCGGTGACTATCAGGCCTTTCGACGCTGGGCAGTCATTGATCCGGACGTGGTGCCGGAACTCGATCCGGACGCGGAAGATTATGAAGAAGCACGCGAGGCCGCAGAGCTCATCGCGGCCGGCGAATTGCCGCATCCGGCCCGACAGATCTGGCTGGCCGATGCCCGCCAGCGTGACGCCGGGTTGCAGGGCGGTGATTTCGTCGAGGAACCGCTGGAAGCTGCCGAATTCGGCCGCATCGCTGCGCAGACCGCCAAGCAGGTCATCGTGCAAAAGGTCCGTGAAGCAGAGCGTGCCCAGGTCGTCGAAGCCTATCGTGACCGCGTCGGCGAGTTGGTGATGGGCATCGTCAAGCGCGTCGAGCGCGGCAATGTCTATATCGATCTCGGCGGCAACGCCGAGGCCCTGATCCCCAAGGACCACATGATCCCGCGTGAACTGGTGCGCGCCGGCGATCGCATCCGTGGCTACCTGTTCGATGTGCGTCCGGAAAAGCGCGGGCCACAGTTGTTCGTGAGTCGAACGGCGAAGGAATTACTCATCGAGCTGTTCAAGCTGGAGGTTCCCGAGATCGGTGAAGGCGTGATCGATGTGCTCGCCGCGGCACGCGATCCGGGTCTGCGCGCCAAGATCGCCGTGCGCAGCCGCGATCAACGCATCGATCCTGTCGGTGCTTGCGTGGGCATGCGTGGCTCACGCGTGCAGGCCGTGTCCAACGAGCTGGGCGGCGAGCGGGTCGACATCATCCTGTGGGACGACAATTCCGCCCAGTTCGTCATCAACGCCATGTCACCGGCGGAAGTGGTCTCGATTCTGGTCGACGAGGATACCCGGGCCATGGACGTGGCTGTGGTCGAGGACCAGCTCTCCCAGGCTATTGGTCGCAATGGTCAGAACGTGCGTCTCGCCAGCCAGTTGACCGGCTGGGAACTCAATGTGATGACGGAATCGGAAGCCGAGCAGAAAAGCGAAGCGGAAGTCGTCAAGAGTCAGCAGATGTTCATGGAACTCCTCGATGTCGACGAGGAAGTCGCCATCATCCTCGTGCAGGAGGGCTTCACTTCCATAGAAGAGGTGGCCTACGTGCCCGAGCAGGAAATGGTCGATATCGAGGAATTCGATGAGGCGCTGGTACTCGAATTGCGCCAGCGTGCAAAGGATCTGCTGGTCACGCGGGCGATCGCCAATGAAGAGCGCATCGGCGATGCACGGCCGGCAGACGACCTGCTGGGCATGGAAGGGATGGATGAAGAGCTGGCGTTCCGCATGGCGGCTGCCGGTATCGTGACGATGGACGATCTTGCCGAGCAATCGGTCGATGAGCTCCTCGAATTGGGCGATCTGAGTGAAGAGCGCGCTGCGGCACTCATCATGAAGGCCAGGGAACCCTGGTTCGCCGAAGCAGAAAAAAATGCGGGAAACGAGGTGCATGTCGATGGCTGAAGTGACGGTGCAACAGTTTGCGGGGGTAGTCGGCATCTCCGTCGATCGGCTGATGCAACAGCTCGCTGAAGCGGGTTTGCCCGAGAAATCTCCGGGCGACATGATTTCGGACGATGAGAAGAGCCAGCTGCTGTCGTATCTGCGCAAGATGCACGGCAAGCACGAAGCCACACCGGAGCCGGCCAAGATCACGCTCAAGCGCAAGACGGTCAGCGAGATCAAGGTGCCCGCCGAGCGTGGCCGGGCGCGCGCGCGCGGGGTGAAAGCGCCCACGCCGGCGAAGACGGTCAGCGTCGAAGTACGCAAGCAGCGCACCTATGTGAAGCGCAGCATCGTTGCCGAGGAGGAAGCGGCGCGGGTCGAAAAGGAAACGGCGGAGCGGGATCGCGTTCGCGCTGAAGAGGAGGCCGTACGCCAGGCAGAAGAAGCGCGGATTGCCGAGCAGCGCGCGCGCGCGGAGGAGGCGGAACTCGAAGCACAGCGGCAAGCCGACGAAGAAGCCCGGCGCCAGGCCGAGGCCGAGCGTGCTGCGGCCGAAGCAGCGCGCGAGGGCGGTGCGCAGGAAGCGGCGGCGATTAACGAGGCCGATGCCGCCGCCGCGCCTGCGCCGATGCCGCCCCCGCCCCCGGCACCCGCTGCGGACAAGAAGAAAGGTGCGGCCAAGGGCAAGGGCCGCGATCGCGAAGAGCGCGGGGGCGGTGGTCGTAAGGAGTTACATGTCGCCAGTGACAAATCCGGACGCCGCCGCAAGAAGCCTGCTGGACGCCGGGTCCTTTCCGGCGGCAGTTCCAAGCACGGCTTCGAACGTCCTACGGCGCCGGTCGTCAGGGAGGTTCTGGTGCCGGAGACCATCACCGTGGCCGAACTCGCGCAGCGCATGTCGGTCAAGGCTGCCGAGGTCATCAAAGTGATGATGACGCTGGGCAGCATGGTGACCATCAATCAGGTTCTGGACCGCGAGACGGCTCTCGTCGTGGTCGAGGAAATGGGGCACAAACCCAAGGTCGTGCGCGAGGATGCCATCGAGGCCGCACTGCAGGACGTGCATGTCGACGAAGGAGAACTGGAGCCGCGTGCTCCGGTCGTGACCATCATGGGGCATGTCGACCACGGCAAGACCTCGCTGCTCGATTTCATTCGCAGCGCCCGCGTCGCCGCCGGCGAAGCAGGCGGCATAACCCAGCATATCGGCGCCTACCGGGTGGAAACGGCCTCCGGGCCCATTACGTTCCTCGACACGCCCGGCCACGAAGCGTTTACGTCGATGCGCGCGCGGGGTGCCAAGGTCACCGATATCGTCATCCTCGTGGTTGCAGCCGACGATGGCGTGATGCCGCAAACGGAGGAAGCTATCAAGCATGCCCGTGCCGGCGGCGTCCCGCTGATCATCGCCGTCAACAAAATCGACAAGGCCGACGCACAGCCCGATCGCATCAAACAGGAACTCGCCAACCGCGATGTGATTCCGGAAGACTGGGGCGGCGATACCCAGTTCGTCCCCGTCTCGGCCATTACCGGGGAAGGCATAGACAACCTGCTCGAAGCTATATCCCTGCAGGCCGAAGTGCTCGAGCTGAAGGCTGCGGCAAGTGGTCCGGCGCGCGGTGCGGTCATCGAATCACGACTCGACAAGGGACGCGGGCCGGTCGCGACGGTTCTGATCCAGGGCGGTCGCCTCAAGCGCGGCGACATCCTGCTGGCAGGTGCCGAATATGGCCGTGTCCGCGCCATGACCGACGCGTTCGGTACTCAGTTGACCGAAGCCGGTCCTGGCGAGCCGGTCGAGGTGTTGGGGTTGTCTGGTACGCCGAACGCGGGCGACGAAGCAACGGTCGTCGACGATGAGCGGCGTGCCCGCGAGATCGCGGCCTTCCGTATCGAGCGGGATCGTGAGACCAAGCTCGCGCGCCAACAGGCGACCAAACTCGAGAACATGTTCGCGCAGATGAAGGAAGGCGGCCCGACATCGGTCCGCGTCTTGCTCAAAACCGACGTTCAGGGCTCGTGCGAAGCGCTCTCGGATGCGCTGACCAAACTCGGCAACGAGGAGGTGCGGGTGGACCTGGTCTCCACAGGGGTCGGCGGCATCAATGAGTCCGATGTCAATCTGGCCATGGCGGCCCGCGCCACTATCATCGGATTTAATGTTCGCGCCGATGCCTCGGCACGAAAACTGGTCGAGGACGAAGGCCTCGAGTTGCGCTACTACAGCGTCATCTACGACGTCATCGATGACATCAAGGCCGCAATCAACGGCCTCCTGTCGCCGGAAATCCGCGAATCGATCGTGGGCATAGCGGAAGTTCGCGATGTGTTCCGGTCCTCGCAATTCGGTGCTGTTGCCGGCTGCATCGTCAGCGAGGGTGTCGTCAAGCGCAGTAACCCGATTCGCGTATTGCGCAATAACGTGGTGGTCTATGAAGGCGAACTCGAATCCCTGCGGCGCTTCAAGGATGACGTCAACGAAGTACGCGCCGGGACCGAATGTGGCATCGGCGTGAAAAACTACAATGACGTCAAGGCCGGTGATCAGATCGAAGTATACGAGCGAACCGTCGTCGCGCGGACGATCTGATAGGCCGATGATCACCATGCCCAGGGAACGCGAATTCAGCCGCCTCGATCGGGTGGCGTCGACCATGAAACGCGTTCTGGCTTCTCCTTTGGGCGAAATCGCACGAACCGAGGGAGCGGGCCTCGTCTCCATTACCGCTGTGGATGTGACGTCCGACATGCGGCATGCGAGTGTTTCCCTGAGTGTCTTCGGTGAGCCCGACGAGGCCGAGGCTTTCGTCAAGCGCTTACGCGGCCGCGCGAGTGAACTGCAGCACGTCCTTGCCCGCGAAATGCGCACCAAGCGCACGCCGGTACTCAGCTTCAAGCTCGACGACGCCATCGCGCGCGCCGACCGTATCAATCGTTTGCTCGGTTCCGACGAACCCGGCGAGGCGTTCGATTAGGGTCCGCCGCGAAATAACTGGGCGATCTGGGGCGTCGAGGCGCCCGGCTGG
>JBBDTC010000138.1:0-21017 GCA_040904625.1 Gammaproteobacteria bacterium
CCCGCTGGCTCGGCAAGCTTGCTCGACATTTACGCGCAGGTATTCAGGGGCCTGCCGCGGCGGACAGCACGCCGGCGGCCGGTAGCGGGTTGCCGCTACGCGAGTCAGCGATCGTCATCGATCAGACACTGAAAATCTTCGAAGCCGGGGCCGGCCGCGATGGTTTGCGGATACTCGAATCGATAGGTGAATGGCCAGCCGAGACGCTCATCGAGGCGCCGGCCGAGCGCGTCTTCCTCGTTCTGGGTCAATGGCCGCTCGGCGACCAAGCGCACCGTGATCGTGGTCAAAGTGGTCTGGACGACCTGAAACTGGCGAATCGGTGAGGCCCAGTCCCAGATCCTGGCCGGCAGACTCGGCCAATGCAAGCTGCCGTCCGGCACCCGCAGCATGTTGCGACGACGGCCGAGGATGCGATTCAGTACCGGCAACCCGCGACCGCAGGCGCAGGGCGCACCGACTTCGGCGTAGTCGCCGAGCTCGTAGCGGACCAGCGGCATGGCGAAATTGTGCAAGGGTGTGACCACCACCCGGCCCCATTCGCCCGCGGCACAGGCGCGGTCCGCGGCGTCGAGGATCTCGACCAGAACGTGCTCGGATTGCACGTGGTAGTGGTCGTTGAGCGGACACTGCAAGGCGATGATGCCGATTTCGGCGGCGCTGTAGCTGTCCGTGAGCGGGGTGTCCCAGGCAGCCTGACACAATTCGCGCAAATCGCTTGCCAGCATCTCGCCGTAGCTGCGGACTTCGCGCAAGCGCGGCAGACGCAGCCCGTGGGCGAGGCAATGACGGGCCAGGGCGCGCAGGTTGGTGGCGTGGCTGAGCAGATAGGTCGGGTCTTCGCCCTGTAACCAGTGCGCCTGCTCGGCGACATCGCTGACGCTGTTCATGGATGCGCAGGGACCCGTGTTCAAGACTCCGTCGGTCGCCGCACCCCAGTTCGGCCGGGTTCCGTTCTTGATTTTCGTCTTGAGGACGGCCAGTTTGGCGCTGAAGTCACGGCCATGCCAGAGATGATCGCGCAGGAGCAGAGCACGCGACCACAAATCGTGCAAACGGGTGCCGAGGACACGCACCGGCCGGCCGGTGGAACCGGACGAGGCGTATGCGCCGATCGCGCCGTGATCCGAAGGCACGACGCGGCAGCGCACGGCGTCGTGGTCGACCTGGAGTTCTTCCCGGGACAGCGTCGGCAAGGTGGCGAACGCCGCGGGATCGAGGCCGCTTTCGAGGACGAGATCGGCCAGACGTGCTTCGTACCAGGGCGAAGCGTGGCGGGCGTGAGCCAGGAGGGCGGCGAGTTGGCGGAACTGTTGGCCGCGCAGGGTCGCGGCGTCCAGCCACTGGGAGTGATCGAGCTGGCGCGCGATGGCGAGCATGCCGGCTGCGGTACGAGTCGGCACGACCGGCCAGACCACCTGCGGCATGCCGCTCGCGATCGGGAGGACATGCGCTGACGCCTGTTCAGGCGCAACCCGGGGCGCGACGGCAGTCACGACGAACCCGGGCAGCTACTCAGGCGTTGCCGAGCTGCCTTTGGCGAATCCGGCCACGCCGTGGATGCTGTAGGGTGTTTCTACACTGTCGATGAACACGTCATAGGCGTAGCCAGCGCGCGCCGCATTGGCACCGGCGAAAAAGCCCTGGATGGTCGTATTGAAATTGCCCGAACCGCCGTTCAGAGTCGACGTCGCCCACTGGCCAACGCCGCCGAAACGGCCGCCGGGTCCGCCGGCGATCGGCATCGCGTCGCTGTTGATGGAAACGTCGTTCTTCTCGAAATCGAGATCGAGACTGGTCGTCACCGTGCTCGCGCCGAAGTTGGCCGTCAGTGCGCCGGTGATGCTGACGATGTCGCCGAAGTCGAACGAACCTTCGAAACCGTCGTCGCCGAAACTCGGCGAGGTGGCGCCGATGAGGTTGTAGACAGCAGTCGTATTGGCACTCGCGAGCGCGGTCAGATCGGTCTCGGGCGTGGGTTTGCCGACCAGATAATGGGCACTCCAGTTGCCACGGAACAGACCGAGTTCACCGCCGGCAAATTCGGTGCCTTCGATGCTGTCGCCGGTCCAGCGCCCCCAGGCGATGATGCCATCGGGATCGATAGCGACATCTTCAGCCATGGCGTCGCCGGCGGTGAAATCGATGGAGTGGGCGCCATCATCGTCCCAGCTCGCCTGCTCGAGGGCGAAATCGTCGTTGAGCACACCGGTGACGAAATCGGGGCCGGTGCCGGTCTCGACGACCGTGTCCCTCGCCATGTTGAAAGAGCCGTCCTCACCGCCGTAGCTCAAGGCCATGAACAGCCCGGTATTCTCGCCGCTGACGAGTTGGAAGGGATCTTCTTCGATCGGCGGCGGCGGTTCGGGGGGGACCGGTGGATCGGGCGTGACCGGCGGATCGGGTTCCTCGGGCGGCGGCACCACGGCCAGCGTACCGTCGTCATTGCGGAATTCGCCGCCGGTGAACACCACCGGTGCGTTGGGCGGCAGCACGACCTTGCGCGTCCTGCGCTCGCCGCGCGTCGTCGGGTCTTTCATATAGACCGTCTGGCCGGCCTGCAGGACGACTTCTCCGACTTCGTTGGTGACCACACAGATGCCTTCGCCGCAGGAGACCGTCAGCGATTCGCCGAGCGTGGCCAGATACTCGGTGCCGCGAATGCCGATGGTGGCGACAGGCGTCTTGACCTTGTAGGCATCGCGGTTGCGCTGGCCGATGAAACCGGTGACGGCGCGCATGCCGCCTTTCAACAGGCTGAAGAAGCTTTTCTCCTCCTCCGCCTCTTCACCTTCGAAATGGTAATCGTCGACGCGGAACTCGGTGCGCGGCTGCAGCGACATGTAGCCGCCGTCGGCGAAGCGGAGCCAGGCGCGGCCGGTGTTGGTTTCGATGGTGTCACCGACCCGGATAGCGGTGCCCTTGGCCAGCGCCCGTTGCGTGCCGTCGCCACTGGTGGCGGTGACGTTGCCGACCACGTAATCGACCTTGCCGGCGTTGACAGCGGCGTGGGCCGTGGAGACGGACAGAGCACCGCAGGACGCGGCGACGAAGGTGGCGAGTGCGCGGCGGCGGTAGGGTATCGGATCGCTCATGACGGCCTTCCTCGGGCTAGGCAGCCTCAATGGAATTCTTTGCGCAGTGTAATCGCGAACAGGACGCGATCGTGATCGTGGACGACGATATTCGAGTCATTGTTCACATAGGTAACGTCGGTTGTCGCCAGCCAGGTCGGTGCCGGGCGGTAATTGAAGCCGAAGCGGAAATGGTAGCGGTTGTCATCGCGCACCCTGAGGAAGGCCGGCTCGGGCCCGCCATAATCGCGGAATTCGACGTTGAATCCGGCGAAGGCGCTGACCTGCGGTCGCAGGCGGACCTCGCCGCCGAGGCGGAAACCGAACAGGTCGTGCCCCAGATGCGGTACGCCGGAACGACGTTCGTCCTCGAGGCCGGCATAGCCGCTGGCGAACACGACCGGGGTGTAGGGCAGATCCAGGGCGTGCGAAATACCAGCGCCGCCGACATAGCGCATGGCGTCGCGAATATCCTGGCCCGGATAATCGAGCCCGAAAATCTGCATGAAGGCACTCATCCGGGTGCGTGCGGCGAGTTCGCGATTCCAGCCGCCGACCACACCGTAGGCGTTGCGGAAGGTGCTGTTGTCGAGCAGGAAAGTCTCGCCCTGCAACGCCAGGGTGTAGGCGTCCAGACCGCGGGTGTAGCCGATTCCGGCATGGGCATCGACGCTGCTGGTCTCGAAGCTCTCGTTGGAGAAATGTTCGCGTTTGGCGAGATTGGCCCCGCCGATGAGGTCGAATTGTTCAGCCAACGGGTAGCTGCCGGCAAAGCCGGCGCCGATCGAACCGAAGCCGTCTGAATCTTCCACGCCGTCATCGTTGAGCGTGAACAGCAAGCCGCCGAACGCGGGTATCGCGACGTCGCGCTGGTTCGTGGCGCTGTTGATATTGCTGTCGTAGCCCAGGCCGGCTTCGATATAGGCGCTCAGACGGCGACGCCCGCCGTCGACACGTTCATCTATGGCCGACAGGAAGCGCTGCATGGCTTCGGCGACCTGGGGCGGTACGCCTTGTTGTTTTACGGCTTCGAACTCATTACGTGCGGTTTCGAGTTCGCCCAGCTGGAAATAGGCGCGCGCAATCTCGGCGCGTGCGCGGGCATGAGTCGGATCGATGGCCAGCACGCGTTCGAGGGCGAACACGGCGCGCCCCGGGCGGCCGCTGTCCAGTGCAGCGAGGCCGAGGAGATAGTCGAAATCGGGGTCGCCGGAATGCTCGGCTTCGTCGGGCGCGAGCAGCAGGTAGGCCTGTTCGGCATCGCCGGCGTGGAGCAATTGCAGGGCTTGTTCCAAATCGGCCGCGGTCGCCGGCAGCGCGGCAGCAAGAAGCAGGATCAGGCTCGCGCGGCAAGCCTCGCGGCAGCCGCCGAAACGGCGAATGAGGAGCGCTGAGTTCATCTGGTTATCCCCGGCCAATGCCCGCGAGCCGCGGCGCCAATGAAATGTAATCGAGACATTACGCAAAAAATACGCGCTAGTCCAATGATTGTTACGGAAAACAACGGCAAGCGTAGCACCCAAATCCAGGTCTTGCCCGGCTGGTTAGTCGCGATCTGGCTATCGCTTTACGTCACCCGCGAAACGAACTCTTCGAACTTGCCACCGGGGCCACGTGGCAAGGCGCTGGCGACGTAGTCGAAATCCAACGTGAAGGGATGCCCCAGCGCGCTGTGGATAATTTCTGTCATGGCGCTTTCCTCGGCCGCAACGAGCGGCCGGTCGACCACCAGGCGGACCGTGATGCGCTCCGGTGTGGTTTGCACCAGCTGGTACTGCCGGATCGGCGCGACGTCGCGAAAACGGCCGAAACCGACCAACGGCCAGTGGCGGCGCCCATCGGGAAAGACCACCATGTTGCGGGTGCGGCCGAGGATCCGCCGCAATGTCGGCAAGCCGCGGCCGCAGGGGCAGGGCGGCCCGACTTCGGCGTAATCGTTGAGCTCGTAGCGCAGCAACGGCGTGGCATAGTTGTGCAATGCCGTGACGACCAGACGGCCGACGCCGCCCGGCTCGACGGCGCGGCCGTCAGCGTCCAGCACTTCGACCAGGACCGTTTCGGCGGTGATGTGGTAGAGGCCACTGAGCGGGCACTGCAAGGCCAGATAGCCGATTTCCCGGGAGCTGTACAGATCGGCGATCTCCAGCCCCCAGAGCGCGCGGCAACGCTCCCGCAGCGCCTCCGGCAAGGTTTCGCCGACGCTGCGGATCACGCGCAGGTGCGGCAGGGTCCAGCCATGGCGCTCGGCGTGATCGAGCAGCGCGGCGAGGTTGGTGGGATAGGTCAGGAGATAATCGGGATCCTGGCGTTGCAGCCACGGAACCTGGATTTCGATGTCGGTGTCGAGCGCGAGCAGCGCCAGCGGCCCGGTGTCGTGGAGTTCGCTGGCTGGCCCGCCCCAGCACGGTAGCAGCGTGCCCTCGGGCGGCGCACCCTGGCCGTGCTCGAGGACCCGGATCGAAGCCAGCTTGGCGCCGAAATCGCGCTCGTGCCAATAATGTTCGCGCAGCGTCAGCGCTTCCCACAGCAGGCGATCGAGTTCGGTACGGTAGAGACGCACCGGCTCACCGGTCGAACCCGAGGTCTCGGCGCGGTAGACCTTGCCCATCTCAGGCGGTACGGCCTCGCTATGCAGGCGTTCACCCGCCGTCTGGATGGTGCGCCGAGTGAGAACGGGCAGCCCTGACCAGCCTGCCGCGTCGATGGCTGCCGTGGGGTCAGGGTAGTGAGACCGCCGCTCACGATAGTAGGGGACAGTGTCCAGGGCGTGGCCGAGCAGGCGCTGGATTTGGGTGAACTGGCGGTCCTGCAGGACCGCTGCGCTCAACCATTCGTCACGCTCGAACTGGTAGAGCAAGGCCGCCAGCATGGCGCCGCGGGGTGAAGGCAGTCCTGGCCAGTGCTCGCCGGCGACGGCGCTGCGAGTGGCGAAAGCCAGATCGCTCATAGCGGCATGGTTCCGTCGCCCCGGCGCAATACGAAACGCGGACAGCAATGGCCGAAGTCATAGTCCGGAAGCTGGCAATCGTCTTCGACGAAGCTTGCGCTCAGCAGCGCACGCAGCTCGGCCAGCGTCGGGAAGGTGTAGCGCGTAGGCTGGTTGCGGTAGGCATCGATGGTCTGAATGGTGTGGGTTGCCCAGGCCTGGCGCGCGGCAAGGGCTTGCGGGTCCTTGACGCCCTGTTGCCAGGCCTGCCAGATATCGGCCAGCCGTACGCCGCTGTCGCTGTCGCCGTGCAAGGCCATCGCCAGACGCCATTTGAAGATATGGAAATTGTCGATTTCACCCGCCTCGAGCGCGCGCAGCGCTGCAGTCACAGTCTCGGCCGGCGCGGGGCGCGCGAACAACCGCAGCAACAATCGGCCGCCCGGGGCGAGCAAGCGGCCCAGGGCCGCGACCGCGCGTGGGTACTGCGCCATGGTCGGAATCATGTTCAGCGCACCATCGCCAACGACCAGATCCCAGCTGGCCGGCGCGAACGGCGCGTCGAACCAGTCGGCGCAGATCGCGTGGCGCCAACGGGTATCGCCAGGCCACACCGCGGCAATCATGTCCGGGGCGCGATCAAGCGCCACCAGCGTGGTGCCAGAAGGCCAGTTCAGGTCAGCGAGTTCCGGTGTCACGCCGAGCAAGAGCACGCGCGGTGCGGTTCGGCTCTGTCGTGTGGACCAGGCCGCGATGCAGCCTTCGACATGCGCGACATCGTCCTTCGTCGGCCGCAGGGGTTGCCCGACGCGATCCCACTGGCGTGCATGTTTGCACCAGATTTCCGATGATTCCTGCACGGTCGCGACGACCAACCCGATGCCCGCAAGGTGTGGGCCCGGCACGTTAACACAGGCTGAGTTATCCTGGGACGGGCTCTTAGGGCCCGCCGCAAAATAACCGAACGCTTTGGAACGCCGATCCATCTCGTCTGGCGGCGTTGCTCGTCCGTTGAATAGAACCACTATTCGCCCTCCTCGCGCCTAGCCAGCCGAGCGCCTCGACGCCCCAAAATCGCCCAGTTATTTTGCGGCGGACCCTTATACTGGGCAGCCTTCCATGAGGCCGTCCTTGCAATGCCGACTGTAAAGCCTGCCGATAAGCAATTGCTCGCTGCCGCGGCGGCGTTCGCGCGAACGACCATCGCGCCGGCGGCGGAGGGCTGGCACGATGCCGGCAGCGTACCGCGGGCGTTCTTCGAGCGGGCTGCGGCGGCAGGGTTGGCTGGTCTGGTCGTGCCGGCGAGCGACGGCGGTCGTGGGCTGGGCGTAGCCGGCTTCGCGGCCGTGCTGGCCGTGCTGGCCCGAGAATGTATGGCTTCGACTTTTGCGCTGGTGGTACACAACAATCTCGCCGCAGCGATCGCGCGCCACGGCAGCCCGGCGCAGCGCGCCCGCTATCTGGAAGACATGCTGGAGGGACGAGCGGTGGGCGCATTCCTGCTCACCGAGCCCGGAGTCGGCAGTGACGCGCAGGCCATTACGACCCGCGCCGAGCGTACCGCGGATGGTTGGGTGCTGAATGGCGCCAAGGCGTGGATCTCGAATGCGGTTCTCGCTGACGTGCTGTGTGTCTATGCGCAGACCGAACCCGGCAGCGGGGCGCGCGGCATCGCCTGTTTCCTCGTCGATGCTTCCTCGCCGGGGGTGCAGCGCCTGCCGGCCTATGCGCTTCTCGGCGGACAGGCGTTGGGTACAGGCGGATTCGAGTTTCATGATTGCCGGCTCGGCGATGAAGCCGTGCTGCATCGACCGGGCGTCGCTTTCCGCGCGGCGCTGGGCGGAATCGACGTCGCGCGACTGGCCGTTGCAGCGATGTGTTGCGGCATGCTCGAGCGCGCGTTGGAGGTCGCCCTCGATTACACCGCCGCACGCCCGGCTTTTGGCGGTTCCATCGGTGATTTCCAGGGCATTCAATGGAAATTGGCCGATTGCGCGACGGACCTAGAGGCGGCGCGAGCCCTGACTGCGCGCGCCACTTCGGTCGCTGACAGCGGAGCCCCTGCCACGTTGCTGGCCGCCCAGGCGAAGAAATTCGCGAGCGAGGTCGCTTTCCGGCAGATCGCGAACTGCATGCAGGTGATGGGTGCAGCTGGCCTGGGTCGCAATTATCCGCTGGTACGCCAACTCGCGGCAGCAAAGATTGCCCAATATCTCGACGGCGCGACCGAGGTGCAGAACGTGGTGATCGCGCGGGCCCTGCGGCAGGGCCGGTCCCCTGGCAGCTGACGCTGCCGCTGGGAGTCGGCGGCGGGTGGTGATCCGCACCTGCGCGAGGGGCGTAAGGGTGTCCATGAAAGCCCGGCAAGTATTATGGATTCGTTTGTCTGTCTACCTGCTGGCCGCACTCACCCTGGGCGCCTGCAGTGTGCCGCGCCTCGAGGACGCCGCCGATATGAATCCAGTATTCGATCCGCGGGAATTCTTCGACGGTAAGGTGCGGGCATGGGGTATCGTGCAGGACTGGCGCGGGCGCCTCGAGCGTAGTTTTGTCGTCGATATCGTCGGTCGGCGCGAGGGCGACGGCATAATCCTCGACGAGGCGTTTCTCTACGCCGATGGCGAGCAGGATCAGCGCACGTGGCATATCGAGCCGGTCGCACCCGGCGAATTCAGCGGCCGCGCGGATGACATCATTGGTGTCGCCGAGGGGCGGGCGCGCGGTAACGCATTGCGTTGGCGCTACGAGATGGATCTCGAAGTCGGCAAGCGCAGCTATCGGGTGCATTTCGATGACTGGATGTGGCAGCTCGACGACAGCGTGCTCGCCAACAGATCCTACATACGCAAGTTCGGGCTGACGGTAGCGGAGGTGACACTGTTCATGCAGCGGCGCGATTGAGGCTGAGCCGCATGTTGCGGGCGTTCGCCTGGCGACAGGTTAGGATAGGCGGCCCAAAACCCGTCCATCACAACGCTTTGGATTGAAGTATGCGTGGCCGATTCGAATCTCTCCTGACTCGCCGCCTCTTGTCCCTCTTGCTGCTGGTTCCCTCCATGGCCGTCTGCGCAGGAGCGCAAGAGGATTTCCACAGTTGGGGGGCCGTTCTCGTTACCGGCGCGATCGGCGATCGCAGCGCCGGCCTGAATTACTGGCTCGAGGGGCAGGGGCGTTTCAATGACGACAGTTCACGCCTCAACCAGGGCATCGTGCGCGGCGCACTCGGCAAGTCGGTCGGCGCTCGCGCCGTGCTCTGGGGCGGCTACGCTTTTATTCCGACCCATCCCGTCGGTGCCGCAAATGACACGGTGGAGCACCGTGTCTGGCAGCAGCTGACATGGCAAGCGCCAGGTGCATTGGCCGGCTTCAGCTT
The DNA here is from genome assembly GCA_040904625.1 of Gammaproteobacteria bacterium. GTDB lineage: Bacteria > Pseudomonadota > Gammaproteobacteria > JACKNG01. The sequence goes on from JBBDTC010000138.1 coordinate 9,374, forward strand.
GACTACCCGATCGCGTCTCGAACAGCGCTTTGTCGACAGCGGCGACGATACCGGTTGGCGGGCGCGCCAGCTGATCAAGGTGACGCGCCCACTCGGTACCGTAGAGCGCCTCTACGTGTCGATTTGGAACGAAGTCTTCGTCAACCTCAACCGCACTGATTGGGGTGCTGACGACGGTTTCGACCAGAACCGGATTTTCGCCGGCCTCGGCATTCGGCTGGCCCCGGGCTGGGTGACGGAGATCGGCTACATGAACCAGTACGTGGCGCGAGTGGGTCGTTCGGACGCGAGTAACCACGTGCTTTCAATGACGCTGTTTCTCAATTTCTGATGCCCGCCCGGGCAAGCCCGTCGGGCGCGTTCGGTAATTGAGGAAGCTTCCTTGAATCAGTCGCCGTCGGGGTTTGCCTGGCAAGCACCCTGCCAGGTTCACAAGTCGGCATACTTGCGGATGATCTGCTTGCCCAGGGACATCATGTGGACCTGGTCAGGGCCGTCAGCCTGGCGGCACCAGCGTGCGTAGCTGAACGCTTCGGCCATGAAGTAATCGCTGGTGAAGCCTCCTGCCCCATGCATTTGCATGCACCGGTCGATCACGGTCTGAGCCATCAACGGCACGGTGATCTTGGCTGCCGCAATCAGATCCCGCGCGTCCTTGGCGCCGACCTCGTCCATCTTGCGCGCCGTCTTCAGGGTCAACAGCCGGGCCTGCTCGATTTCGGCGAAGCATTTCGCGACATCCTCGCGGATCGACTGGTGCTCGGCGAGCTTACGGCCAAAGGTCGAGCGCGACACCACGCGCTTGCAAGCCAGCTCCAGGGCGCGTTGGGCACAGCCGATCAGGCGCATGCAATGATGGATACGGCCCGGTCCGAGCCGCCCTTGCGCGATCTCGAAACCGCGGCCTTCGCCGAGGAGGATGTTCTCGGCCGGTACGCGGACGTCCTCGAAGTGGACTTCGGCGTGTCCGATCGGGGCATCGTCGTAGCCGAAAGTGGTCAGAGGCCGCAGGATTTTCACGCCGGGTGTGTCTTTCGGGATCAGGATCTGGCTTTGCTGCAAATGCAGGTTGGCGTTGTCCGGGTCGGATTTGCCCATGACGATGAAAATCCTGGTGCGTTCGTACATGGCGTTGGTAATGAACCATTTGTGGCCGTTGACGACATAGTCGTCGCCGTCGCGCCGGATCGAAGTCTGCACGTTGGTGGCGTCGCTGGAGGCGACATCGGGCTCGGTCATGCAGTACGAGGAGCGGATTTCGCCGGCCAGCAGCGGCTCGAGCCACTGTTTCTTCTGTGCTTCTGTCGCGTATTTCATGAACACTTCCATGTTGCCGGTATCGGGCGCGTTGCAGTTGAACACTTCCGGCGCCCATAACACACGCCCCATGATTTCGGCCAACGGCGCGTAATCCGCGTTCGCGAGGCCACCGTGATCTCGCGGCACGAACAGATTCCATAAGCCCTCGTCTTTGGCCTTGGCCTTGAGTTCGTCCATAAGCGGTACGATGCCGAAGCGGTTCGGCAGCGCGCTGAGCTCGTCGTGATAGCGATGCTCATTGGGATAGATGTGCTCATTCATGAAGGCCTCGAGCTGCTGCTCGAGCACGGCGGGGGATTCGGTTATGTTGGCGTACATTGGTAACGGGTTCCGGTTGGGCGTAGCGGGATTCTAGCCGCTCTGCGCTATGGGGTCAGTGCATGTGTCGGAGCAGCGCGCGAGCGCGTAGAGGCATTTCAGGGTGTAACTTTGCTATTCGCTGTGACGAACTCATTCTGGCACGGACCCTGATGGCCTCAGCTGAGCAACGCTTCGGTCTGACGACGCTGACGGCGATCGTCATCGCCAACATGATTGGTGCGGGGGTGTTCACTACGTCGGGTTTTACGCTGGCCGCGCTGCATACGCCGCAGCGGGTCCTCGCGGCCTGGCTCATCGGCGGCGTGCTCGCGCTGTGCGGCGCGCTCTCCTATGGGGCGCTCGCGCGGCGCATTACCGGATCGGGCGGTGAGTACCTGTTTCTGTCTCGCGCCGTGCATCCGGCGGCCGGTTTCGTCGCCGGCTGGGTGTCCTTGTTGGCCGGGTTTACCGGCGCCATTGCCTTTGCCGCACACGCATTCGAGGCGTACCTGTTGCCGCTGATCTCTGTCCCGGCCGGCTGGCCGGCGGGGTGGCTCGCCGTCACCGTCATCGTGCTGGCCGGCTTTGCTCATGGCGTGACCGCGCGGCCCGGGGCGGTGGCTCAGAACGTATTGGTCGGGGTGAAGTTCGCGCTGCTTTGCGGCATCGTCGTCTATGCTTTCGCCTTCGCGCCGGCTACGGCCTGGCAAGGTGGACCGCTGCTCGGCGCGGATGGTGATGTGGCGCCGTTGTCCTGGTCGGCCCTGGCGTTGAGCGTGATGTGGATCTCGCTCAGCTACTCGGGCTTCAACGCGGCAGTCTACGTTGCGGGCGAGGTCGCGCAGGCGCGCCGTCTGGTGCCGCGCGCGCTATTGCTGGGGACCTTGCTGGTGACAGCGCTTTATCTGGCGCTGAATGCGGTGTTCGTGTACGTACCGGCGCCGGCCCTCATTGCGGGCTCGGAGGATGTTGCCGCCCATGCCGCCCACGCACTCGGCGGAAGGCCTTTGGCGAATCTAGTGCGCCTCGTCATCGCGCTCGCATTGCTGACCTCGGTGTCATCGATGATCATGATCGGCCCACGTGTCTATGCACAGATGGCGGCGGACGGTGTGTTGCCGCACTGGTTCCATAAGGCGGGGCAGGTGCCGCGGCGGGCCGTGGCTTTGCAGGTCGTTCTGGCCGTACTCGTGGTCATGATCGCGAAGCTCGAGGTGTTGCTGTCCTATCTCGGCTTCACTTTGACCCTGTCGACGGCCTTGACGGTGGCGAGCCTGTTCGTGTTGCGTGCGCGCGACGGCGCGGTCCGCGTGCCCGTCCCGGGCTATCCCTGGGTGCCGGGTTTCTATGTCGTCACGACGCTGGCTTGTGCGCTTCTCGCCGCGGCTCACCGTCCGCTCGAAGCGCTGGTCGGGCTGCTCACCATCGGCTGTGGCTTGCTCGCGTGGCGCTGCAGTCCGCTGCCGCCGGCGCGAGGGAAGCTCTGAAGAAGTGAGCGAGCATGCCGGGGACAAGGTACGTGCCGCTCGAGAAGCGCAGTTCATGCCTGATAAATGCCCATCGCGGAGCGGCAGCGACCTGCCGCCAGTGGGCGGCGCAGCCACCTGTTCAGAGCTTTTTGAATGATTCAAGCCGTGGTTGCTGCCACGTCCTTGAGCTTTTCGAGGGCATCGACGCGCAGCTCGACCTTGCGAATCTTGCCTGAGGCGGTCATCGGCAGGGTATCGATGAAAATCACGTGGCGTGGGAGTTTGAAGGTTGCAACTTTGCCGCGGCAGTAAGCGAGGATTTCCGCTTCGCTCAGGTTGCTGCCGGGGCGACGTTGCACATAGGCGAAGGGAACTTCGGTCAAGCGCTCGTCCGGCACCCCCACGACGGCGACCTGGTGGACGCCGTCCAGGCTCAGCAGAAGGCCTTCGACTTCCATCGGATCGACGTTCTCACCGCCGACTTTGAGCATGTCCTTGTAGCGGCCGAGGAAGCGGATGTAGCCGTCGGCTCGTCGAATGCCGGTATCTCCCGTGTGAAACCAGCCGTCCGTGTCGTAGCAGGCGGCGGTCTCTTTGGGTTTGTCGTAGTAGCCCTGCATCATGCAATACCCCTTGACCACGATCTCGCCGGGCGTGCCGGTTGGCTGCTCGGTGTTGGTCGTCGGGTCGACGATGCGGAATTCGTAGCCCGGTGCCGGGTAGCCGGAGGTCTCGGCGCGTTGTTCGAGGCTGTCGCCGAGGGACCCGACCAGGGTGCCGGCACCCATCTCGCTCATACCGTAGCCGGTGACCGAGATCAGCGGTGCGAGCACCTCGGCGGCTTTGCGGCAGATGGGTACCGAGCTCTGCATACCGCAGGCAAACAGCCCGCAGCGCAGCGTGCGGAGATCGGCGCCCAATCCTTCCTGGGCGGCAGTCAAATCCTTGAGATGGGTTTCGAAGCCGTGCATGACGGACACCCCTTCTCGCTCGATCAGCTCTATGCATTGATCGGGATCGAAAGTCTCGACCAGGATCTGGCGGGCGCCGGTCAGCATCGACAGCAGCGCGCTTTCTGAGTACGAGAAAAGGTGAAACAGCGGCAGATAATTGAGGATCGTGTCGTTCTCGGTAATGGCCAGACGGAACGCGCGCTCTTCGATCAGGCGCAGCATGATATGGCTGTGGACGACGCCTTTGGGAAAGCCGGTGGTGCCGGAGGTGTACATGATGAATACCGGGTGGTCGGGGTCGACGGCATGGGCTCGGGCGGTCAGCGTCCCGGGATCGATTTCCTTGGCGCCGTCCAGCATGTCGTCGAATGCAATGCAGCCGGCCGGGTCGCTTTCGCCGAGAATGACTACGCGTTCGAGCTCCGGGTAGTCCGGATCCCTGATCGTCGTGCCGTGCGCCGGCAGGCGCACGACCTCGCGCACCATGGCAAGGTAGTCGATGGGCCCGGAGACATCATGGGTGATGAGATACCGAGCGTCCGATTGTTTCAGCAGATAGGCCAGGTCGTGCGTGCGAAAGCGTGTATTGATCGGTACCTGGACTGCGCCGATGCGCGCGAGGGCGAACATCGAGAAAATCCATTCGGGCCGATTCATCAGCCACAGGGCGACATGATCCCCCGGTTTGATACCGAGATGGATCAGGCCGCGCGCGACCTCGTCGACGCGCTCGCGGACTTCGATGAAGGTATAACGCTCGTCGGCGAAAACCAGCGCTTCGCGCGTGCCGAAGCGCTCGGCCATGGTGTCGACCAGCGAGCCGAATGTTTTCTTCGAATACCACTCGGGCATGATTCTCTCCTCTTCTCCGCGGCGTTCGCGCCTGGTTTCAGCGTCAAAGTATAGGATGACAGGCGTGCCCGTTCAGCCGTGAGTGCTGGACGTGCATTGAGACAGGCGACCGCGCGAGGCGCAGCTCTTATCATCGCGCCCATGGACAGTCCCCCCGCCGCGCGCCAGCGCTTCCTTGCCATGTTCGCCTTGATCGTCGCCGGCGAGATGATCTTCAGCCTGCCCTTCCATGTCCCGCGTTACTTCCGTCCGACAGTGCTCGAAGCGTTCGGCCTGACCAATGCTGCCCTGGGCGATGTCTTCGCTGTCTATGGCGTGACGGCCATGCTCGCCTATTTCCCCGGCGGGGCGCTGGCGGATCGCTTTTCTGCGCGCCGACTGATGTGTCTGTCGCTGCTGGCCACGGCAGCCGGCGGCTGCTATCTGGCGACCCTGCCGGGGCCGCGTGGGCTGGCTGTCCTTTACGGCTACTGGGGTGTGACGACCATCCTCCTGTTCTGGTCGTCTCTGATCCGCGCGACCCGCGAGTGGGGTGGAAACCAGGCCCAGGGCCGCGCCTTCGGCATGCTGGATGGTGGCCGTGGGTTGGCTGCGGCGGCGGCTGCCACACTCGCCGTCGCCCTGTTCGCCACCGCACTGCCGGGAGACGGCTATGTGATCGAAACCAGTGAGCGCCGCGCCGCTCTCGGTCAAGTCATCGTCTTCTATAGCGTGGCGACTGCGATGGCCGCGCTGTTCGTACGCTGGTGGCTGCCGGCTGGCGCGCTCATTGCGCGCCGCCCGGCGCGCGCACAACCGGCTGAGGTGCTGCGTGTGCTGCGTCGGCCGCTGGTCTGGATGCAGGCATTGATCGTGGTGTGCGCCTACTGCGGCTACAAGGGCCTCGACAACTACGCGCTCTACGCTTACGAGGTGCTCGGAATGAGCGAGACCGGCGCGGCGGGTTTCACGGCCACGAGTGCCTACATCCGGCCGTTTGCCGCGATTACGGCCGGGATCGTCGCCGATCGCATCGGCGTGGGGCGTGCCATCATGGGGCTCTTCGGCCTGCTCACGGTCTGTTACGGCTTACTGGCGACGCTCGATGCCGTGCCGGCATTCATTGTGCTGATCTATGCCAATCTCATCGTCAGCTTTGCCGCGGTGTTCGCGCTTCGAGGCATCTATTTCGCGTTGCTCGAGGAAACGCGGGTGCCGCCGCGGTTTACCGGCACGGCCGTGGGGCTGGTTTCAGTAGTCGGTTTCACTCCGGATATCTTCTTTGCGCCGCTCGCTGGCCGTCTGCTCGATGCGGCGCCGGGCATGTACGGCCACCAGCATTATTTTCTCCTGCTCTCCGGTATTGCTGTTGTGGGGTTCGTCGTGGCCGCGTTACTCTCGCGGCTCGTTCACGTAGCTGCACGGGACACCGCCTGAAGCGTCCGCGCGGTGCCACCAAACACGACCACGGGAAACACCATGCCGCAACCCTTCATCGACCAGATTGCGCTCGTTACCGGAGCCAGCCGCGGGATTGGCAAAGCCATCGCGCTGGAACTGGCTGCGGGTGGGGCAACAGTCGCCTGCGTTGCGACCCGCGCCGAGAATGCCGCGCAGGTGGTCGACGAAATCGTCCGCTCGGGTGGGCTGGCTCGCGCCTATGGCTGCCGGGTCGAAGTCAGTGCCGAAGTGACGGATCTGTTCGACGCAGTTCGTGAGACGCTTGGCCCGGTCGCTTTACTGGTCAACAACGCGGGTATCTCCCAGCCCATGGCGACGCTCGAGATGACTCCCGAGAACTGGGATCTGCACATGGATGTGAACTGCAAATCGGTGTTTCTTTGCGCGCAGGCAGCGGCGCGCCAGATGAAAGACAACGGTGGCGGCAACATCGTCAACATCGGCTCGACTCTCGGCCGCAACGCCTTCCCCGCGGCGCTCGGCTATTGCACGTCCAAAGCCGCTGTGGACCAGATGACGCGGGTAATGGCCATCGAATGGGCGCGCCACCAGATTCGCGTCAATTGCGTCGCACCCGGGTATGTTTACACCGAACTCATCGATCAGCTGGTTGCCGATGGCAAGCTCGAAGTCCGCGATCTCGAGCGCCGCACGCCGCAGCGGCGCCTGGGCAGCGTCGTCGATGTGGCCAAGGCAGTGCGCTACGTGGCGAGCGCGGATGCCGGTTTCATGACCGGCGAGACATTGATTATCGACGGCGGCTGGAATGCATTCGGCTTTTACCAGCGATGACCTATCTGGACCGAACTGAGGTGTAATGATGCGTCTGGGTATGTTGTTGCGCAATTCGGGGCCCGCCGCCACGGCTGAGCTGATTGCGTCCTGTGCCCGTGCGGCCGAGGATTTGGGCGTGGACGATCTGTTCGTGCTCGACCACATCGCCATCCCGCCGGATCAGGCCGAGGGTTCGGGCGGCCGCTATCTGGACCCGCTCGCGACATTGGCTTTTGCGGCGGCAATCACCCAACGCATCGGGCTCGGCACGGCGGTGTTGGTGTTGCCTTACCGCCCGCCGCTGATCACCGCCAAATGGGTCGCTTCGATTCAGGAGCTGTGCCGGGGCCGGCTCACCCTCGGTGTCGGCGCGGGCTGGATGGAGGCCGAGTTCCGGGCTGCCGGCGTTGCGCGCAGCGCACGTGGCCGCCTGACCGACGAGACGCTCGCATTTCTGCATGACTGCTTCAGTCAGGATGTTGTCACTGCTCACGATCAGGCGTTCATTTTCAGTCCGCGGCCAACCCGACCAAGGGTGCTGATCGGTGGACAAGGTCCCCATGTCATGCGTCGTGTGCTCGCCTGGGGTGATGGCTGGATGCCAACCGGGGGCGACGTCGATGCGCTGCGTGGCCCGATTGCGGACTTGGCTGCAGCGCTCGTCGGACAGGGCCGGCCGGCTCCCCTGGTCGTTCCCTTGCTCGGCGTGCCCGTCGAGGACCCGGCTGCTGCCGCCGCCCAACTCTCGAGCCTGGCCGCGATCGGCTGTACGGGGGTAGCCCATCTGGCACGCTACACCACCGTCGAGGAGTTCTCGCGCGGCGCCGCCGCGCTGCTCGAGGCTCGCGCTCGCGCAGGCCTGGCCGCGCCGAAATGAATCCCGCCCGGTTCGATCGCTGACTTTCGGTTCCGTTACGAGCACGGCGGATGAATCAGCGGCTGTTGCCTCGGCGGGTGGCGAACCATCGATCTCCTGCAGTGACGTCTGTTGCGTACGTCTGGCCCCATCGTGGGTTCCGCAGGGTCCTGATGGCATCGATTGCGCGCTCCGAAGTTTGCCCCTAACCTTGTTCGCCTGCCACCTCGCGAACCCACGCGGGGCGGGCACCATGCGGGGAGCGTATCTCATGAATCTGGTCGAAGACATCGTTGCTCGGCAGCGTGAACACGCCGGCTGGCGGCAGGACATCCATGCCCATCCGGAACTTGCCTATGACGAGCATCGCACGGCAGAGGTCGTCGCGAAAAAGCTCGAATCGTTCGGCATTGCAGTGGTCCGTGGCCTCGGCAAGACCGGTGTGGTCGGCACGCTCAAGGCCGGCCGCAGTGATCGTTCCATCGGTCTGCGTGCAGACATGGATGCCTTGCCCCTGCAGGAGATGAATTCCTTCGCGCATGCTTCGCAGCATGCTGGAGTCATGCATGCCTGCGGCCATGATGGCCACACGACCATGCTGTTGGCTGTCGCCGAGTATCTCGCCACTGAACGCAATTTCGACGGCATCGTGCAGTTCATCTTCCAACCGGCCGAAGAAGGCGAAGCCGGCGCCAAGGCCATGATGGACGACGGTTTGTTTCGCGACTTTCCGATGGATTCGGTGTACGCCATCCATAACTGGCCAGGACTGCCGGTGGGCAAGATGGCCATGCGCAAGGGGCCGGCGATGGCGGCCTTTGATATCTTCGAACTAACCATCACCGGTCAGGGCGGACATGCCGCGTTGCCTCACCTGGTAGTCGATCCGATCCAGGTCGGGGTGCAGTTGGTCCAAGCGTGGCAGACGGTGGTTTCGCGCAATGTCAAACCGGTAGACGCTGCAGTGCTGTCGGTGACGCAATTCCATGCCGGGGATGCCTGGGCCGTGGTGCCTGAGCGAGCCGTATTGCGCGGTACCGTGCGCACATTTTCCGAGGAGGTTCGCGCGCTGATCGAGCGACGTATGCAGGAGATCGCCGCCGGCGTATGCCAGGCACACGGCTGCAGCTTCGACTGGCGCTATGAATATCGCTTCCCGCCGACCGTGAACTCGGCCACCGAAACCGACATTGCGGCACGTGCCGCGGCAGCCGTGTGTGGTGCGGAACATGTCAACAACAACGTCGAGATGGTTACGGGTTCCGAAGATTTCGGTTACATGCTGGAAGAGAAGCCGGGTTGCTATGCTTTCATCGGCAACGGTCCCGGCGACGGCGGTTGTCTGCTGCACAGCCCGCACTTCGATTTCAATGACGACGTGATCCCTATTGGAGCCAGCTACTTCGTGCGTTTGGTGCACGATATGCTCTCGCCGGCATAAAGTGCGCGGATCCGACGCCGCGGTCTGCCGACCTACGGCCGGCGACCTGTGGGGCGGGTTGGCGGCAGCAGCAATCCTCTTGCCGCAGGCGATGGCGTTCGGTGTCACGCTGTTTGCAGCCGGCCGATTCGAGGCCGCAGCAGGCGCTTATGCAGGTCTGGTGGCTACCGCCATGCTGTGCCTGGCGAGCGGCCTGGCCGGCGGCACCCGCGGCCTGATCACTGCGCCGACCGGCCCGACCCTGATTTTGCTCGGCAGCGCGCTGGCGGCGCTCAGTGGCAGCGGGCTCGGCGGCAGCGGCCTGGCGCTCGGCCTCGCCATGGTGATCGCGCTGGGCGGTGTGTTGCAGATTCTGCTTGGCCTCGTCGGCGGTGGGCGTCTGATCAAATACATTCCCTTCCCGGTGGTGAGTGGTTTCATGACCGGCTCCGCTATCCTCATGATCGGTTCGCAAATCGAGCCTTTGTCCGGCTCCGGGGCGGAGGGGGTCTGGCAGTCATTCTGGTGGCTGCCGGCAGTGGTTGCGTTGACAACCATCGTAGCGAGCAAGCTCGTGCCGCGTCTGCTGCCGCGGCTGCCGGCCCCGGTAGCGGGGCTCGTGCTGGGAACCGTGATATTTCATGTCGGAGCAGGTTTCATTGCCGGCCCGCCCCCTGCGAACTGGATGATCGGGGCTCTACCTGGTTTTACCGGTGGCGCTTTCGAACTGGTCCCGGGTGATGTCATCCGTTTGCCGTGGCATGTCATAGTGCCGGCCGCGGCCGCATTGGCCGTTCTCGCCTCTCTCGACACCCTGTTGACGGCTGTCGTCGCCGATGTCGCTACAGGATCCCGGCACGAATCGCGGCGCGAACTCATCGGCCAGGGCTGCGGACAGATTGCGGCGGCGGCATTCGGCGGTACAGCCGGCGCCGGCACTACGGCTGCAACGGTTATCGCCATTCGTTCCGGTGGTGGCCGTTGGGTCGGCGTTGCCGCCGGGCTGGTTTTTCTCACCCTGATTGCGATGGCCGGCGAGGCCGCCCGTTTGCTGCCGATCGGCGCGTTGGCCGGTGTCATCATCGCGGTGGCTGCGGATGTTGCCGATCGGGATATTCTGACCTGGGCACGCCAGGGCCGCAGGCGTCAGGATGCAGCGATCGCCGTCCTGGTGACGATCATCACCGTGAGCTACGATCTCATGATCGCCGTCGCGGTCGGCGTTGCGATAGCTATAGGCTTGTTCATTCGAGAACAGATCAAGGCACCGGTCATTCACCGCCGCTCGACAGCACGCGAGATCCGCTCCATTCGGGCGCGTCCAGATGACGAACGCGAGCAGCTCCATCGGCACGGCCAACGCATCGTCGTCTACGAGTTGCGCGGCAACCTGTTCTTCGGCACGGCCGATCGTTTGATCGACGAACTTGGCGCCGATCTCGATGCTCCCAATTGGGTCGTGCTCGACCTGCGCAAGGTCACGCGTATCGACCTGACCGCGGTGAAGTTCCTGCAACAGATTGCCAATCGCCTGCATGATCGCGGAGGCTACCTCCTCGCCTGCGAGCTGCATCACGAAACCGGGCTGGCGGGCTCGTTCACCGAAGCGTTCCACATGATCGGTCATCATCAGGGCGCGAACCTGGTGCAGACATTCAATGGCCGTGACGAAGCGCTCGAGTTTGCAGAGGACGCGCTGCTGGAGACACTCGGTTGCACACCGACACGATTCGGTGATTTCGTCGCGCTCGCCGACAACGCCATAAGCCGCTACCTCGACCAATCCCAAGTGACGACGCTGGCGGCTCGTCTCGAACAGCGAACCGTGGCAGCGGGCACCTACTTGTTTCACCTCGGTGATCGTACGGATCAGCTCTATCTTGTCGAACAAGGCCAGATCGAAGTGCGCTTGAGTACCACCGCCCACCACTACAAGCGACTCGGGATTTATGGCCCGGGAAGTTTCTTCGGTGAACTGGCTCTGCTCGAACGGGGCGCTCGGGCTGCCGACGCCATCGCAGCAACACGGACGACCTGCTGGGTTCTCGAGCGCGATGCGTTCGACGGGCTCAAGGCCCGTGACCCGGCGTTGGCAATCGCATTGTTGAGCGCCATTTGCAGCACCCTGGTGGCCAACCAACGCTGGTCGACGAGCGAACTTCAGCACCTCTCGGAGTGGTAACGACGGTGTTGCGGTATGGCCGGCCCGAGGTTCGCAAGCACAGCGCCGGATGCGGGCCGGTGCTGCTGGCCTATACTG
>JBBDTC010000138.1:21027-36257 GCA_040904625.1 Gammaproteobacteria bacterium
CATGAACGGCACCCCTCCACGGCCCAGCCGGGTCTGGCGCAGCAGCACCGGCCCGTCGGCCGTTCGAATTCGTAATGACAGACAAGCATGGGGGTAGACATGAACGGAGAGCAGCGCAAACTACGCATCAAGGATGGTTTCGCCGCCCTGGCCGCGGGAGACAGCGCGCCCCTCATGGGGATATTTGACGACAACGTGCAATGGACCATCATCGGCAACACACGCTTCTCGGGAACCTATAACGGCCTCGCCGATGTCGGTGAGCGACTCCTCGGGCCGCTCGGCAGCCTCATCGACGGGCACCTGCACATTACCGTCGATAACCTGATTGCGGACGAGGATTACGTCGTGTGTCAGGGGCGTGGTGAAGCCAACACGACTGCCGGCGGCACTTACAACAATACCTATTGCTGGGTCTACCGCTGGGTCGGTGACAAGGTCGTCGCGCTGACCGAATACCTCGACACCGAGGTCATTACGGCGTCGTTCGGCCGCTGACCATCGTGTTCGGCCCGGTTGGCTCGACCAGTTGGCGGTAAGCGTGCCAGGTGGCGTGCCCGACCAGCGGTACGGTGACGATGAGCCCGATGAACCAGCTCAGAAACCCTGCCCCTGTCAGCAGGACGATAAGGGTCGCCCAGAGTGTCATGGGGCCTGGATTGCGACGAATGGCCTGAAAACTCGTGATCATGGCCGAAATGGCATCCATTTCCGGCCGGTCGAGCAGCATGGGCAGGGCGACCGCAGAAATCGCGAAGCTGAAGGCGGCGAGCAGCGCACCGATGCCGAGGTAGAGGATGAGGAAAACCCACGCACCGGGTGACGCCACGAGCAAGCCCAGCAGATCCGACGGCGAGTCGAATCCGCTGGGGACGAGCAGAGCGACCAGCACGACCGAGATACGCAGCCACACCGCAAGCGACAGCATGAAGATCAGGGCATAGAAGCCTATGGCCGGTCGATTGACCTGCCAGGCGACCAGCGAAGCGCGCAGGGGCGCCGTCGTTTTGGCCTGTTCGAGTTGTCGCGAGAGATCGTATATGCCGACGGCGAGAAACGGCCCGACGAGCAGGAAGCCCGTGGTCAGCGCCAGACCTACTGCGCCACCATACCAGGTGACCAACGCCCAGCCCATGCAAGCCAGGACGACGCCGTAGAACAAGCTCGACGATTTGACTGCGAGCATGTCCCGGAAGCCCAGACCAAGCCAGCGCAGTGGCGCCGTCACGCCGATCATCCGTACCTTGGGCAGCGCCTGATCTGGTGGCACGGGCTGGGGCTTCCGCCGCGGCGCGGTCTCGTGTTGATCGTCTGAAATCATGATTATTCCCCGCTCACGACCTTCTCAATAGCACATCGGTTAGAGCGCGTCAGCGGGGTGTTATCGACAGGCGGGGGAGCGCGATCAGCTGATGCGCTTTATAGCGGGGGGCAGGTATGGGGCGAAACCCGGCGCGGAGCGCCGCGCCGGGTGGATGCTCCGAGCTTCAGGCGGCGCGTTGAGCGCGCAACCAGGTCTCCAGCTCATCGGCGCCGCCAATGTGCTCGCCGTTGATGAAAACCTGCGGGTAACTTGCGCGGGCGGTCACGGCACGCAGAGTGCGATCGGTGAAATCGCGGTTGAGCACGAGTTCGTCATAGCTGATATCGGCACGCTCCAGGGCCTCCTTGGCCCGTGCGCAGTGCGCGCAGCCCTTACGCGTGAATATCGTCGCATCGAGCGGCTTGGCCGAACCCGGAGCGAGATAGTCGAGCATGGTATCGGCATCCGAGACCGCGTATGGGTCGCCCGGCTCTTCGCTCTCGATGAACATCTTCTCCACGATGCCATCGCGAACCAGCATCGAGTAGCGCCAGGAACGGCGTCCGAAGCCGAGGTCTTCCTTGCCGACCAGCATGCCCATGCCCTCGGTAAATTCGCCATTACCGTCCGGGATGAAGCGGATGTTCCACGCTTTTTGATTGTCCTGCCACTCGTTCATGACGAAGGCATCGTTGACCGACAGGCAGACGATGTCGTCGACGCCAAGGCGCTTGAACTCGCGTGCGAGCTGGTTGTAACGCGGTACGTGTGAGGATGAACAGGTCGGCGTGAAAGCGCCGGGCAGCGAGAAGACGACGACCGTCTTGCCGTCGAAGATGTCGCTGCTGCTGAGGGTCACCCAGTCATGGCCCTGGCGGGTACGGAAAGTGACCTGCGGGACGCGCTGGCCTTCTTTGTTCTGCAACATGTGATGATCTCCTGATAAAAGTCAGTGATAGGGATGGCAATCCGGCTCAGGCTGCTGCGAGCAGACTGCGCAGCATCCAGGCGTTCTTCTCGTGAATCTGCATGCGCTGGGTGAGCAGATTCAAGTACAAGGTGTAGGAGTCGGCGAGCAGGCGCGACAGCCCGGCTGCGATGCTCTCCCGATCCTGAGCTGAAATTCCGATGTTGATATCCATACGTTTCGTCCTCTTCCATAACTGAGGCGCTACTCTAGCGAGAGTCTTAGATAAAATAAAATTGATTGAATTATAAATTTCAATAGTATGAAGCTATTTATGTGGCAGCCTGACGCGTACGCGCTCAATGCCGGCTACGGCAGGGGTATGAGCGCTTCACTGGCGAAATCGAGGAAGGCGCTGATCTTGCGTGGGAGAGGTTCGCGCTGGGGATAAAGTGCATGGATCGGATGCAGCATCGGGCCAAAATCACCAAGGATTTCGAGCAAAGCCCCACTGGCGAGGTCGTTGCTCACGATGTAATCGGGCAGGCGCACGACGCCGTGCCCGGCGACCGCGAGAGTACGCAAGGCGTTGCCGACGTTCGAAGCGAAATTGCCGGCGACCCGGACATTGAAGCTCGCCTCCCGACGGCGGAATTGCCATTCGGCGTGGAGGCGGGTTACCGCTTCGGCGTAGACGAGACAATTATGTCGGATCAGATCTTCGGGCTGCTGCGGACGTCCCTCGCGTGCGAGATATACGGCGGCGGCGCACACGATCATACGGACTGCCGACAGGCGACGGGCGACACAGCTCGAATCGTCGAGTTCCCCCCTTGTACTGATAGCAATGTCGACACCGTCCTCGACGAAATCGACCGAGCGATCGGCCAGGGTCAAGCGCACGCGTACATCTGGATAGCGCTCCATGAATTTTGCGATGATCGGCGCGACGCGAAGAGCGCCATAGGCGGGTGGTGCGGCGATGGTCAGCGTGCCGCGAACGCCGACGGCTTCCTCGCCGAGGCGCCTCTCCACGGTGTCGAGTTCGGCCAGCAAGAGATCGAGTTGCAGAAAGTAACGCTCTCCCGCTTCGGTCAGCCGTGTCGTCCGTGTAGTGCGGTTGAACAGCACCACGCCGAGGCGTGCCTCCAGGGCCTGGATGTGTTTGCTCGCCATGGCGCGGGAAATGCCTATCTCGTCAGCGGCGGCCGCGAAGGTGCCGCGACGGACGAGTGACAGGAAGACCTGCATGCTGGTATAGCGGTCTAGCATCTGCTTAGCCTGCTTTATCTCCCTTCAAGAAACAATGTATTTCGTTCGGGTAGTTTCTGGCCGAACCTCCATCCGGGCAGCTCATGGCGAACCGTGTCCGCAATCGAGAGTTCAGTGGTGCCGCCCCCGACTACGTGCTCGTCAACGAACCCCAGATGACGGCGGCGGGCCGCAAGCTTGATCGACTTTCACGAGCAGGTATTTTGCGTTCTCCTGCCCACGCGACTGCTGCTACACTCCGGCGCCCTATCCTGCCGAGGGCCTATCGTGTCCGTTCCAATCGAACGCCGGGTCATCCCGGTTACTCCTTTCCAGCAAAACAGTTCGCTTCTGTGGTGTGCCGACACCGGGCTGGGCGTCGTGATCGACCCAGGCGGTGACCTCGACCGCATCGTGGCGGCTGTCGCCCATCATGGGGTCAATGTCTGCAAAGTGCTGCTTACCCACGCCCACCTCGACCATGCTGGCGGGGCGCGCCGGCTAGCCGATGATCTGGGCGTGCCGATCGAGGGGCCGCAGCGCGCCGACGAATTCTGGTTCGACGCCATGCCGAGACAAAGCGAAATGTTCGGCTTTCCGCCGACCGCCGCATTCCTGCCGGACCGCTGGCTCGAGCACGGTGATCGCATCAGCTTCGGCGAGCAGCACCTCGAGGTCCTGCACTGCCCCGGTCATACGCCCGGCCATGTGGTCTTCCATCACGCCAGTGGCGTGGCGTTCGTCGGCGACGTCCTGTTCCATGGTTCGGTCGGGCGCAGTGATTTTCCGCAAGGCGATCACGCGCAGCTGATCGAATCGATACGTTCGTGCTTGTGGCCGCTCGGCGACGAGGTGGTCTTCATACCCGGCCATGGACCGGAATCGACGTTCGGTGAAGAACGCCGGACCAATCCATTCGTCGCCGATGCCCTGTTCGAGCACAGCTGACGACGGGTAAGGGTGCGCCGCAAAATAACTGAGCGATTTGGGGCGTTGAGGCGCCCGGCTGGCCAGGCGCGAGGAGGGCGAATAGGGGGTCTATTCAACCGACGAGCAACGCCGCCAGACGGGATGGATCGGCGTTCCAAATAGTTCAGTTATTTTTGCGCCGGGCCCTGACCTGGAAATTTTTCATTTGCCTGCTACAGTTGATCATAGAGAGTGCACCAGCGCGAGCCTCACCGGCGAGGACGCAAGCTCGCACTCTCGGCGTGACGCGTCACAAAACCGAAGCGCACCACATCCCTGTCTAGGAGGACCTTGCTCAGCGAGGCCAATTCGCCGGACAAAACCCCGCCTTAGTGCGGGGTTTTACTTTTGGAAGCTCTGCCACCAGCTCCGCATTCGTCAGACCCTGCCGCCGTGTCCTTCGAAAGTCTCTCATTCGAATTCCACGAGTAGATCCTTGGCATCCACCTGCTGGCCAGGTGCGACTTTGATCGCGCTTACCCTGGCATCGCGTTCGGCACGGATCACGGTCTGCATTTTCATCGCTTCAATCGTCATGAGGGCGTCGCCCTTGCCGACCTGATCTCCTTCGCGGACGTTGATCTCGGCAATCAGGCCGGGCATGGGTGCGCCAAGGTGTGCATTGTTGCCCGCTTCGGCCTTCTGCGGTGGCGTGCGCGTGCTTTCCTGCGCGTGGTCGGCGACCTTGATCTGGCGCGGCTGGCCATTGAGCTCGAAGAACAAGGTCCGTTTGCCGTCGTCATGGTGTTCGCTCGTGCCCAGGTAGCGCACGATCAGCGTGCGTCCCGGATCGAGATCAACCGTAATCTCCTGGCCGGACTCCATACCGTAAAAGAAGACGTTGGTCGGCAGAACCGTGAGGTCGCCATAGCGGCGGCGCTTTTGCGCGTATTGCACGAATACATCTGGATACATGAGATAAGACGAGAGCTCTTGCTCGGAGACGTGCCGCTCGACTTTGTGTTCGACCTCTTTGCGGGCAGCCTCGAGATCGCATGGCGCCATGACCGACCCGGGCCTGACCGTGATGGGGGTCTCTCCGTTGAGAATCTTGCGCTGCAACGCTGGCGGAAAGCCGCCATAGGGTTGGCCGAGATCGCCACGAAAAAAGGACACCACCGACTCCGGAAACGCGACATCGACATCGGGAGATTCGATGTCCTCGCGCGACAGACCGCTGGTCACCATCGTCAGTGCCATGTCGCCGACCACTTTGGAACTCGGCGTGACCTTGACGATGTCGCCGAACAGATCGTTGACATCCGCGTAGGCGCGGGCGACCTCCGGCCAGCGGTCACCGAGACCGAGGGCGCGGGCCTGTTCGCGCAAATTCGTATATTGCCCGCCCGGCATGCCGTGCACGTAGACCTCGGACGCACCGGCGCGCTCCTCGCTCTCGAATGCCGCATAGCCGTGCCGCACCTCTTCCCAGTAATGCGAGATCTGCCGAATTGCGTCGACGTCAAGGCCGGGTTCGCGAGGACCGTGACGCAGCGCTTCGACGATAGAGCCCAGGTTGGGTTGCGAGGTCAATCCGCTCATGGCGTCCATGGCCGCATCGACCGCATCGACTCCGGCTTCGACCGCGGCGAGCACGCTAGCTGCGGCAATGCCGCTGGTGTCATGAGTGTGGAAATGAATCGGAATGCCAATTTCCTGCTTGAGGGTTCCAATCAAGGTGCGGGCGGCCTGCGGTCTGCACAATCCGGCCATGTCCTTGATGCCCAGAACGTGTGCGCCGGCCGCCTCGAGTTCTCGTGCCATGCGCACGTAATACTCGAGATCGTATTTATGACAGTCCGGATCGCTCAGATTGCCGGTGTAGCAGATAGCGGCTTCGGCGATCTTGCCGCTCTCGACTACGGCATCGATGGCGACGCGCATGTTCTCGACCCAGTTCAGCGAATCGAAAATGCGGAAGACGTCGATGCCGCCCGCCGCCGCCTGTTGCACGAAATGCTGAACGACGTTGTCCGGATAGTTCGTATAGCCAACGCCGTTGGAAGCGCGCAGCAGCATCTGCGTGAGTATGTTGGGCATGCGTTCCCGAATCGCCCGCAGGCGGACCCACGGACATTCGTGCAGGAAGCGCATGGCGACATCGAAGGTTGCTCCCCCCCAGCATTCGACGGAGAAGAGCTGGGGCAGCAGTCGGGCGTAGGCATCGGCGATTGCGACCATGTCATAGCTGCGCACGCGCGTCGCCAGCAAGGATTGATGGGCATCACGCAGGGTTGTGTCGGTGATCAGGACTTCGGGCGAGTCCAGCATCCATTGAGCGAAGCCCCTGGGCCCGAGTTCCTCCAGGCGGTTGCGCGTCCCGGGTAGAATCGGCAGGTCGTCGCAGTCGGGCACGCGCGGCGTGCCTGCAAGCCGGGGCCGCGGTCTGTTCTCGACCGCGGAATTGCCGTTTACCGTGACGTCGGCGATGAAGCGCAGCAGCCGCGTGGCACGGTCGCGGCGGCGCCGAAAGACGAGGAGCTCGGGGGTGTCGTCGATGAAGGTCGTGGTGTAGTCGGCGGTGCGGAACTTGGGATTCTGCAGCAGCCCCTCGAGAAAGCGCAGATTGGTACTGACGCCGCGGATACGGAATTCACGCACGGCGCGAAGCATGCGCCGCGTCACCTCATCGCTGGAGTTACCCCAGGCCGTGACTTTGACCAGCAGCGAATCATAGAAGCGCGTAATGCGCGCACCGGTATAAGCGGTGCCCGCATCGAGTCTGATACCAAAGCCGGCCGGACTGCGATAGGTCGAGATGACGCCATAGTCCGGAATGAAATTATTTTCCGGGTCTTCCGTCGTGATGCGGCACTGGACTGCATGCCCGCGCATGAAGATTTCTTCCTGGTTCGGCACGCCCGATGCCGCTGTGCCGATGGCATGTCCCTCGGCGATGCGAATCTGCGCTTTGACGATATCGATGCCGGTGATGGCCTCGCTCACCGTGTGTTCGACCTGGATGCGCGGATTGACTTCGATGAAAAAAAACGCCTCGGTGTCCGCGTCCTGCAGGAATTCGACGGTCCCGGCATTGCGGTAACCGGCTGCGCGGCACAGCTTCAACGCCGCCTCGCAGATCTCCTCCCGTTGTTGCGACGAGAGGTAAAGGGCCGGAGCGCGCTCGACGATCTTCTGGTTGCGGCGCTGTACCGTGCAGTCGCGTTCGAACAAATGCACGTGATTGCCGTGATGATCTCCCAACACCTGCACTTCGACATGGCGTGCTCGTCGGACCAGCTTTTCGAGGTAGACCTCGTCATTGCCGAACGCCGTTTGAGCCTCGCGGCGGCCGTGCTCGACCAATTCGTGCAGCGCGTCCGGGCCGTCGATGATGCGCATCCCGCGCCCGCCGCCGCCCCATGAAGCCTTGAGCATCACCGGATAGCCGACCTCTGCCGCCATGCGCTCGACTTCGGTTCGCTCAGATGGGAGGGCGCTCGTCGCCGGCATGACAGGAACGCCGCTCTCTTCCGCCACGGCGCGGGCTGCCACCTTGTTGCCGAGCTTACGCATGACTGCAGGCGTCGGGCCGACGAAGATCAGCCCAGCTGCCGCGCAGGCGTCGGCGAATTCGGGGCTTTCCGACAAGAATCCGTAGCCCGGGTGGACGGCATCGGCGCCGCTTTCCAGCGCGGCGCGAACAATATCGTCGATATCGAGGTAAGCCTGGACCGGTGTCGAGCCGTCGCCAATCAGGTAGGCTTCGTCAACCTTGAAGCGGTGCAGGGAGAAGCGGTCCTCGCGGGAGTAGACGGCCACGCTGGTGATGTCGAGTTCTGCTGCGGCGCGCATGACCCGTATTGCGATCTCGCCTCGGTTGGCGACCAGCAGCTTGCGGATTTTCTTCATGGTCTGGTTGATACTCGTTTGGTCGTCGTGGGCGACGGGAAAAAACGGGCGGGACGATCGTCCGCTGCCACAGCGAACTCGCCCCCGGGAGTGTCGATCTGGCCGCAGCCGGCCCTATCGCGCGCGGGCACCGGACCCGATCCAGGGTAATGGCGCGGCGCGGCCTCAGGCGGCGACCCCCAGCAGCGCGCCCCGAGCATGCATGCGAGCGAGGATTGTACTGCCCGCAGCGACGAAGGCCGTACTATCACCATAACCGCACGTGGCGGCCATGCGTGTGAGGATTTGTTGCCCGTTGAGGCCGCGATTGTCCTGTATGGCCTCGATCAGACCAGCTGCCGCGGGGCTCAAATCGAGAAAACCGTAGAGGTTGTCGGGATCGCGGAAAGCGGCGATGCGCGTCGCCTGTGCTGGAGCCAGGCGCGGTTGGAACTCAGCGGTGATGGCGTGGACCGGGTAGGCATAGGTGTGTAGTCGCAAGGTCGGGTTGACGACCGGGACGTCGGCTAGCAGATCGCCATCGCGAACGACGTCATCGAAGCTCAGTACGCGCGGATCGGCGCCGACCAGGGTTTCGAGCCAATCGAAATGGGCCAGCTCGTAGAGGAAGGGCGGGTCTTCGGGATCGCAGCGTTCTGTCTCGAGATAGCGCAGGAACTCGAGCGGCAGCTCAACGAAGATACCGGTACGGGAGACGTGTCGGATGATGTAGTCGCGCACCATCGCCTGCCAGCGCAGATCGTTCATCACCGCCCGCACACGCGGATAGTTGTCCGCCATGAAGCGCGCGACGTTGCTGTATATGGCATTCCGGTACACAGCCATCCGTCGTTCGTCGTGCGTCCCCGGAACCGGGATTCGGTCGGGATCGCGCAAGTGACGAGCGAACTCGCGTTGCAGGTTAACGAAATGAGGTTCATCAGTCATTGGATGCAGCATCAGGCGACCGCGGCCGATGCGGTGAGTCTTTGTAGTTCACGGATGCGCTCGACTTCCGGCATTACCCCGTCCAGCGGAGGAATGTTTTCATCGCGTTCGAGCAGCGTCGGGAATACACCGAAGCGTTCGTAGGCGAACTCGAGCAGCGCCCAGACCGGGTCGGTGACGGCCGCAGCGTGAGTATCGACGAGGAAATCGGGCGCGTCGACCGTATGGCCGGCAATGTGGGCGTAGGCGATGCGCTGTGCCGGAAGATTGGCGAGAAAGGCCCGTGGATCGTAGTCGTGATTGATGCTGTTTACATGGATATTGTTGATATCCAGAAGGAAATCGCAATCCGCTTCATCGAGAACGCTGCGTATGAAAGTCAGTTCATCGAGTTCGTTCGAAAGGCTCAGGTAATATGAAGGATTTTCGACAGCGATGCGTCGTTCGAGGTGATCTTGAACCTGGCTGATGCGGCCCGCAACATGTCGGATGGCCTCCTCGGTAAACGGGATGGGCAGCAATTCGTAGAGGTGGCCTCCGGCGGCGCAAAAACTCAGATGATCGCCGTAGGTGACAACGTCGTGCGCGGCGAGGAATCGGCGAATGCGGTCCAGGAAGGCGCGATCGAGTGGATCCGGCCCACCCAGATTGAGGAGCAATCCGTGGCAGACCAGCGGACGTTGCTGCGTGATGTGACGGAATGCTTCACCGAGACGGCCGCCGACATCGATCCAGTTTTCCGGAGCGACCTCGAAAAAATCGATTGCGGCGGGAATATCGGCCTGCAGCGTACCGAGGTGGGGCCGCCGCAGGCCGAGACCGGCGCCATTGACGCGATAATTATGCTGCACCGGCCACAACGGTACCCGGTCGATCCGGTCAGCCGCCCGCGCCTTACTTCGAGATGTGCGGCATAGAGCAGCTTTCACCCGCAAATGTCCCGCATACAGCAGGATCTTTCTTGCCGGTGGCCAGCTTGCCGTCGGCATACTTGGCTTTCTGATCGCCGCCGTATTCGAAGCCGGTTTCGTCGATGATTTCGACCTTGTTACCTTGCATGTCGACAGCATTCCCGGCGACGTTGACACCTTCACCGAATTCGATCATCTCGAACGGGTTGTCGGCGGCATCGGCGTTCATCGCCAGGGCCATGACCACTCCCGTACCCAGCACCGCAGCAGCGGGCTTCAGGTTATTCTTTTTCATGATGGACCTTCCTCCTCACAGACATGACGTTGTACAACCACCCCCCCATGGGCTGCCCTCGCGCGCAACAACATCCATCACGGCGCACGTGCAGTCTTGGGTCACGGGCAGCAAAATCATGGTAGCGGGCAGGTCCGGAGAAGTCCAGGCACGGCAAACATCGCGTAGCGCGATGAAATTTCGATGATTTTTGAGATCGCGGTCGATGCTTAGGGAAACAAACCCCGCGGTGACGAGCACCGCGGGGTTGCGCAAAACAGGCGCATAACGCTATCGCTACGGAGCCATGTTAACGCGGTGAATGTGAGACTGTTCGGGAAATTGTCCTGCCCTGGCCGGGCACCTGGCTTAAAAATGAACCGGGCCCGCGGCCTGCTGCTGTTCGGTTTGGTGCTCATCGCTCCTCGATCCGTGATCGCGGATCTGACGACGGCGGCTTTGCGGCGCGGCGATTGGACCACTGCGGTCACCCATTTCCAGGCACAGGCCGAGCAAGGCAACGCCATTGCGCAGAACAACCTGGGTGTGATGTATCTCAAAGGGCGCGGGGTCGGGCGCGATTACGAGCGCGCGCGGGAATGGTTCCTGGCCGCGGCCAGGCAAGGACTGGCCGGCGCACGGTTCAACCTCGGTATCATGAACCTGCGCGGTTACGGCCAGGTCGCCGATGCACAGGCTGCAGCAGCCTGGTTCATGCAAAGTGCCGAGCAGGGCGATAGCGAAGCTCAGTTCTTTCTGGGGTTGATGTATACAAAGGGCGAGGGTGTGGAGCGCGATGATGTCCAAGCCCGACGATGGTTCGAGGCCGCAGCCAAAGCAGGGCTTGCAGCGGCTCAATTCAACCTCGCCATGCTCTACTTGCGCGGTGCAGGCGGGGCGGCCGACGAGGTGGCGGCGCTGGCCTGGCTGGAGTTGGCGGCGGCGCAAAATCATGCCGATGCAAAGCTGCATATTGCCGAAATTCATCTGCGCCATGTCGACGAACCTGTACGACTCGCCCATGCGATGAAGGTCCTGCGCGAGTTGGCTGACAACGGCGACGGGCAGGCGCAAATGCGTCTGGGGATGATGTATACGTTCGGCCACGGCGTGGCGGTCAATGCCGAGGAGGGGCGGTTCTGGCTGCGCCAGTCCGCGCTGCACGGTGTGGTCGAAGCGCAGGTCAATCTGGGCGCGATCCACGCCCAGGGTATCGGGACGGAGCAGAACCTCGTCGAAGCTTACACCTGGCTGTCGCTTGCCGCCGGGAAGAGCGCGACGGCGCGGCAGGCGTTGGTGGAGCTCCGCGGCAAGATAACCGCGGCTGAACGCCGCCTGGCCGAGGGGATGGCAACCGATCTCAAGCTCGACGGGCGACCCCATTGAGTGCCCCAGGCTGGCATGGTCGAACGGTTCACCGTCGATTCAGCAATGCCTGCCATAATGCACAGATCGAGTACCGCAAGGGACCCCCATGATTCTTACTAACCGTCGATTGTCGTTCGCTATGCTCGCTGCTGGGCTGCTTGGCTTGGCGACGGTGACCGCCGCCCCGGCTCAGGAGCGCACGCCAGTCCGCCCACCGGCACAGTCGGCCGCCGAGCAGGACAAGCAAGAGAAACGTTGCGTACACGGTTGCGAGCGTTGGGGCAAAGTTTGCAACGTCGATCCCCGCGGCGTCTATAAGTGCCGGCGGCGCTGCGAGAAGTTCGGCGAAATCTGCGAGTGAGCGCGGCAATTGCGCAGGCGTTCGACTGCTCGCAGGTCGAATGTATCGTGTTCGATATGGACGGCACCCTGCTCGATCTCCATTTCGATAACCTGGTCTGGAACGATCGCTTGCCGCGTTTCCATGCCGCCATCACGCGACTCGATTTCTCGAGCGCCCACCGCCTGATCCGTGAGACGCTGGAGCGCACCCGGGGCACGCTACGATATTACTGTCTGGATCACTGGAGTCACGAGTTCGGTATTGATCTGCATGATATCGAGCGCGAACTCGCGCGATTCATCCGTGTCCGCCCTGGGGTGCGCGGGCTGCTCGATCGCGCACGGGCTCGTGGCCTGCGTCTGGTCCTCGCCACGAACGCCCATCCACAGAGCCTCGCCCGCAAATTGAACCTGACCGGCCTAGGCCGTGCATTCGATGTCGTCGTCAGTGCCCATGATCTGGGCTATCCCAAAGAAGACGACGGCTTCTGGTCGAACCTGGGCGAGCAATTGCACATCATTCCGCAGCGCGCGATGTTCATCGATGACAACCCGTCAGTATTGCACGCGGCGCAGCGCTATGGCTTACGCGCGCTGTATGGCATAGCGCGGCCAGATAGCCGTGGACCGCGTGTGCGCCTGGGCGAATTTCACTGTCTCGAGTCCTTCGACGAACTGTGCGCCTGACGGCATCGGTATGCGGCGGGGCGGCGAGAAACGTCAGCGCCGAAGTGCGCTGATGATTTCGCAGACCGGGCGTCCGGCGGCTCGCGCCCGTGCTTCGAAACGGGTGACGACGCGCCAGCGCGGACGCGGTGCGCTCGCTTTCACTCCGGCGAGGTTTTGCCACGCCGGCGCTGCATCTACAGTCGTCAATGCGGCCTCGCCGTAGTCGGCGTCGTCTGTGGCGAAGTAGAAGCACCCGTTGGATTTGAGCTTTCCCGCCAAACTGTCGAGGAGCGCGTCGTTCAGCAATCGTCGCTTGTGGTGGCGCTTCTTCGGCCACGGGTCGGGGAAGAACATATAAACGCCATCGAGGCTGGCTGGAATGAGTGCGGCGAGCAAGTCGCGCACGTCGGTATCGACGACGCGAACATTACGCAGGTCGCGTGCGCGGACCAGATTGAGCACATGGCCGAGCCCTGGACGATGAACTTCGCAACCGATGAAATCCGCTTCGGGATGCCGCTCGGCCATGGCCACGAGATTGTCACCATTGCCGATTCCGATTTCGAGATACAGCGCCGCATGACGCTGAAATGCCTGCCCGGGCTGCGCAAGTTCGTGCGGGCTCAGCAGATAGTGCGGCAGCAGTTCGGACAACGCGCGTTCCTGCGCGGCGGTCATGCGCCCGGCCCGCAGCACGAAGCTGCGAATACGGCGCCACGAGGCAGCTCCAGCAGGATCGGATAGCGTCATCGCCGGTTGCCGCTCAGAGCGAGACCTTCATGCCTTCTCGTGCCACGTGGCATTCCATGCTCGATTCGCGCGCGCGGATGATTGCCAGGCATTCACGGTGAATGGCTGCGACCTGCTCGTCGTCATAGGTTGGATCGTGATGGTAGAGGTAGAGGCAGGCCACGCCGGCATCGATGGCCAGATTCACCGTGTCGACGTAGCACGAATGGCCCCAGCCACGTTTGCGGCTGTAGTCCTCGGGGGTGTATTGCGCGTCGTGGATGAGGATGTCCACGTCCTCGATCGCTCCGACCTCAGCCGAACGTTGCTCCGAAACCATGCGTTCGAGCAGTTCGTGCTCGTCTTCCTCGAATTCGTGCAGGCGCTGCGCTATCGAGCCCTTGAGAAACTGCACTTCGTTATCCGAAATATAGACCACGGTCTTGCCGGCAATCCGGACCCGGTAACCATAGGTGACGCCGGGGTGGTGGACATTGAAGCGCACGATTTCGAACGGTCCATGTGCCAATCCCGCCCCTTGAGGTTCGACATATTCGATGTTCGCCATCCAGGTTTCGGTCTCGACCGGGAAGTAGGGTGCTTTCATCTGGTCGGAGAGACGCTGTTCAATCTCGGCAGCAGTATCGCCAGGGCCGAAAAACCTGATGTGCCAGTCTGGCGAAAAGGCGGGCTGGAAGAACGGCAAGCCACAGATGTGGTCCCAATGATAGTGCGTGAATACAACCATCAACTCGCGGGCGACTCGCGTCTGCATCAATTCTTCACCCAGGGAAATGATGCCGGTTCCGCCATCACAGACCAGCAGATGGTCGCCCCAGCGCAACTCGACACAGGAGGTGTTGCCGCCCACGTTAAGATGTGTTTCATGTGGCGACGCGTACGAACCACGGACTCCCCAAAAGCGTAGGTAAGCGTCGCTCATCTAGGTGGCAGCGCCCGATTCATCAATGTATTTATCGATCAGTGAGCGGATCTCCTTGCGTGAAATTGGTTTGGCGACGAATTCGAGTACGCCGAGTTCTTTCGCGGCAACGCGATCCTGAGCATAGTCCTTGCTGCTTATCATGACCGTGGGCGTGTCTGTGTGCAGGGCGTTGCGGCGTAATTCCTTGAGGAAGGTGTAGCCGTCTTTGTTCGGCATCATGACGTTGATGAAGAGCAGGCTGGGCCGTTCGGAGGCAAGGTAGCGCAGGGATTGTTCCGCCGAATCGTATGCGTGGAGGACGAAATCCGCCTCGATCGCGACTTGCTCGAAGAAATCGCGCATAGCGGCACTGTCGTCTACGAGCACGATGGTCGGTTTGACTATGTCCATGCGCTGTCGCAATCCGAGTTCCCGGGGCCCCGTGCCTCTCCTGCAAGCCGGACTTGAAGCTTCCAACCTAACTGCCTGACATACGGGCTATTATAGTTGTAGGATTCTGCGATATCCCGGGCCGCGGGACAAGCTTCAGCATTTATCTGTGCGGTGACGGGCGCATGATACCGTAGGCGGCTCCGGAAAAGCACAGGCTGCTAGAATCGCGGTTTCCGCGGGTGTAGTTCAATGGTAGAACATCAGCTTCCCAAGCTGAGAACGTGGGTTCGATTCCCATCACCCGCTCCAGAGCGTTGCTTGCGGCCATTGATCTCCGGTGGTCGCCAGTGCGAACCTAGGGCCTGTTGATCTTTCATTGTTCGGTGCTGTTGCCCCTGTAAGGAGGCCAA
>JBBDTC010000139.1:0-36077 GCA_040904625.1 Gammaproteobacteria bacterium
GTAATAGCGGGACTATTGCCAAAAAACGCAACGCCGCAGCGGCCGCTCAGGGGCGACCGAATGTACAGATAATTTTGGCCAGGGTCCTTGCCCTCGCCTGCACGCTCTGCTGCTCATGGCCGGCCGCCGGGTCGGATGATAACGCGAACCCACGACACCAACTCCATTTCGACTGCGCCGGCAGCGGCACGCCGACCGTTCTGCTCGACGCGGGTCTCGGCGGGTCGTCCCTGGAATGGACGTTCGTCAAGGAACACCTGCGCAGCCTGACGCGGATCTGTACATTCGATCGAGCCGGCTATGGCGGGAGCGATATGGGGCCAGAACCCCGCACCAGCTCGCGTATCACCAACGAACTCTATCTGCTGCTCGATGACGCCGCCATCAGCCCGCCCTACGTCCTCGTCGGGCATTCCTTCGGTGGCTACAACATGCAGCTGTTCGCGCGCCGGTATCCTTTCCTTGTCGTCGGCCTCGTGCTCATCGATGCCTCTCACCCCGATCAGGTGGAACGCTTCCTGCAGCCACCGCTCGGCCTGCTGACGGCGCCAAGCAGCCGTTGGGGCATCGTCCAATTTCGCGAGCCACCCCCGCCCAGCCGCCTGCTCCCCGAGCCCATACGCCGCTCCATAGCCGCACAGGCACGCCGCTGGAAAACGCGGCGCACGATCGCCAGCGAGCTGCTCGCTTTCCGCGACAGTGCCCGCCAGCTCAAACGGGCCCCGCCGCACGCCGCTCTGCCCCTGCTCGTGATCACCCGCGGCAGGGTCGAGGGCCCGCGGGACAAAAAGCGCTTGTTGCTCGAACGGATGTGGCTGGAACTGCAAACCGAGTTGGCGGCGAGCAGCACGACTTCGGCTCATCTTATCGCCACGGAGGCTGGCCACAACGTACATATCGAGCAACCCGAGCTGGTTGCCTTCGGTATAGCCTTGTTGGTCAAACGGCACCGTTACAGCAAAACACCGTTGCACGGCGCCAAGCCGTTTTCGGCCGCGCCCGATGCGCTACGGGTTCTGGAAGACGCGACCTGGTTGACCGATAATCTCGAACTCCACCCGGAGCGGCCGCCGACGCAGATGACGAAATGGGATGCGGGCGATTCAGGGATAGTGAGGCCTGGCGCTCCCTAGGGGACTCGAACCCCTGTTTTCGCCGTGAGAGGGCGACGTCCTGGACCACTAGACGAAGGGAGCGGTAGAGCGAGCGCGGATGGTATCATAACGGGTCACGAGTAAAGTCTGGAGGAACCACCCGCCGCCGGTCGCGCATTGCCTATGGTAGACCGACCAACGCCGCACGGACCTGCCGCGCGCGAAAACGGCCGCAACACCCTGCATGGATATCGAAGCCAAGGCAATCTCGCTCATGCGCGAACCGCGGGTCTATACGCGCGGCGAACACAACATCTCCCGCCAGTACATTTCGCCCAGCGCGCTCAAGGTACTTTATCGGCTGAACGGAGCCGGCTTCCGCGCCTGCCTGGTCGGCGGCGGAGTCCGTGATCTGCTACTCGGACGCGAGCCCAAGGATTTCGACATCGCCACCGATGCGCTGCCTGAACAGGTCCGTGAACTGTTCCGCAACTCCAGACTGATTGGACGTCGCTTCCGTCTGGCCCATGTCCGCTATGGTCAGGAGATCATCGAAGTGGCGACGTTTCGCGCGCCGCATCGCATTGACGACCCGTCGGCCGCGCTCAGCGATGAGGGTCGCATCCTTCGTGACAACGCCTATGGCACTATCGAAGAAGATGCCTGGCGGCGAGATTTTACGGTCAACGCTTTGTATTACGACATCAACGATTTCAGCGTCATCGATTATGTCGGTGGTGTCGAGGATCTCAACAATGGCGTCCTGCGTCTGATTGGTGATCCTTATCTGCGCTATCGCGAAGACCCGGTGCGGATGCTGCGTGCGATCCGCTTTGCGGTAAAGCTCGGCTTTCGCATCGAGCCCGCATCGGAACAACCGCTGAACGAGCTTGGTGCACTGCTCGAACAAATATCACCGGCACGACTTTTCGACGAAACCCTGAAGCTCTTCCATGGCGGTGTCGCCCTCCAGACCTTTGAAGCGTTGCGCCATTACGACCTCTTCTCGCACCTGTTCCCCCAGGCCGATGCCGAACTCGCGCATGAACATGCCGGCTTCCCCAGCACACTTATCGGTCAGGCGCTCGCCAACACCGATGCCCGGATCAATGAAGGAAAATCGGTCACCCCGGCGTTCCTGCTCGCCGCCGTGTTGTGGGACGCTTTCGAACAGCACTGGCAGGAGTTGCTCGCGAAAGGCGTTGCGGAGCACGAAGCTGAGAACCTGGCGGCTGATACCGTCATCTCTCAACAGGTTGCACGTCTCGCCATACCGCGGCGCTTCACGCAGATGACCAGGGAGATCTGGGCGCTGCAGAACCGGCTGGCGCGGCCCTCCACACCCAAACGGGTCCGGCGCCTGTTCGAGCATCCCCGCTTTCGTGCCGCCTATGACTTCCTGGCGCTACGCGCGGCGGCAGGGGAGACTGGCATCGAAAGCGTCGAATGGTGGACTCGCTTTCAAGAGGTCGACGACGACGAACGCGATGCCATGATCGGAGCCTTGCGCGGCACCCCTGGAGGCGTCGGAAAACCGCGGCGGCGCCGACGGCGGAGTGCATCTTGAGCGACGCCCCGCATCCCGCTTACGTCGGGCTAGGCAGCAACCTCGATAATCCCGCTAGCCAAATCGAAGCTGCCCTCGACAGCCTGAAAGCCTTGCCAAAAACGCGTCTGGTCGCCCGATCGCGCCTGTACCGTAATCCACCGATGGGCCCGCAGGACCAGCCTGATTACATCAATGCCGTAGCCGGCCTGAGTACGCGCCTGGGAGCCCATGAGCTCCTCGCTGCGCTACAGCAACTCGAGCGCGATCAAGGCCGGGTTTACGAGGGACGGCGCTGGGGGCCACGAGTCATCGATCTCGACCTGCTCGTCTATGCAAATGCGGTGATCGACGCTGACGGTCTGCGCGTACCGCATCCGGGGCTCCCCGAACGCCCATTCGTTCTGGCGCCGCTGGCCGAAATCGCACCGCGCTTGCTGATCCCGGGACTTGGTTCGGTTGCTGACCTGCTGGGCGCCGTGGACACTTCGGGGCTCATCGCCCTCGACGGACCGTGCGATCCGGCCGCCCAACCGTGACACTGTCTGGCACCGCTGCCACGTGGCATGATCGCGCCCCCTGCAAGATTTTCATTCAGGCAACGCTGTGATTCTCGAACCCTAATGATTACGAGTTTCGATCTGAGATCCTTGCGCCCCAAAGTGCGCGAGTGGCAAACGGCCGGCTTGACCATCGCCCTCGTGCCGACCATGGGAAATCTCCATGCAGGGCACATCTCCCTACTGGAGCGCGCGCGCGAGCTCGCCGATCGATCGGTAGTCAGCATCTTCGTCAACCCCATCCAGTTCGGAAAGGGGGAAGATTACGAGTGCTACCCGAGTACGCTCGAGGCCGATCAAATCAAGCTCGAGCAGGCCGGCCTCGATCTGTTGTTTGCTCCTAATCTGAACGAACTCTATCCCGGCGGCACAGCCGAGGATACGCGGATTACGGTACCGCAACTGTCGGAAATCCTCTGCGGTGAATTCCGGCCCGGACATTTTTCCGGCGTCGCCACGGTCGTCGCCAAATTGCTGATCAACGTTCAGCCGGACTTCGCGCTGTTTGGCGAAAAGGACTACCAGCAGCTGCTCGTGATCCGGCGCATGGTCCAGGATCTGCTCATTCCCGGTGAGATCATCGGAATGCCGATCATCCGTGAGCCAGATGGCCTGGCCATGAGTTCCCGCAACAATTATCTGGATGCCACACAGCGCCGGACGGCCGTCGCCATCAGCCGGACGCTGCAACAGGCCGCAGAGCGGCTGCGTCTGCATTCGACACCGCTGGCAACGATCGAAAACGAGGGCGCCGAAGCTCTCGCGACAGCCGGTATGCGCCCGGAATATTTCACCGTCCGCCGGCAGAGCGACCTCGCCCTGCCCGCACCGGGCGACCGCGCACTAATCATCCTCACTGCCGCGTGGTTAGGCAGCGCGCGCCTGATCGACAATATCCAGGTGGAACTGCAGGCGCCGCTCGCTGAATGAAATAAGATGGGTAAGATGGGTAAAGTGGGCTCCGGTGACAACTCAGGTAGACGCCGCGGGCCTCTGCCCCAAAGCAGGAATCCGAAATGGTAAACGGGCTATACATCAAGACGTTCGGCTGCCAGATGAACGATTACGATTCGGACAAGATGGCGGCTTTGCTGAAGCGATCTCATGATCTCGAGCGCGTCGAGTCGCCGGATCGCGCCCGCGTATTGATCATGAACACCTGCTCTGTGCGGGAAAAAGCACAAGAAAAATTGTTTTCCGAGCTAGGGCGCTGGCGACCGCTCAAGGAAGCAGACCCGCGGCTCATCATCGGGGTCGGTGGCTGCGTGGCAAGTCAGGAAGGCGATCAGATCTGGCGCCGCGCGCCTTATGTTGACATCGTCTTCGGCCCCCAGACCCTGCATCGGCTGCCGGCACTGATAGGCGAGATCGAACGCGGTGCAGGGCCACACATAGACGTCAGCTTTCCTGCTATCGAGAAATTCGACGATCTCCCCCAATCGGACGATAACGGGCCAAGCGCGTTTGTCTCGATCATGGAAGGATGCAGCAAATATTGCAGCTTCTGCGTCGTCCCTTATACACGGGGTGAAGAATTCAGCCGCCCTTTCGATGATGTAGTGACCGAAATCTACGAGCTCGCCGGGCGAGGTGTCCGTGAGGTCGTCCTCCTGGGACAGAATGTCAACGCCTATCGCGGTCCTACACACGACGGTCGAGTGGTCGATCTCGCTGCCCTCATTCGCCACGTTGCCGCCATCCAGGGTATCGAACGCATCCGTTTCACCACGTCCCACCCGGTCGAGTTCAATGATCGACTCATCGCTGCCTATGCAGAGGTGCCGGAACTGGTCAGTCATGTTCATCTGCCAGTACAGAGCGGCTCTGATCGCATCCTGGCGATGATGAAGCGCGGCTACATGGTCACCGAATACAAATCACTGATACGCAAGCTGCGGCGCGCGCGGCCCGAGATCGACATCTCCTCGGATTTCATCGTTGGCTTTCCCGGCGAGACCCAGGCGGATTTCGACCACACCATGGCCCTGGTCGACGATATCGGTTTCGATCATTCTTTCAGCTTCATCTACAGCACTCGCCCAGGCACGCCGGCCGCAAGCCTGCCCGAAGATGTCAGTGATGCGGAGAAGAAACATCGCCTGGCGATCCTGCAACGCCGCCTCAGCGAGCTAGGCAATGCCCGTAGCGCAGCGATGGTCGACAACATCGAACGCGTCCTGGTTACTGAACGGTCGAAGAAGAACCCCCAGGAACTCGCTGGCCGCACCGCCAACAACAGAGTGGTCAACTTCAAGGGCAATGAATCCCTCATCGGTGGTTTCGTCGATCTCCGGATCACGGCCGCGTTGACCAACTCGCTGCGCGGCGAGACCGTCACCCACGCGGTCTGTTTGTGATCGCCGTGGAACTTCGGCTCGAGCCGGCAGACAACGAACGTCTGGCCAACTTGTGCGGCCAGTTCGACGAGCACCTGCGATTGCTGGAGCGTCGCACGGGAGTCGGCATCGGCAATCGCGGCAATACATTTCAACTCAGCGGCGACGATGACGCCGTCGTCGCCACCGAGCAGATTATCCGCCAGCTCTACGAACTCACCGCGACGCGTACGCTGTCCTCGGGCGATGTCCACCTCGAGCTCAGCGGCGGAGATCATGCCCTTGATGCCACGCCTGGCGCCGATGACGTTATCCGCACACGCCGTGTACTGATCCGCGCCCGCGGCGCCAATCAGTGCCGCTATGTCGAGGCTATCCGTCAACACGACATCAGCTTCGGCATCGGTCCTGCCGGTACCGGGAAAACCTACCTAGCTGTGGCGAGCGCGGTAGCCGCGCTCGAAGCGGATGCGGTGCGGCGCGTCTGTCTGGTTCGTCCGGCAGTGGAAGCTGGTGAACGCCTGGGTTTTCTGCCTGGAGACATGGCGCAGAAGATCGATCCTTACCTGCGTCCGCTCTATGACGCGCTCTACGAAATGCTCGGCTTCGAGCGGGTCGCCAAGCTCATCGAGCGCAACGTCATCGAAGTCGCGCCCCTCGCCTTCATGCGGGGACGCACCTTGAATGAATCTTTCATCATCCTGGACGAAGCACAGAACACCACCATCGAGCAGATGAAGATGTTCCTCACCCGCATCGGCTTCGGCTCGCGTGCGGTAGTCACGGGCGACGTCACACAAATCGACCTGCCCCGCGGCAAGGCTTCGGGCCTGCGCCATGTCATGCAAGTGCTCGATCAGGTCAAGGGCATCAGTTTCACCCTGTTTCAGTCCCGTGACGTCGTCAGGCATACGCTGGTTGCAAAGATACTCGATGCCTACGCAGCCCATGAAGCCGAGCACGAGGAGCGCGATGAAGGCAGCCGTTGATGCAACGGCCGAAGTCTTGCTGCTGGACCTCCAGATTGCGACTGCTGACCGGCTCGTTCCGCCCAGAACCTTGTTCGAAGTGGCCGCCCGCGCCGCATTGTCAGGGCACCGCCAGCGGGCCGAACTGACCATCAGGGTCGTCGGTCGGCCAGAATCCCGCCGTTTGAACAAGCACTACCGGCACGTCGACAAAGCCACCAATGTGCTATCGTTCCCGGCAGGGGACACCATGGGAGTGGTGCCGCATTTTCTCGGCGATATCGCGATATGCGCAGTGCTGGTTCATGCTGAGGCCCGAGCGCAAGGAAAATCGGTCGAAGCGCATTGGGCTCATCTCGTCGTCCACGGTATTTTGCATCTGCTCGACTACGACCACACCGAGGATGCCGCAGCAAAAACGATGGAGGATCTGGAACGCACCATCCTGGCACGCCTCGGCTGGCCCGATCCTTATGATGCGTAACCCTCGACAATGAACGACGGACTATCGAGCAAAACCGGCCGCACCGCGCGCTGGCTGCGCTGGTTGCCTGAACGATTCGCGCCGAAGTCCGGCGGGCGCGACGAACTCATCGAGCGCCTGCACGATGCTGAAGCCGAAAACCTGATCGACACCGACACCGTCGCCATGATGGAAGGCGCGCTTCTCGTGTCCGAGATGAAGGTTCGCGACATCATGGTGCCGCGCTCGGAGATCGTCTTCATCGACGAGGACACCGGCCCCTCCGCATTCCTGCCCGACGTGATCGAATCCGGCCATTCACGCTTCCCGGTGTTCGATCACGAACGGGAACATGTCGTCGGCGTGCTGCTGGCCAAAGACCTGCTGTCGCTGGCAGTCGAACCGACCCAGCAACTGGAGATTCGCGATATCCTGCGACCGGTTGCCTTTGTGCCGGAGAGCAAGCGCCTGAACATCCTGCTGCGGGAATTCCGCGCCCGGCGCAATCACCTGGCCGTAGTCGTTGACGAGTACGGCGCGATCTCGGGACTGGTCACGATCGAAGACGTACTCGAGCAAATCGTCGGCGAGATCGACGACGAGCACGATCTCGCCGAAGAAGACAACATTCGGCGCCATCGGGACGACCGCTATACCGTCAAAGCGCGCACCACGATCGACGAATTCAACGAATTCTTCGACTTGGACTGGGACGCCGACGAATACGACACGGTCGGCGGCCTCGTCATCCACAGTTTCGGTCACCTGCCGCGACGAGGAGAGGAACTCGAACATCAAGGGTTCAGCTTCAAGGTGCTGCGCGCCGATCGCCGGCGCATCAGATTGCTGCGCGTCATCCGTCGCCCGCAACCTGGCACGCCTTTCGAACAGGATTGAGGCTCCGTCGGCGCTCTGCCGAGCACTGGACGATGGCAACTTCCGTGAGCACCCGGGCGCGCAGCATGCTCGCACTGCTGGCCGGCGGACTCACGCCGTTCGCCTTCGCTCCTTATGCCTTCTGGCCCCTCGCTGTCGCCGCTCCCACTATACTGCTGCTCCTCATTCGTGACCTCGCTCCACGCCTCGCGGCGCGATTGGGCTGGCTTTACGGTCTTGGCCTGTTCGGCCACGGCGTATGGTGGATCCAGGTCAGCGTGCATCAATTCGGTGTGCCCTATTACGTCTTCTCGGTCGGCGTCACGGCAGTGTTCATCGCCGTCATGGCGCTCTATCCGGCGCTGTTCGCATGGCTGGTACGCACCCTCGCCCACGGCAGATCTACCGTGACATTGATACTCGCACCGCCATTGTGGGTCTTGGTCGAGTTCTTGCGGGGTTGGCTGGGAACCGGCTTTCCCTGGCTCAGCCTCGGCTATAGCCAGATCGATGGACCGCTAGCCGGGTACGCGCCCGTAATCGGGGTCGGCGGCGCTTCCCTGCTGGTCATGATCATGGCCGCCGCCGCTGCCTGGGCAGTGACCCGCCGAGGCAAGGCCATACCTGTCGCGGTGATCGTCATCGTCGTGCTGCTGGGTAGCGGCGTTGCACTGAAGCGAGTCGAATTCACGACCCCGCTCGGCAGCCCGCTCGAGGCGGGTCTGGTGCAGGGCGCGGTGCCGCAGGTACTCAAATGGCAAGCGGCTCAGCGCGAAGAAGCGCTCGCGCGCTACCTCGCGCTGAGCGAATCGTTATGGAGCGCGGATGTCGTGATCTGGCCGGAGACGGCGATTGCCGCCTTCCCACAGGAGGTACCTGAGATTATCGACAGCCTTAAACGGCGTGCGCGCGCTCATGGCACGGATCTGCTGGTCGGGATGCCTACCGGGAAGCCGTGGAACGGCCGCTACTTCAACAGCCTGGTCGGACTCGGTGCCCATGGTGGACGCTACGACAAACGCCATCTCGTGCCGTTCGGTGAGTTCTTCCCGTTCAAGGACGCGCTGAGCGGAATTGCAGCTCTGCTCGACATCCCGCTGTCCGATTTCAGTGCCGGCAGCGACGATGTCCTCACCTTGCACGCAGCCGGACATGCTGCGGGCATATCGATCTGCTACGAGGATGCCTTCGGTCGCGAAGTCATCGCGGCGCTGCCGCAAGCCGCATTCCTGGTCAACGTCAGCAACGATGCCTGGTTCGGCGATACCATCGCCCCCCATCAGCACCTGGAGATCGCGCGCATGCGCGCGCTCGAGACCGGGCGCTACCTGCTCCGCGGAACCAATACGGGGATCACTGCAGTCATCGATCATCAGGGCAGAATCAGAGCGCGTGCCCCGCAGTTCACTGCCACCGCCCTGCGTGCGTCGTTCGAGGCTCGCAGCGGCGCGACGCCTTACGTCATGACTGGCGACGGCCCGCTCGTCGCGCTGCTCAGCGTGGTGGTCGGCTTGATCGTCTGGCGGCAGCGCGGCCAAGGCGATGCAATACGATGACTAACACCAGGCCAGTCAGCGCCAAGGCTGCCGCCTCGAGGGTAGTGGTAGACAGCTCTGGCAGCATCGGCTTCGTTTCGAGCAAACGGGACTTCCCGCGTACTTCGACGTAATGTCGCATCTGGAAAGGCCAGATAACCCATAGCGAGGCGATGAGTATGCCGTTGATCGCGAGCAGCGACAGGCGCTCGTGATGATGTAGCACCCAGGACAGCAAGCGGGTGAATGTCG
This sequence comes from Gammaproteobacteria bacterium, assembly GCA_040904625.1. Lineage (GTDB taxonomy): Bacteria > Pseudomonadota > Gammaproteobacteria > JACKNG01. The sequence continues at coordinate 9,631 of JBBDTC010000139.1, forward strand.
CGAGGCCGAGCACCATTCCAGCGACGAAAGGAACGATGACCCCGAGCCGTAGATGACCTACCGCGTCGAGCACGTAAGCGTACTTGCCGAGCAGGAGTAGAACGAACGAACCGGAGATCCCGGGCACGACCATGGCACAGATGGCAAAAGCCCCGGACAGCAGAACGAACCACCACGTTTCCGGCGTCTCGGCCGGTACGGCTGTGACGACGATCAAGCCGAGACACAGGCCGCCGGCCAGTGCGGGCAGGTCACGGACGCTCAAGCGGCCGAAATCAACCATCAGGACCACGATGGAACCGAACACGAGGCCAAAGAACAGGCCGTAAACCTGCTCGGGGTGGGTCAACAACAGTTGGGGCAGCGGCACGACGCGGGTAAAAAACATGACTGCGCCAAGGATTCCGCAGCCCAAGGGCAGAACAAAGCCGAAATGGGGGCGGCTCAGCGCACCATGCCAGTCACAGCGGGCAATGGCACGAATCCACTGCCAATCGAAAGACTTTATAGCGTCGATGAAGCGCGTATAGATCCCGAGGATGAAAGCCATCGTGCCGCCAGAAACCCCGGGCACGACATCCGCTGCCCCCATGCAGAAGCCTCTGGCGAACAGACCTGCCCAGTTTTCAAGCCGTTTGCGAATGGAAACGACGACTGTATTCATGCACGGTGTCGACCAGATGCTGGACGTTCTCGGGCGGCACCGCGGGCGTGATGCCATGGCCGAGGTTGAACACGTGCCCGGGACCCGGCCCGAACGCGTCGAGTGTACGGCGGGATTCTGCCGCAACCACTTCCGGCGTGGTCAACATCACTGCGGGATCGAGGTTTCCCTGCAAGGCAACCTGGTGTCCCACGCGAGCGCGCGCCGCGCCGAGGTCGACCGTCCAGTCGACACCGACCGCCGTGCACCCGGTCGCCGCGATCGCTTCGAGCCACAGGCCACCACCCTTGGTGAACAGGATGCTCGGTACCGGCGCTGTCAGACCGTCGAGTATGCGCTGCATATACTCGAGTGAAAATTCGCGATAGGCAGCATCGGCGAGTGCACCGCCCCAGGTGTCGAAAATCATGACGGCATCGACACCCGCCGCGACCTGCGCATTCAAATAGAGCGCCGTCGCGTCGGCCAGTTTGCCGAGCAGCGCATGTGCGGCCACCGGATCGCTGTAAATGAGGTGCTTGATCTTGGAGAAATCACGGCTTCCCTGCCCTTCCACCATATAGGTTGCCAGCGTCCACGGACTGCCGGCAAAGCCGATCAGCGGGACCCGCCCGGACAGTTCGCGTTTGATCAGGCGCACGGCGTCCATCACGTACGCCAATTCGCTTTCGGGATCGGGGACCGGCAGTGCATCGATGTCGCCGCGAGATCTGAGCGGGTGCGCGAAGCGCGGCCCGACACCCTCGTCGAGCGACAGCCCCAAACCCATGGCGTCGGGGATGGTCAGGATATCGGAGAACAGGATGGCGGCATCGAGCGCAAAGCGTGCCAGCGGCTGCAGAGTCACCTCACAGGCGAGTTCGGGAGTCTTGCACAGTGTCAGGAAATCCCCGGCGCGAGCCCGCGTGGCGCGGTATTCGGGTAAGTAGCGTCCGGCCTGTCGCATGATCCACACCGGGGTACAGTCAACGGGCTGGCGCGCCAGTGCACGCAGGAAGCGGTGGTTCATCGCTGATGGAGCAACAGGCGTCTGGAAAGATAAGGGGCTTCGATAAAAGGAATCAGGAGTCAAAGCGGCGCCGGCAGGTCCGATTCTCCCATAAGATGCAGATCGATGGCGCGCGCAGCAGAACGCCCCTCGGCAATAGCCCACACTATGAGCGATTGGCCATGCTGCATGTCGCCGGCAACGAAGATCCCGGCCGCCGAGGTCTGCCAATCACCATCGCGCTTGACGTTGCCGCGCTGATCGAGCTCCACGCCGAGTTCGGCTATCACACCATCGTGCTCAGGGCCGGTGAAGCCCAGGGCAAGGAGAACCAGCTCACAAGGGATCTCGTGGGCGCTGCCTTCGATCTCGACGAAATTCGGACGGCCGTCGACCGTTTCCAGTTTGACCTCGACGAGTTCCAGCGCGCGTACTCGGCCGGCGTCATCGCCGATGAAGCGCTTGGTCGAAACCGCATACAGGCGTTCTCCGCCTTCTTCGTGCGCCGAGGCCACGCGGTAGATGCGCGGCCATTCCGGCCACGGATTGTCGGCCGCCCGCATCGCCGGTGGGCGCGGCATGATCTCCAGGCTCGTAACCGATTTTGCGCCCTGACGGTGCGAGGTGCCCAAACAATCGGCTCCCGTATCACCGCCGCCGATGATGACGACGTGCTTGTCTTTGGCGGAAATGAAAACATCCTCGCCGACATCGTCGCCTTCACAGCGCCGATTCTGCAACGGCAGGAATTCCATCGCGAAGTGAACGCCGGCCAGCTCGCGCCCGGGTACCGCCAGGTCGCGCGAGGCCGTGGCACCACCGGCGAGCAGGACGGCATCATAGTCATCGCGCAGGGCTTTGGCGCTGACATCGACACCGACATTGGCGTTCGTCTGGAACTCGACACCCTCGGCACGCATCTGGTCGAGGCGGCGATCGAGCACGCGCTTCTCCATCTTGAATTCGGGAATGCCGTAACGCATCAGCCCGCCGATGCGGTCGTCGCGCTCGAACACGGTCACTTGATGGCCGGCCCGGCGCAGCTGTTGCGCGGCGGCGAGCCCGGCCGGGCCGGAACCGACCACGGCGACGCGCTTGCCAGTCTCCGCTGCAGGGGGCTGCGGTACCACCCAGCCTTCGTCGAAGGCACGATCGATGATCGCGAGTTCGACCGCTTTGATCGTCACCGGGTCGTCGTTGATGCCGAGCACGCAAGAGCCTTCGCACGGTGCCGGGCACAAGGTGCCGGTGAACTCCGGAAAATTGTTGGTTGCATGCAGACGATCGATCGCATCGTGCCAGCGTTCGCGGTAGACGAGGTCGTTCCAGTCCGGAATCAGATTGCCCAGCGGGCAACCGTCGTGACAGAAAGGAATGCCGCAGTCCATGCAGCGGGCAGCCTGGGTGTTGAGTTCATCCGAATCGAATGCCGCCATGGCCTGCCGCCAATCCTTCAGGCGCTCCGCAACCGGCCGGTAGGGCTGCTTGCTGCGCCGGGCCTCGAGAAAACCGGTGGGCTTACCCATGAGCGGCCTCCATCACGGCGACATCTTCCGGAATCCCGGTCAAGCGCGCTTTTTCGACGGCTTCGAGGATACGTCTGTAGTCCTTCGGCATGACTTTGACGAACTTGTCCTTATTCAAATTCCAGCGCTCGAGAATCTTCTGCGCCACCGGGCTCTGGGTGTAGCGCACGTGATTCTTCAACAGGCGACGCACGGCTTGTTCGTCGTGCTCGGTCGCGATCTTCTCGAGATCGACCATGTCGGGATTACAGCGGCCGGGAAACACTTCCTGCGGATCGAAGATATAAGCCTCACCGCCGGACATCCCGGCGGCGAAATTCCGCCCGGTCGTGCCGATGATGACGATACGCCCGCCGGTCATATATTCACAGCCATGATCGCCGATGCCTTCGACCACGGCTTCGGCACCGGAGTTACGCACGGCAAAACGTTCCCCGGCGATACCGCGGAAATACGCTTCCCCGCTGGTCGCCCCGTACAGGGCGACATTGCCGATGAGGATGTTTTCTTCGGCAACGAAGCTCGAGTGGCGCGGCGGATAGACGACGATACGGGCCCCGGAGAGACCTTTGCCGATGTAATCGTTGGCATCACCCTCCAGCGTCATGCTGACACCGCGCGGCACGAAAGCGCCGAAGCTCTGGCCGGCCGAGCCGTTGAAATGCAGCTTGATGGTATCGTCAGGTAACCCGGCGCCGCCGTAGCGACGCGTGATCTCGTAGCCGAGGATCGTCCCGACCGTGCGGTTGATATTTCGAATCGGCAATATCGCATCGACTGGTTTGGCGTTCTCCAGGGCATCCGCGCAAAGCGGCACGATCGTGGTTCGGTCCAACGATTTCTCGAGACCGTGGTCCTGCTCACGCACACGACGGATGGCGACATCGGGGCCGGCTTCCGGCTGATACAGGATGCGCGAGAGATCGAGCCCGCGAGCCTTCCAGTGCGACACCGCCGGCTCGACGTCGAGCATATCGACGCGGCCTATCAATTCGTCGATGCTGCGCACGCCGAGTTCAGCCATGATCTCGCGCATCTCCTCGGCGATATAGCGGAAGAAGTTCTCGACGAACTCGGCTTTGCCAGCGAATTTGGCACGGAGCTCGGGATTCTGGGTTGCTATACCGACCGGACAGGTATTGAGGTGGCACACGCGCATCATGATGCAGCCCATCACGACCAGCGGGGCGGTAGAAAACCCGTATTCCTCGGCACCGAGCATGGCGGCAATGATGCAGTCACGGCCGGTCTTGAGCTGGCCGTCGACCTGCACCACGATTCGATCGCGCAACTTGTTCGCAACCAGGACTTGCTGCGTTTCCGCGAGTCCCAGTTCCCAGGGCACCCCGGCATGCTTGAGCGAGGTGACGGGCGACGCACCCGTGCCGCCGTCATAGCCGGAAATCAGTACGACGTCTGCATGCGCCTTGGCGACGCCGGCTGCCACCGTGCCGACGCCCACCTCCGCGACCAGCTTGACATGCACACGGGCCTGCGGGTTGGCGTTCTTGAGGTCGTGAATGAGCTGCGCCAGATCTTCGATCGAGTAGATGTCGTGATGAGGAGGCGGAGATATGAGCCCAACGCCGGGGGTCGAATGACGTACTTTGGCGATCCAGGGATAGACCTTGTGCCCGGGCAGTTGGCCGCCCTCGCCCGGTTTTGCCCCCTGAGCCATCTTGATCTGCAGATCGTCCGCGTTGACCAGATACTCGCTGGTCACACCGAAGCGACCGGAAGCCACCTGCTTGATCGCGCTGCGCCGTGAGTCGCCGTTCGCGTCCGGGGTATAGCGAGCCGAATCTTCGCCGCCTTCGCCGGTATTCGAGCGCCCGCCAATACGGTTCATCGCGATCGCCAAGGTCTCGTGCGCTTCGCTGCTGATCGAACCATAGGACATCGCGCCGGTATGGAAGCGCTTCGCGATGGATTCGACGGACTCCACTTCCTCGATCGGCACCGGGTGCGCTGCGGACTTGAAGCGGAACAGGCCGCGCAAGGTGGCGCGATGCGCACTCTGATCGTCGACCGCGTGGGTGTATTCCCGGAATATCGCGTATTGCCCTGAACGCGTTGCGTGCTGCAGCTTGAACACCGTCTCCGGATTGAACAGGTGGTACTCGCCGTCTCGCCGCCATTGATACTCACCGCCCCAATCGAGTTCGGGCTGCTTGACGGGACGCGACGGATAGGCGTCGTGGTGCCGCAGGCTCACTTCCTGCTCGACCACATCGACGCCGATACCGCCGATCCGCGACGCGGTCCAGGTGAAATACTTGTCGACGAAGGTTTTATCGAGCCCGACGGCTTCGAATATCTGTGCGCCGCGATAGGACTGAACGCTGGAGATGCCCATCTTGGACATGACCTTGATAAGCCCTTTGTTGACGGCCTTGATGTAGTTGCGCACCGCCGCATCGTGCGCCGGTTCGCCTTTCTTCTGACCACTGACGTCACACAGGATGCCCTGGCGCAGCATGTCGTCGAGCGTCTCGAAAGCGAGATAGGGATTGATGGCGCCGGCGCCGTAGCCGAGGAGGACCGCGAAGTGATGGACTTCGCGCGGCTCGCCGGTCTCGATGACCAGGCCGACCCGCACCCGGCGGCCGTTGCGCACCAGATGATGGTGCACTCCGGCAGTGACCAGCGCAGCAGGAATCGGCGCACGCGCTTCATCGACGCCGCGGTCGGAGAGGATGATGAAAGTGTTGCCGCTGTCGACGGCCTCATCGGCGGCGATGCAGATCGCTTCCAGTGCACGCTCGAGCCCAGACACACCCTCAGCGACAGGGTAGGTGGTGTCGATGGTCTTGCTCTTGAAGCCGTGAGTCGCGACGTTGCGGACTTTCTCCAGGTCGCAGTTGTCGAGTATGGCCGAGTGCAGGCCAATCTGGCGGCAACTGGCGGGGCTAGGCTCGAGCAGATTACTCTCCGGCCCAATAGCGGTAGTAACCTGGGTGACCAGCTCCTCGCGGATGCCGTCCAGCGGTGGGTTGGTGACCTGGGCAAAGAGCTGTTTGAAATAGTCATAGAGTAGCCGCGGCCGGTCGGAGAGCACGGCAAGCGCGGCATCGGTGCCCATCGAGCCGATCGCCTCGGCACCATTTTGTGCCATGGGCTGCATCAACAGACGCAGATCCTCGTGCGTGTAACCGAAGGCGAGCTGACGGTGCAAAACGGTGTCATGGTCGGGCTCGTGTACATGGGGCGGCTCGGGCAGCTTGTCGATATTGACGAGGTTCTCCTCGAGCCAGTCCGCATACGGGTACTCGTCGATATACTGCTGCTTGAGTTCGGCATCGTCGATGATCCGCCCTTGCTCCGTATCGACCAGGAAGATCCGGCCGGGATGCAGGCGTTCCTTGATCCGGACGTTCTCAGGAGGAATATCGAGAACACCGACTTCGGATGCCATGACGACGAAGTCGTCCTTGGTGACGTAATAGCGCGACGGTCGCAGACCATTGCGGTCGAGTACGGCGCCAATCACCTTGCCGTCGGTGAAAGCGATCGAAGCGGGACCATCCCAGGGCTCCATCAGGCAGGCATGGTATTCGTAGAAGGCCTTGCGCGCCGCGTCCATTGAGTCGTGTCCGCTCCACGCCTCGGGGATCATCATCAATACGGCCAGCGGCAGCGGGCGGCCGCTCATGTGGAGAAATTCGAGAACCTGATCGAAGCCCGCCGAATCCGAATTGCCCTCGAGCACGATCGGGAACAGTTTTTCCAGATCCTCGCCGAACAGGGCCGACTTGCACAGGGCTTCGCGCGCGCGCATCCAATTGATGTTGCCGCGTAAGGTGTTGATCTCGCCGTTGTGTGCGATGAATCGGAACGGCTGCGCCAGAGGCCAGGACGGAAACGTATTGGTGGAGAAGCGCTGATGCACCAATGCCAGTGCGGACTCCATCCGGGCGTCCGCCAAGTCCTGGAACAGCGGCTCGACCTGCGAGCCGATCAGCATGCCCTTGTAGATGAGCGTCCGGTGCGACAGGCTCGGGATGTAGAACAGCGACTGCTCGTCCAGGTCACTGTTCCAGATGGCATGCTCGATGCGTTTGCGGATGACGTAGAGTTTGCGCTCGAAAGCATCGTCGTCACTGAGTGCAGGGTTGCGGCCAATGAATACCTGGCGAAACTCCGGCTCGGCCGATTGCGCGGTGGGGCCGATCATCGAATCGTCCGTCGGTACTTCGCGCCACCCCAGCACCTGCTGGCCTTCCTCGTTGACGATACGCTCGAACTCGGTCCTGCAATACGCGGCTTGCGCGGGATCGCGGGGCAGGAACACCAGCCCGGCACCGAACTGGCCCGATGCTGGCAGGACGATGTCGATTTCCGCGCATTTCTCCCGCAGAAAGCGGTCGGGCATCTGGATCAGAATGCCGGCACCGTCCCCCGTATTCTCCTCGCAACCACATGCGCCGCGGTGCAGCAGATTCTTCAGAACGGTCAGGGCCTGGGTGATGATGGCATGCGATTTCCGACCTTTCATGTCGACGACGAAACCGACCCCGCAGGCGTCGTGTTCGAAGCCGTCATCGTACAGACCCGCCTCTGGGCCGCCCGTTCGTGGAAATCTGATGCGAACCTGATCCATCGCCTGGGTTGCCTCCTGGTACCACTCTCAACCAATTAGGGGCACGCTGGATAGCGTGCAAAAGGACGCGGATTATACGCCGCCGGTGCTGATCCTGTCATCTACGCGGACCAGTGCGCCATTCCGGCCGGCAATGGCCGGCTCGCGATCAAGCTACTGAATAATATGGTTAATTCTTCAGCGACCCGACTGTTCTTGGCCACGGGCGGTCGCCGCGCAGCACCGCTGGCAGGTCAGCAATGGCTGCGGTGGCCGCGGCGCGTTGCCGATAATGCCCGTAGACCACCACGTACCACGGGCGCCCATCATGAACGCGTTCGACGATGGCCGTCCGGCCCACCACCCCCCGGGACGTGACGTACTTCCCCGCGGCTTCACGAGAGTGAGAACCGAATAGTTGAATCACAAAGGCATCGTCACGCTGAGTGAGCACCCACTCAGCGGTATAGGGATCCTCGCGCGGCGCGGTATCGCGGGCAGCGGGCGCAACCCTCGTCTGACTCGCGTCGGATGGCGGCGCGGGTACGGGCTCGGCGGGGGCGGCCTCGCCTGCCGAAGACCGGCGTTCAGACGCCTCACCGCCGCGAGGCTCTCCGTTCACGGCCGTCTCGGTCACGACGGCGACGACATCGGAAGCTGCCGGGGGCGCCTCTCCCACGGCAGCCGGGGCTGGTGGGGCAACGCGCTCGGGAGGCTCAACCATGCCCGGCTGCCCCCCTTCCGGCCCAGCCGTCGCGTCCATTCGTTCCGGCGCCGCAACTGGCAACGGGAGCTCGATAACCGCAGGCGCATTGTCCAGGTTGACTTGGTCGACCTCTCGCGGCGACCACCGATTGCCGATCGCCAGGGCCACGAGCGCCACCGCGGCAAGGACTACGATGGCGATGCCGCCCAGGCGCTGCAGACGCGGCGACAGCACGAAGCCGGCAACACCGGCCGGCGAACCGGTCGGTACGGCGGCCAGATGCGCCGACAGCAGCTCGAGGGCACGCCCCGGGTTGCCGGCACAGGTTCGCTGCAGTGCAGCCAGAGCGTCGTCGTCGAGTGCTGCTGCCCGGGGCAGGTCGCGTTCCTCGCACCAATCTTCGATCAGCGCGGCGATGGTCGCGGATGGCAGTGGCGGAACGTCGACCACGTGCACCAGCGCGGCGTGTGGCGCGCAGGCTTCCAGACGCTGCACAATCGACGCATCGGGCAGTGCGGTTGCAAGCAGGCGGATTCCACCTTCCTCCTCGTCCCAGAACGCGAGCCGGCACAGCAGGGCGACGAGCGGCTCGTCTATGTCGTCGGCGTCGTCCAACAGGAGCAGGCAGCGACGACGCGCGGCGCGCAGGCGCGCCAGAGCATCCATGCATTGGTGTTCCAGGTCCTGAGCGTAACCATCCTCTCCCACGCCGATCACCACCCCGAGTGTGTGCAACAGCTCGTCCGGCGTATGGGTCAATCTGGCATCGACGCGTACCGGCACCCAGACCGGCGACAGCTCATCGGCAAGTTCATCCAGCAAACGGCTGCGGCCGCTGCCTACCGCCCCGGTGACAACGACGATTTGGCGCCCGAATTCGAGCAAATGGTGAATCAGGTCGAGGCGTTGACGTAAGCCGTCCGGCGCCTGGTAGGAAGATGGGGCTTGCACCTGCTCTGCAGTCATCGTGATAGCCCGCTCACGCAGACAGGATTTCGTCAGGCCATCGCTGCGTACCCAGCAAGCGATTGTGCTCGGCGATCGCGAAGCGGTCGGTCATGCCGGCAATGTAGTCGGCAATCGCGCGCATCCGCCGGGCCGCGTCGACGTCTGCACCGGGCTGCCGCGGCGGCGGTAGCAGCCTGAGGTCGTCGCGGAAGCAGTCGAACAATTCACGCACCGTCTGTGCCCCTGCCGCTGTGAACGCCTGCACCCGTGCATCATGATAGAGCGCGCGATGGAGTAGCCGTTTCAGGCTCAGGTGATGCTCGCGCACGGTCGGCGAAAAATCGACCGCAGCGGCATCCAGCGCTCGAACATCATCGGTCGACGCGCAGCCATACGCGCCGAGACAATCGCGGCTGGTCGCAATCAGGTCATCGACGAATCTGCCGAGCATGCTTCGAATGGCTGTATGCACCAGCCGTTTGCCGCCCAGGCCGGAATATCGCTCCCGGCTTTCAGCGATTGCCTGTTCGAACACCGCATGTTCGCAAAGCCGCTCGAGCGAAAGGATTCCGGAGCGCAAACCATCAACGATATCGTGGTGGTTGTATGCAATCTCATCGGCCAGATTGGCAATCTGCGCTTCGGCCGATGGCCAGGCGCCGGAGAGGAATCGCTCACCGAGCTCGCCGAGCCCACGCGCAATCTCGGGCCGACAGTGCTTGAGGATCCCTTCTCGTGTCTCGAACAGGAGATTGAGGCCGTCGAATTCAGGGTAGCGCTGCTCGAGCAGCTCGACGACACGCAGGGATTGCAGATTGTGTTCGAAACCGCCGTAAGGCCGCATGCAGATGTCGAGAGCCGTTTGACCTGCATGCCCGAATGGCGTGTGCCCAAGATCATGCGCAAGCGCAATGGCCTCGGTCAAATCTTCGTTGACCGCAAGCGCGCGCGCAACGGTCCGCGCTATCTGGGCGACTTCGAGTGAATGCGTAAGCCGCGTCCTGAACATATCCCCTTCGTGATTGACGAAGACCTGGGTCTTGTACTCGAGGCGACGGAAAGCCGATGAGTGGATGATGCGATCCCGATCGCGCTGGAATTCGTCACGCCAGGCGGGTGCTGCCTCAGGGAAACGACGACCCCGACTCTGTGCGGCGCTCACCGCGTAGCTGGCTAACCCCATGTGAGGCTCCTCGAGCACCGTGTAAGGCCCGCGGACATCAAGCGGCCGCGGCTCCCTCCGCCAGCGTCTCGAGCAGAGCTTGTTGGGGATAATCACGCGTGATCACCGCCGACCCAAGACCATCGAGCAGGACCAGCCGAATGCGCCCGCCGACATTCTTCTTGTCTCGCGACATGATCTCGATGAAGCGCTGCGGGCTGAGGTCTGCGGGCGGCCAAATCGGCAGATGCCCACGTTCGAACAGTTTTTCCACACGGTCGACATCGGCGCTCGACAGCCAGCCCATACGCGCGGACAGGCGCACCGCCATGCAGGTCCCCGCCGCAACGGCCTCGCCGTGCAACCAGGTCCCGTAGCCGGCCCCGACCTCGATTGCATGACCGAAAGTGTGGCCCAGATTGAGGCTTGCGCGTGCACCGCCCTCACGCTCGTCGGCAGCGACAACGGCCGCCTTGTTTTCACATGAGCGTTCAATGGCATACGCGAGTGCATCCGGTTGACGATCGAGCAGTTCTTGCAGATGCTCTTCCAGCCATGTCAAAAACGGATAATCGCGGATCAAGCCATATTTGATGATTTCGGCCACCCCGGCACTGAACTCCCGTGCCGGCAAGGTCGCCAGAGTCCCGATATCGGCAATGACCGCCCGGGGTTGATGGAACGCGCCGACCATATTCTTGCCCAGCGGATGATTGATCGCCGTCTTGCCGCCGACCGAAGAATCGACCTGCGCCAACAAGGTCGTCGGCACCTGGACGTAGGCCACGCCCCGTTGGTAGCAGGCGGCAACGAACCCGGCAAGATCACCAACCACCCCGCCGCCTAGCGCCACGATGGTCGCACCCCGTTCGATGCGATGATCGAGCAAGAACCCCATGATGCGTTCGAAGTTTGCGAAACTCTTCGCGCCTTCGCCATCTTCGAGAATAAACTCGTGGCACTGTCGTGTGCGCAACGCTGCCCGGCAGGCCTCGAGATAGAGCGGTGCCACCACTTGATTGGAAATGATCACGACCTGCTCGGAGGCGATCACCTGCTCGAGCAACCCAGCTTGCTCGAGCAATCCGCTGCCGATGTATATCGGGTAGCTGCGCGCGCCAAGATCGACCATCAGCGTCGTCGTCATGCCAGATCCGCCATGATGCGTTTGACGACCTGCCTGACGGACAGCTTACCGGTATCGATGATTAGGTCGGCGATGCTCATGTACAGCGGTTCTCTTTGTTCGATAATCGCGCGCAGCGTGCTTTCGGGATCGTCGGTCTGCAGCAGCGGCCGTGTGCTGTCGAAGCGCATTCGCTGGATGAGCGTTTCGACACCGGTGCGCAGGTAGACGACAAATCCGCGCTCGGCGAGCCATTGCCGGTTCTCCTCGTCGAGCACCGCACCGCCGCCGGTCGCAAGCACGATGCGGCCGCGGGACGTCAGTTCGTCGATCATACGCTTTTCGCGCTGGCGGAAGCCGCTCTCGCCTTCGACATCGAAAATCAGCGCGACGCTGGCGCCGGTATGCTTCTCGATCTCGAGATCGGTATCCAGAAAGCTGTAGCGGAGCGCTTTTGCAAGCTGGCTGCCGATAGTAGTTTTGCCTGTGCCCATGGGGCCGATCAGGAATATGCGCGCGAATTTGCTCACGGTGCTTTGTCCTGCCGCTTCAACTGCACAAATGAGGAAGCTCTGCAAAAGTGAGAGCGCATGCCCGCGGACAAGCCACGCAGACTCCGAGCAGCGCAGTTTATACGGGATACAAAATCGCCGGGAGCGATTTTGAACAGATCTGCTGGCCCGCAGGGCGGAGGGCAGGATGCCCGGAGTCAATGAGCACCGCAGGAGGCAGCGTTTCTGCAGCCATTTTTGCAGCGTTTCCACGACGTCTCGCTGCTGAAAGCGGACAGTAGTCGGACCGGATTGCCACGCCGTGCCGCATGCGCGTTCCCGGTGCCGCTCGAGGCGCAGTCGCAGACGGGAGAACCCGATGCTCCGGGATCCCCGTCTACGCCGGCCCAATCAGCGTGTGCTTAGCGACAGGGTCTCGCTGAGGATCTTGGGCGTGACGAACACCAGCAGTTCCTGCTTGCTGGAATCCGTTGCAGTGCGTTTGAACAATCTGCCGATATAGGGAAGGTCTCCGAAGAATGGCACGCTGGTTTTGTCGTCGCGGCTTTCCTGCTCGTAAATGCCGCCGAGCACGACCGTTTCGCCATTGTCGACCAGGACCTGCGTGGTGACTTCGTTGGTGTTGATGCTCGGTACCTGGTTGAAAACCTGCCCTACCGAATCGCGATTGACCGCCAAGTCGAGGATCACGCGATCGTCTGGCGTAATCTGCGGAGTGACCCGCAAACTCAGCACCGCCTTCTTGAACTGTACTGCCGTGGCGCCGCTCGAAGTCGCCTGCTGGAACGGTATTTCAGTGCCCGCTTCTATGGTCGCCTCGCGCTGATTGGCTGTAATCACGTGGGGCGAGGAGATCACTTCGCCACGACCCTCCGCTTGCAGCGCTGTCAGCTCGAGCTGTAGAAAATAGCTGCCAATCTTGCCGACTGCGTATTTGAAATTGCCGGCTGCACCCGCGGCCGCGAGATCGACGATGTAGTTCTCGTTGCCGTCGGTATTGAAAGTCGTCGTACCGGGATGGGTTATGTCACCCGGCTGCCCGCCACCGACTGCCGACTGGAACGGAAATCGTCCGAAGGCATCCGGCGTATCGGCCTTTTTGTTGCTGAGGTGGCTGTAGCCGAAACGCACACCCAGATCCTTGGCGAAGTTTTCGTTCGCCACCACGATACGCGACTCAATCAGCACCTGACGCACTGGTATATCCAGCACCTGGACCACCTTGCGGATCTCGCTCAGCTTGTCGCTGGTATCCTGCACCAGCAGGGTGTTGGTGCGCTCGTCGACCGAGATATTGCCGCGATCGGAGAGGAGCTTGTTCGCTTCCGCCTTGATCAGTGAAGCAATCTCGCCCGCCTTGGCGTAATTGATCTGCATGAACTCGGTCCGCAATGGGGCCAGCTCCTCGATCTGCTGCTGCGATTCGAGTTCGAGCTTCTCGCGCGCGGCAATCTCCTCCTGCGGAGCAATCATCATGACATTGCCGATCTCGCGCATGCCCAGGCCGCGCGACTTCAGAATGATGTCCAAGGCCTGATCCCAGGGCACATTCTTCAGGCGCAAAGTGACATTGCCGCCGACGGTATCGCTGGCTACCAGGTTCTTCTCCGTGAAATCGGCGATCAGCTGGAGCACGGCACGAACTTCGATGTTCTGAAAGTTCAGTGACAGGCGCTCTCCGGTGTAGGTGAATTTGTCCTTGCGCAGTTGCTCCTGTTCGCCCTCCGTCAATGGGCGCAGCTCGAGCGTAAAGACGTTGTCCGACTGATATGCGAGGTGCTCGTACAGACCACTTGGGTGGATCACCATGCGGGTGCCGTTGCCTTTACGGAAAGTATCGATTTCGCGCGCGGGCGTCGCGAAATCGACGACATCGAGTTTGCGATCGAGTGCGTCCGGCAATGCCGTCTCGGCGAAGTCGACAACGATGTTGTCACCCTGCTGGGCGATATTGATGCCGATGTCGGGCGCGGACAGGTCGACTACGATTTGCGCTTCCCCGCCGGGTCCGCGGCGGAAATCGATATCCGAAATCCGCGCACCGGTTGCATCACCGGGCAGGGACGAAGCATCCGCGGCGCTGGCGAGATTTGCCGGCAAGGCGTCGAGCGTGATCGATATGGTGTTCCCGCTGGCAGCAACAGTGTACGGCACGAGCTGAGCCAGATTGACCACCACGCGTGTGCGGTCTTCGGCCTCGACGGCGATCACGCTTTCCGCCGTACCCACCCCGATATTGCGTGTGCGTTCGGCCATATTGATTGTCGTATCCGGCAGATCGAGGGCGATTCGAGCCGGGTTGTCGATGGTAAACGTCAAGGGCTCGCCGTCGACCGGCGCCGATGTCTTGACGCGAATCTGGATTCGGTCACCTGGCAATGTCGAATAAGTGATGTCGTCGAGTGTGGCGGCCGTCGCCGTGGTGGGGCCGAGCAGCGCCGTCACCAGGAATGCGGCGCCCATGACTTTCCTGGCTGGGGCCTTCCTGTCTGGCGCGCGGGCCCATTTCAGGATGTTCAAGCTCGTTAGAATGCTCATCTTCCTACCCCTTTGTGGGTTATTCCTCGGACAGCGCCAGGGCGGCTTGACGTTCTTCGTACCGCCCTTCGGCATCCTTGACGATTTCACGGATGTCGATCCGGTCTTCCTGGATGTTGATGACCTTGCCGAAGTTCAGGCCGACGTAGTTGCCGACCCGCACGCGATGCACGGTGCCCTGCGGGTCGCGAACGATGCCCCATAGGTTGTCGTCGTTCTCCAGTACACCAACCATGCGCAGGGAATCGAGTTCGTGTCCTTCGAGCTCCTCGCGGTTGTGGGTGAGGATTTCGTTGGCATATTCCTGCTGCCGTGCATCGGTGATCTTGTCGACCTGCTCGACCTTGCGCTCTTCCTCGATGAACGACTTGAAGGGATCGCGCAGGCCGAGATCGGCCGCCTGATACAGATAACGCTCGTAGGGTTTGATCGGCGGCAACGGTTCGATTTCGCCACCTTTGCGCGCCAGAACCTGACTCGCATAGTTCTCCAGGTCGCTCATGTCCTTCGACACACAGCCGCATAAGAGGCCAGCCGCAGCAAGCTGTAGCAGAAGGCGTGGCGATCGCGAATGAAGAGCCGCGTTCATGCTCAGGACCCCTCGATTTCGGATTCTTCGTCGATGTACCGGTACGTCTTTGCCGTCGTGTCCAGTGTCATCCTGCCGTCCTTGCCGGAGGAGATTCTGATGTCATGGCTGGTCACGATTCGCGGCAAGTCGGATATGCCGCTGATGAATTTCCCGAACTCGTGATAGTCGCCGAGAACGCGTATCTGGATCGGCAATTCCACGTAAAAGTCAGCGGGCTGCTCATTGCCGGGCTTGAACAGTTCGAACTCGAGTCCGGCGCCAAGACCTTGCTGCGAAATATCGACCAGCAATTCCGCGACTTCCGTTTTGTTTGGCAGTCGTTTGAGCAGGTCGCCGAAGGTTTCCTTGATGTCTTCGAGCTGCTGCGCGAGCGCAGGAAGATTGGCGGCCTTACGCTGTTTGGTCTCGAATTCCGAACGCAACGCAGTTTCTTTCTGCCGCGCTTTTTCGAGATTCATCTGCAGTTCCTTGACATCGTACTGCCACCCGAGGAAGCCAATAACAGCAAACACAAGTACCGCGCAGAAGATCTTGACCGGTAACGGCCAGTTACCGATGTTTTCCGCATTGAGGTTGCTAAGGTCGAGATTCATCAGAGTACGTCCTCATCCTCGATGGATTTCGGAATTCGCTGCTTGACGGTCAAGGTGAAATCCGCCGTGCGGCGCGCGTCCACGGTCTTGGTTTCGATGATGGTCAGCTTTGGTTCGGCCAACCACTCCGATTTCTCGACATTGCGCATGAAGTTGGAAACACGGGCATTCGATTGCGCAATTCCCTTCAGCGTCACCGTAGGTCCCTTTTGGGCAACCTGGGTCAGATAGACGCCTTCGGGCAGGGTCGTCACCAGTTCGTCGAACAAATGCACGATCAACGGACGGCTGGTCTGTAAGGTTTCGATTGCCTTCATGCGCGCAATCAGATTCTCCTTCTCCTTCTCGAGCTCCTTGATCTCGGCGATTTTCTTGTCGAGAAGCTTGATTTGCTGCTGCAAATAGGCGTTGCGCTGATCCTGCTGCTCGATGAGTTCGCCGAAATAGAGATGTACCGAGAACCACACGACGATCGCCGCGACAGCGCACAGACCGAGTGTTGCGAGATACTCCGCGCGTTTCTGTTTGCGCAGTTCTTCGCGCCAGGGCAGGAGATTTATGCGTGGCATCAGTCAAAACTCCTCAACGCCAAACCACACGCGATCATCAGTGCGGGGGCGTCGTTGGCAAGGGTCTCACCTTTGACGCGTGACGAAATCGACATCGTCGTGAACGGGTTGGCAATCGTTACGGAAGTATCTATTTTCGACTGGATCAGTTTATCGACACCGGCGATGGATGCGCAGCCGCCAGCGATCACGACGTGGTCGACGGCGCCGACCTGGCTCGACGAATAGAAGAACTGCAGGGCGCGATTCACCTCCTGAGCCATCGATTCCATGAATGGCTGAAGGACTTCCGGGGCGTAGTTGTCCGGGAGTCCGCCTTGGCGTTTTGCGAGGCCAGCCTCTTCGTAGGAAAGCCCGTAGCGGCGCTGGATCTCTTCGGTCAGCTGCCGGCCACCGAAGGACTGTTCTCGGGTGTAGATGATTTTCGAGTCCTCGAGCACGCTGAGCGTCGAGGTGGTGGCGCCGACATCCATGACTGCGATGACGTGAGAATCAGCAACCGCGTCGTAGCCTTCGGCGAGCAGCTGCATCGCGTTCTCGAGCGCGAATGCCTCGACATCGACGACCTTCGCGGTGAGTCCGCCGACGCCGAGTGCGGCGACTCGGATATCGACATTGTCGCTGCGCGAGGCGGCGAGCATGACCTCTACTTTGTCCGGTTCTGACTCGGAGGCCTCGAGGACCTGGAAATCGAGACTGATCTCTTCGAGCGGATAAGGGATGTACTGGTCCGCCTCGATCTGGATCTGACTTTCCATTTCCTCTTCCGACAACGCAGCCGGCATGGTGATGATCTTGGTGATGACGGCCGAACCGGCGACGGCGCAGGCCGCATTGCGCGTCTTGGTTCCAGACTTGGCGACGGCTCGGCGGATTGCCTCGCCGACGAGTTCGGCATCCGTTATATTCTTCTCCACCACCGAATTGGGCGGCAGCGGCTCCACGGCATAGCTCTCCACCCGATACCTGCCGCCGCTGCGCGAGAGTTCGAGTAGTTTGACCGACGTGGAACTGATGTCGATCCCCAGTACAGGCGCATTGGCGCGACGGAAGAGAGAAACCATAATTGTCTTAAAACTCAATTAGTTGCATGACAAAAATGCGCATCAACCTTAGAAGTTAAGGCTAACTATAGACAAGCGTCGGTCAAAAGACAATCGGCTTTTTCGATAAAATTGATTGTAAATCTACCGTTACGTTGTTTTTTTAAAGTAAAAATAGAGCACATATAGGCGTCACCCACGCCTGGATCCACTAGATGTTGCGTTTCGCCTTCGTTTCTCTCCTCTTCATCAGCCTTTTGGCGCTCATCGGGGCAGGCACCGTGTTGTGGTACATCGTGCCGCAACTGCCCTCCGTCGAATCGCTGCGCGACGTACAGCTGCAAACACCCCTGCGCGTGTTCAGTGCCGACGACAAGCTGATCGCCGAATTTGGCGAGAAGCGGCGCCTGCCGGTCGACATCGCCGGAGTGCCGCCCCTCCTGAAGCAAGCGTTTCTGGCCGCCGAGGACGATCGCTTCTACCATCACCCCGGCGTCGACTGGATAGCCATCGCGCGCGCGGCGGTAGAACTCATTCACTCCGGAGAGAAGAAACAGGGCGGCAGCACCATCACCATGCAGGTCGCCCGTAATTTTTTCCTCAGCCCGGAAAAGACCTACGAACGCAAACTCAAAGAAATCGCTCTGGCCGTGATCATCGAACGCGACCTGACGAAAGACGAAATTCTCGAACTTTATCTCAACAAGATCTTCCTCGGACACCGCTCTTACGGCGTCGGCGCCGCGGCGCGCGTTTATTACGGCGTGGCGCTGGAGGAGCTCGACCTGCCCCAGATCGCGACCATTGCCGGCCTGCCCAAAGCACCTTCGCGCACCAACCCCATCAGCAATCCGGCAGCCGCTATCGAGCGCCGCAACTATGTCCTTGGGCGTATGTTGAAACTCGGCTACATCGATGCCGCTCAGTACGAGACGGCGAAAGCCGCGCCCAACTCAGCGAAATGGCATGGCCAGGCAGTCGAATTGTCAGCACCGAATGTTGCCGAGATGGTCCGGGATGACATGGTTGATCGCTACGGCGAGGCCGCCTACACGTCCGGTTACCGTGTTGTCACGACGGTCGACAGCCGCCTCCAGGACGAAGCGACATTGGCGTTGCGCGAGGGACTGCGCGCCTACGACCGTCGCCATGGCTATCGCGGCCCGGAGCGCCGCATCGAGCTGGCGACCGCGGCCGACGAGACGGCATGGCAGGCCGCGCTCGAGGGCATGATTGTGATCGCCGGTCTGCAGCCTGCCCTGATTACCGCCGTCGACGAGAAACATGCCACTGCCTGGACCCAGGCCGGAACGGTGACCATCCCCTTCGCCGGCATCAAATGGGCGCGCAAATACCTCGGCACCGATGCGCGCGGCGCCGCACCCCAAAAACCGGCGGATGTGCTGGCGGTGGGCGATGTGGTGCGCGTGCGTTATCGCGAAGCGGGTGACGGGAACACAGCCGATGCCGGCTATTGGAGCCTAGAGCAGCTGCCCGCAATCGAGGGCGCGCTGGTCGCGGTGGATCCAGACGATGGGGCGATCCTCACGCTGATCGGCGGCATAGATTTCGCGCACTCCAAATTCAACCGCGTGACGCAGGCGCGGCGCCAACCGGGCTCCAATTTCAAGCCATTCATCTATGCCGCCGCTCTCGAAAAGGGGTTTACCGCGGCGAGCTTCGTCAACGATGCACCGATCGTGTTCGACGCTCCCGGCCTCGAGACGGCGTGGCGCCCGGAAAACTATGGCGGGACCTACTACGGCCCCACCCGGCTGCGCGAAGCGCTGACACACTCGCGCAACCTGGTTTCCATCCGATTGCTGCGCGCCATCGGCATCGAGTATGCACTCGACTATGCATCCCGCTTCGGCTTCGATGCCGATCATCTGCCCCGCAACCTGTCGCTGGCACTCGGCTCCGGAGAAGTCACGCCACTCGAACTGGTCACCGGGTTTGCCGTGCTCGCCAATGGCGGCTACAAGATAAGCCCTTACCTGATCAAACGTATCGAGGACGCCGAACACCAGCAGTTGGTCGCGACACAGCCTGCCACGGCCTGCCGCGTGTGCGAAGAAATCACGCTCGACGAGGACGGCGAACCGGCCGATCTCGATACCCTCCTCGCGATGCGCGAACTGCCGCCGGAGGTGCCCGCGCCGCGCGTGATTCCGGCACAGAATGCCTGGATTATGACTTCCATGCTGCAGGACGTCATCTCCTTCGGCACCGGGCGACGTGCGCTGGCGCTCAATCGCAAGGATCTCGCTGGGAAGACCGGCACGACCAACGATCAGAAAGACGCCTGGTTTACGGGCTACAACAGCCGTATCGCAACCACTGCCTGGGTGGGTTTCGATAACGCTCAGCCGCTGGGCCGCCGCGAAACCGGTGGGCACGCTGCCTTGCCGATCTGGATCGATTTCATGCGCGCTGCGCTCACCGACATGCCGGAGTCATCGATGGAGCGCCCGCCGGGCCTGGTGACTGTTCGCATCGACCCGAAAACGGGTCTGCTCGCCGGCGCGAATCACCCCGGTGCGATATTCGAATCTTTCCGTGAGGGCCATGTACCTCCGCGCGGCGAGGACGGCAGCCTGCGCCGAACCGGGCCCAGTCAGGGTGGCATCCTTCCCGACCAGTTGTTCTGAAGGCAGGATCGGGCTTGCGTCGCCAGTTCGACAGCGGAGATTCGCGAGCGGCCATTGCCGCGATCGCCGCGCGCCATCTGGCCGACGGCAGCGCCGCGGATTTCGATGATGCCCGCCGGCGTGCGCAGTCGGATCTCAGCCTGCAGGGGCGTCGGGATCTGCCGGACAATCGTGAGATTCAGCGTGCCCTGGCCGAATATCTGGCGCTATTTGAGGGCGAAGAACTCGCCGAGCGTCTGCTGCGATTACGCCGGGCCGCCTTGCGCGCGCTCGATCTGTTCAAGTCATTCAGCGCCCGTCTGTGCGGACCCGTGTGGTACGGAACGGCGTGCGCCCACACACCGGTCAGTGTTCACCTCATCAGTGACGAAATCGAGGCCGTAACCCGTTTCCTGCTCGAACGCCGCATACACTATCGTCTCGGTGAAGCCAGCTGTCGCTTTGCCGACGTTGCGGGTGTTCGCCGCGTGCCACGGTTCGAGATCACGTTCGCTGACGAGGAGTTCGATCTCCTCGTATTTCCCGCCAGCGGTGCCTGCCGACATCCCCTCAGTGCGCTCGACCACAAGCCGGTCAAGCGGGTTGGAGCCACCGAACTCGAGGCATTGATCGAGTCCGGGCGTTTATTTACCGACCAAGTCGAACCGCGTGGTTGACGACCCGGCCGGGACAGCACTCGTCCGGTGTGCAGCCTCAGTCCGTGCGCCACGGAGCCCTGCCCGGCGATGAACGACGCGAGCCCGGTTCGCGTAGTCAGCGTTGCGGTTTTCGCGCCACTACGCCAACTTTACGATTATCGATCCGACTCGCCCAACGACGCTGTCGACCTCGCACCCGGTACCCGGGTGTGGGTGCCCTTCGGCCGCTCGTACCGCGTTGGCGTCGTCGTCGCAGCGCGGATGGAAGCGGCGGCCCGGGCGTCGGATCTGAAAGCGATCGACGACATACTCGACGTCGAACCGGTACTCGACGCACACATGCTGGCTTTGGCGGCTTGGGCCGCGGGCTACTATCACCACCCACTGGGTGACGTCATAGCCGCATTGCTACCCACGCGGCTGCGGCGGCGCCGCGCGCTGCCGGTGCAGGGCTCGACCGCCTGGCGCCTCACGCCGGCGGGACGGGCGGCGCTGCCCGAACTCGGCGCGAACGCCGCGCGCCAGCAACAATTGATGGCTCAGCTCGCGGACGGCACTGTCGATGAAATCGCACTCAGCGCCAACGATTTCGACTGGCGACCGGTGCTGCGCAGACTCGAGAAAAAGGCCTGGGTCGAGCGGCATACGATTCCAGCGACACGCAATATCGCACCGATTCCGCCGGGCATTGCGCTCAATGCCGAACAGAAGCAGGCGGTCGACGAGATTTGTGCTCACCGCGACGAATTCCGGACCTTCCTGCTCTACGGTATCACCGGCAGCGGCAAGACCGAGGTCTATCTCGAGGTCATCGCACACTGTCTCGCCGAGCAACGACAGGCGCTCGTCCTGGTACCGGAGATTGCGCTCACCCAGCAGCTCGTCGGCCGTTTCCGCCAACGCTTCGGGACGCGAGTTGCTTTGCTGCACTCCGGCCTTGGCGAAGGGGAACGGGCGCAGACCTGGGATGCCTGTCGCAGCGGTCGCGCTGACGTCCTCATCGGCACCCGCTCGGCGGTCTGGGTCGGCTTACCGCGCTTGGGGCTCATCGTCGTCGACGAAGAGCATGATCCCTCCTACAAACAGCAGGACGGCTTCCGCTACTCGGCGCGAGATGTAGCGGTGATGCGTGCGCAGCAGGCCGGTATACCGATCGTGCTGGGCTCGGCGACGCCGTCCCTGGAAACCTTGGCCAACGTCGAGCGCGGCAAGTTCACCTGCCTGCATCTCGCCGCGCGGGCCCTGGCCCAGCCCCTGCCCACCATCGAATGCCTCGATGTCCGCGGCCTCGACCTCAATGGCGGTCTGAGCGATGCGCTGCTGCGCGCAATGCGCGAGCATCTTGCACGCGGCGAGCAGGTGATGCTTTTCCTCAATCGCCGCGGCTACGCCCCGCTGCTGCTGTGCCGCGCCTGCGGTGAGCCGCGCCGCTGCGATCGTTGCGATGCCTTTCTGGTCTATCACAAGGCTTCCGACACCGCGCGCTGCCACCACTGCGACAGGCTGCTGCCGATGCGTCGGCCGGCGCGCTGCTGCGCTGAGGAAGACATCGCTCCGATTGGTCACGGTACCGAACGCGTCGAGGAAATGGTCACCGAGCTGTTCCCCGGGCGGCGCATCTGCCGCATGGATCGTGACACCGTACGTCACCCGGCAGCGCTGGCCGCGATGCTCGATGACATCGGTGCAGGCCGAGTCGATATCCTCATCGGCACCCAGATGGTCGCCAAAGGGCTCGACTTCGCGGCGATTACCTTGGTCGGCGTCGTCGATGCAGACAGCCGGCTCTACGCCTTGGATTTTCGGGCAGAGGAGCGCCTCGCCCAGCTTCTCATACAGGTCGCCGGTCGGGCCGGGCGCGCGCACAAGCCCGGGCGTGTCCTGATTCAGACGCACCAGCCACGTCATCCGGTACTGCGTCGTATCATCGACGAAGGTTACGCCGCGTACGCAGCGCAGGCCCTGGCCGAGCGGCGCGAAGCGGCACTACCGCCATACGCCGCCATGGCCATCGTGCGCGGCGAGTCGACCCAGATCGCGCGACCGCTGGAATTTCTCGCTGCGGCGCGAAAATTGCTGCTGTCCGAGGCGTCACCGGTGGCCGTGAGCTTCCCCATACCCGCACTGATGGAACGCCGCGCGGGCCGCTATCGCGGGCTGATTGTCATCAGTGCCGACAGCCGCCGCGCCATCGGCCGGCTGCTCGGCCGCCACATGGACGACCTCGACGCTCTTGCACGGCGCGTGCGCGTGCGCTTCTCGATCGACGTCGACCCCCAGGACACGCTGTAGAAGTTCGCGCCGAGCGCACGGCGCCCGCTTGCGATCCGCCGCTGCCGCCTGGAGTACAGTGCCGAGCAGGTATATAGCAGCCTTTGGGTGCAGTGCGTCAAAACGCCAGAGCGGATAGAATCTGCGCGCCACATCACTCTCCCCTCGACCTGCAACGCGGAACCGAACGTCTTGAAACAGCTCCTGCGGACTTCCATCGATGCCGGCCTCGCCCGCCTGCGAAAGGCCGGCACGCTGGCCCACGCCGATACTGTCGACTATCAGATAGAAACGCCGAAACACGAAACCCATGGCGACTTCAGCACGAACGTCGCGATGCTTCTGGCGAAGAGCTGTCGCCGCAATCCGCGCGAGGTGGCACAGCTGCTTACCGCCGAGCTCGCGCAGGACGCGCTATTTGAACGGGTCGACGTGGCAGGTCCGGGGTTCATCAATTTCGTCGTTGACGATGCCCATATTTTCGCGGTCATCAATGAAATCCAGCACCAGGCCACAGCCTATGGTCGCAGCACGGTTGGCGCCGGTCGCAAGGTCCAGATCGAATTCGTGTCCGCCAATCCGACCGGCCCCCTGCACATCGGTCATGGTCGCGGAGCCGCCATCGGCTCGGTGATTGCGAACCTGCTCGACGCTACCGGCCACGACGTGTGCCGCGAGTATTACGTCAACGATGCCGGGCGGCAGATGGATATCCTCGCGCTCAGCGTCTTCCTGCGCTATCTGCAGAACTGCGCGCTGGACATCGAACTGCCAGCCCAAGCCTATCAGGGCGACTATGTCATCGATATCGCCAACAGCTTGCGCGACGAGCACGGCGACGCATGGCGGATTGGTCCGGGGTCACTGCTCGACGACGTCAAAATCGAGGATGCCGAGCGCGCACTCGATGCCGCGATCGCCGCGGCACGCAACGCGCTCGGCGACGAGCGCTTCGATGCCATCCGGAACTATGCCAAGGACATCATTCTCGAGGGAATCAAAGCAGATCTGCAGCAGTTCGGCGTGTGCTTCGACGTCTGGTACTCCGAATCGGATCTTGCGCGCCTCGGACTCATCGACGATGCCCTCGAGATACTCGACGCCAGGGGCCATCTATATACCGCGGAGGGGGCTCGCTGGTTTCGTTCGGAAGCCTTGGGTGATGAGAAAGATCGCGTGGTCGTGCGCGAAAACGGCCTGAAGACCTACTTCGCTTCGGATATTGCTTATCATCGCGACAAGATTCAGCGTGGATTCGACGAGGTCATCGATGTCTGGGGCGCCGATCATCACGGCTACGTCGCGCGCGTCAAAGCAGCGCTTACCGCTCTCGGCGAGGATCCTGAGCGATTGTCGGTGGTGCTGGTGCAATTCGCTGCCCTGGTTCGTGGCGGCACCAAGGTCGCGATGTCGACACGTGGCGGCGAATTCGTGACCCTGCGCGAGCTGGTCGATGAAGTCGGGCCGGCTGCCGCCCGATTTTTCTACGTCATGCGCCGGGCCGATCAGCACCTGGAATTCGATCTCGATCTGGCCACGGCCGAAAGCGCGGACAACCCGGTCTACTATGTGCAGTACGCTCATGCTCGAATCTGCAGCGTGGAGCGCCAACTCGATGAGCGCCAACTCGATTCAAATGCGGCAGTGCAGGCAGCCGGAACGGTTCGGCGCAGCACAGCGGAACGTCGTTTGGCAATGATGCTGTGGCGCTACCCCGAGGTCATCGTCCACGCCGCGTTTGCGCGCGAGCCCCACCTGCTGCCGCAATACCTGCGAGACCTGGCGACGGAGTTCCATGCTTATTACAACGCCCACAAGATACTGGTCGATGATGCGGCCGTCCGTGACAGTCGCTTGCAGCTGGTGCGCGGCGTACGTCAGGTGCTGGCCAACGGCCTCGAACTTCTCGGCATCGATGCACCGCTTGAGATGTAGTCGCTGATCATGGCTGCTCGCGACTACAAGAACTCTACCGGCCGCACCAGGAAACCGGCGCCCGCGCCCGGCAGCTGGGTCTCGTTCATCAGCGGCCTGGGGGTCGGGCTGCTGGTGGCTTTCGGCGTCTATCTCTGGTCCGGCCACCTGCGCATGCCGAGCACCACACCGTCGGCACCGCCGGCCCCGCTGCTGAGAGAAGAGCCGGCGACCGAGCCGAGCGCGGAATTGCCGCGTCCGACGTTCGATTTCTATAAAATCCTGCCCGAAATGGAGGTGCCCATCCCGGATTGGCAGCCCGACGAGACGGGCGAGGTGTCACCGGAGGACACGCCTGAACAAAGCGCGATTGCGGCCGACAGCACGGCAGCGGCGCCGCTCGACCAGGGCACCTACCTGTTGCAGGTCGGCTCATTCAAAGCCTTCGAGGACGCCGATCGCGTCAAGGCGACGCTGGCACTGCACGGCATTACAGCCTCCATCCAAAGAGTCGTCATAAACGGCCAGGATGTATGGTACCGGGTGCATATCGGCCCCCTCTCCAGCGAGGAGGAGATACGGGCAATACGCGTTCGCCTGGTTGAAAACAACATGGATTCAATCCTGCTGCGGATCGGCGACACAACGGGCGACGACGACCGGCCTTGAGGGCTCACTGGGTTCAGCGAGCAAGCGCTCGAGATTCTCCCGGACTCGGGCATGGAAGGTCGATTCACCGTTTTCGTCGTAGAAATAGCTGGTCAGGCGAATTTCCTGGCTGAGGTAGTGACGCAGCACTTCATCGGAAACCGCCTGCCAGTCCGCCCACGCCAGGGATTTGCCATGCAGGAGTTCATGCTCGCGTTTGAGTTTCAACGAACTGTCCAGAAACACCGCATAATCTGCCGCCAACCCGGAAAGGTCTGCAGCTCGCACGGCTTTCTGCTCAGCACTGATGAATTTTCCATCCCGCTCGGTCGCGAGAATCGCCGCTGTGCACTTGTCGATCTGTGACGGAGGGGCAGCGAATTCGGTCAGTACCGCACTGGCGAGAGCGGCGGAATAGGACTCCTTGGAGAGGTATCCGCAGGCAAGATGATTTTCCTGATAGCCGGCATCGTGGAATAGCAGGGCGTAGTAGACGACCTCGGCATCAGTACGGATATGCTCGGCCTGACATCGTGCCAGGATTTTCTCGGCCGCTGCCAAAGTATCCTGGACATGAGCGAAGTTGTGGTAGGGCAAGGCGTCGCTGTAGAGAACGGCAGCACGCTCTTCGAGCGCGGGGTGGCGTCCTGAGAGCGGAATACGTTTCATGGGCGAGGAGCTTCACGCAGGATCACGCGTCGCCTGTTAGGGCCTGTTGATCTTTCATTGTTCGGCGCTGCTGTGGCCATTGTCGTGACCCGGCAAGGCGGAGCGAGCGT
>JBBDTC010000140.1:0-6371 GCA_040904625.1 Gammaproteobacteria bacterium
GGGCACGGTGTTTTAAAAATTTCACCTGTGTTAAATTTTAAACCCCTCCGTCCCCTTTTTGGGCGGCGGCCGGGCGTGGGCGCGACGTGCCGAGCAGCACGAAGGCCAGTGCGCAGCCGGCACTGGCGAGCGCGAAAACGGTCGCATAATTCGCCGCCGCGGCGACGTAGCCTAGCGCGTAGCTGCCGCCGGCGAAGCCGACGTTGAACGCACCGTGGTAGGCAGCCATGGCCTTGCCGCGCTCACGCGCGCCTGAGTAATCCAACGCGACCGCATTGAGCGCCGGGAAGAACAAGCCGTGCGACACGCCGAGCAGGCAGCCGGCCAGCACCAAGCCCAGGGTATCGACCCAGATCAGTGACAGCGGGGCGACGATATAGAGGGCCAGGGACAGGGTCGCGATACGACGGCGGCCGAAGCGATCGGCAAGACTGCCGAGGCCAAAGCGCACCGCCATGGCGCAGCCGGCGAAGCCGATCAGGAAACTCGAGACGTGTTCGATGCCACGGGTCAGCGCCCAGGGCTGGTAGAACGTGAACACCGTGCCCATCGCGCAGCCGGCAAGACTTGCCACGACCAGTACGCGTGCCAGGCCCGGCCGAGCGAGGATGGCCCACGATGGCAGTGGTGCTTCGCTCACATGTGCGTGCGCGCGCTCGGTGATGAAGCAGGTCAAGACTGCGGCGAGACCGGCAGAAACCGCGGTACCGGCGAAGACGCTGGTCCAACCCCAGTAGAGCGCGCCCCACTCCGCCAGCAGCGGGCCGAGTGCGTTGGTCGAGATCATGACCCCACCGAACAGTCCCAGCGCCTGCCCGAGGCGACGGGGAGGCACGAGATCCGTCGCCAGCGTCGAGAAGGCGATGAAGAACAGTGTGTACGCGAGACCATGCAGCGCGCGCAATATCCACATCAAGGGACCAACGTCGTCGACAACGAGGAAGCCGAGACTGGCGAGCGCGAACACACAGGCGCCGAGCGTACCGAGTGGGCGGCGCCTGTGGCGATCGACCGCGACACCGACGAGAGGCATGAACACCACCGACGCGAACATGGTCACCGCACTGAGCGCACCGATGGTCGCGGGATCGGCCGCGAGTTCGGTCGCGAGGTATTTCGGGAACAGGAAATAGGCCGAGAAGGCCAATCCGAACAGCGCCGTGGCAATCAGTATGAGTACGAACGGCCGGGTCAGCAGGACTTCGGGCACTGGCGCGCTGTCGCCAGTGGATGGCGCAGCGGCGGCCAGCGGGACGGCACGCGCGCTACGCTCAGGAGAGGGATCGTTCATCTCGACAGGACCAGCGGCGCTCTCGACAAGACCGGCGCGAATGCGGGGACAGACCACGGTTCGCCCCGCGAATCAAACCGTGGTCTGTCCCCGGTTTGCGGCGATGATGTCCGTCCGCGCAAAGTCATAGCCCTTGAACAGCAACGGCTCCCCGAGCACTCGCGACAGGGCGTAAGCAAAGCAATCGCCGAAGTCGAGGCCGGCCGGATGACGGCCCTTGCCGTAGCGGTTGTACGCTGTGCGCGCCGCGCGCGCCTGCTCCGCGTCCACCGCTACGCAATCGACACCCGCATGATCGAGGGATTAGTCGAGGTCACGGGCGCCAGCATCGCCATAGCGCGCTTCGATGACAATGGCGGTTTCGACCAGGTTTGCCCCGGACAGACGCCGCGCAGACGCGCTTTCGATGATCTCGACGTAGCTTCGGCGCTCGGGCTCGTCCTGCAGGATACAGAGCAGCGCGGAGGTGTCTATCACCATCAGCGCGGCACCCCGTCCTCGTCGTATCCCAGGATTTCGTCCGGGTTGCGCGCGTCGCGTACCGGCAGTCGCGCACAATGCAGCGCGATCTCGTCCAGCTCGTCGGCGAGCCGACGAGCACAGCGCTCGCGGCGCACGCGCTCGAGACGATCACGCAGAGCGCGGGTCACCGCTTCCGTCTTGGTCTCACCCGTGATCTCGGCGAGTGCCTCGGCGAGCCTATCCGTTTCGGGATTGCGAATGTTCAGGGCCATGAGCTGCACAACTACATCAGTCATTACACAGTAGTACCCTCGCCCTGCTCCCGCAAGATCGGACCCCCAATCGTGCGCACACAAGATTTCTGACACCTCCGTCACCGTACTTTCCCACCTATTTCCGTATTTCACTTGTATTTCTCGACATACGAATCGAGCAGGTTTCTGATCATTTTCTGGTAAGGGGTGTGATGCTCATCGGCCTTCTCTTTGAAGAATTCGACACTCGACTTACTCAGGGCGATCGTTACTTTGACCGTTTCCTCTTGTAGCGCGAGTTCATCCGGTGATGGCAAGAAATCTTTGACAACTTCTATTTCACCGATAGGCCCTTTGCTATATTTTTTTTTTGTCCTCATAGATGCGTTTACCTTTACGCCAATATCCAGCGCCGATAGTTCGAATGATATTGCGCCGATACGTGAATCGAACCGTCAATATCGTTTCTTCGACTTTCCCGAAACAAAAGAATCGCTCCTCTGTTTTCGTACTGTGAGTGATGTCGCGAGCGATGATACGGGCAGGATCGAGAAAAGCCCTTTGCGCCTCATAGAAGGAGACACCGTGCTTCTTCCGATTCTCGGCATCTTTCGCACGATCCCACTCGAATCCAGCTTTCGGCATGGGGTGAAGTGTAGGCGGGATATGGCTATATAACCATACTTCGACTCAAGGTCTGGTGTTCGTCACCGTAACTTACGGAGACGCCACAGCGTAATTCCTGCAGGGCGAATCGTCTGCTGTGCCCGATTTGCCGCCTGTGGTCTCGCCGATCTGGCTACGTGGGGATTGGAATCCGCGCTGTTGACTCAAAGCGACCAGCAAATTAGTCTTCCTTACAAATAGTAAGGAACGCGCTTGTGTCAACGTCAACGGTAACGTCGAAAGGCCAGATCACCTTGCCACGGGATGTCCGGCAGGCACTGGGATTGGGTGCCGGAGACAAGGTCGATTTCGTGGCGGTCGCAGGCGGTTTCAAACTCGTCCCGCTGAGGAAAGACATACGTGCCCTCAAAGGAAAATTCGCAGGCCGCGTCAAACGGCCGGTCACGACCAGGGAAATGGAAGATGCGATTGCTCGAGCGGCGACAGAAGACGCTGGTCGATGATTGGACTGGACACCAATGTTCTCGTCCGCTACCTGACGCAAGATGATCCGGATCAGGCTGCGCGCGCGACCCAGGTCGTCGAGCAGGAACTGACGGAGGATGCGCCAGGCTTTATCGGCTTGGTCGTACTGGTCGAAACGGCTTGGGTTTTGCACCGGCTCTATCGAGCCAGTGCCGAGGAAATTCGGGAGACGGTGACTGACCTCTTGGGCAGTCGTGCCATTGTGGTTGAGAACCGTGATGTTGTCGCCCGCGCCCTCGCCATTTCAAA
Organism: Gammaproteobacteria bacterium; assembly: GCA_040904625.1. GTDB lineage: Bacteria > Pseudomonadota > Gammaproteobacteria > JACKNG01. Next base: position 3,409 of record JBBDTC010000140.1, read on the forward strand.
ACACAACGCCTGCGGTTTCGCTGATGCGATCATCGCAGCTTCGGCCTTCAACGCTGGCTGCGACAAAGTGATCAGTTTCGACCGTGGCGCCGTGCGCGCTGGAATGACGCCAATCGACCAACAAGGCGTGCAGCCGTGACGCCGCGGGCAGCAATTCGGCGACAGACCACGGCCAAAGGGGTCATTGACTCGGATGGCTTGCCCCTGAAAGCGCTCGACCCGTCGTCGCAAATACAGTAACTGTCACTGTCTATCGCGATGTGTGGGCCGACCCGATCTCATCGGCACGCGGCGCAGGAGGCAATGACCCGTAAAATGGGCTTCGAGCCAACATGGGAGATGCTGAGATGCCGGGGCGAGCGGTCGCTGTTCAGAACGGAGCCGATCTGCGCGACCGCGTTGCGCAGCTTGGCCGGGATTTGGGGCTGGACGCAGAGACGGAAGTGCGCGTCGGCCGGCGTATCTGGGGCGCACAACGGCATATTGATGTCGTGCTCCGAGACGCCAACACCCGCTTCAGCCTGGGTATCGAGTGCAAATATCAGGGCGCCAAAGGTAGCGCCGAAGAGAAGATTGCAGCCACGCTAGAAGACATCAACGCATGGCCCATCAAGGGCATCGTGGTCTTCGCGGGCGATGGCTTCTCGGCCAACATGACTGCGTACCTACACTCCACAGGCAAGGCGGTTGATCTGCGCGACGTGCGGAAATGGATCGAGCTGTACTTCGGCCTTTGAAGGAAAAGATCGCACGGCGTGAACCCCCACCCCACCCATTCCTCAAGTGGGTCGGTGGGAAGCGTCAGCTTTTGCCTGAATTGCTGAAAGCAGTGGCCTCTGCAAAAGGCTTCTCCGCATACCATGAGCCCTTTATCGGTGGCGGCGCACTGTACTTCAGGCTCGCTCGCACCGGCATGTTACCGAACGGCGCCTACCTATCGGACATAAATCCGAATTTGATCGACGCCTATGTCGGCGTCCGTGATGACATCGAAGGCGTGCTGCGCGCCCTGGCCGAACACGAACGCCTTCACAGCGAGCAGCACTTCTATGCCGTTCGCGCATCCTCACCGCGGACCCCTGCAAGAAGAGCCGCCCGAATCATCTATCTGAATCGGACCTGCTTCAACGGGCTCTATCGGGAAAACAGCAAAGGGCAATTCAATGCGCCATTCGGCCGCTACGACAATCCCCTCATTCGAGACATAGCAAACCTCCGAGCTGTAGCCGAGACTCTCCGCTTCGCTTCCATACATGCGCGGACGTTCGTTGATGCGCTTGATGACATTCAGGCTGGCGACCTCGTCTACTTCGATCCCCCCTACATACCAGCGTCCCGCACCGCGGGTTTTACCAGCTACAGTAGGAACAAGTTCGGATTGGCCCAACAACGCCAACTGGCCGAGGCATTCACTTACCTCGCCAGCAAAGGCGCCAAGGTAATCGCCTCCAACTCCTTCACCGACCTCACATGCGATCTTTATGCGGGGCACTACATCTATGAGGTTCACGCGACCCGCCGGGTGAACAGTCGGCCGGACCGGCGCGGCGCCGTCGCGGAAGCACTCATTACCAGCTTTCGCGTTGCGGGCCTTGGTGCGCCACGAAAACGCGTGCGAGCAAGGCCTGCGGAAGCGAGGATGGACCGAATGCTTGCGAAACAATGGCTGTTAGAGAACGGATACGCTGACGTCGCCAAGATGATCGACGAAGTCATCGATGAGTGGAAAGCCGACGGTAAAGCCACGCGGCGCAACTGGTGGGACGTGCTTGCGGGAGGAACGAACGGCAAGCCGCGCAAGATTGGCGGTCGAGAGTTTGCTGTGCTGCGCGCCGCGCAGGTTCGTCAAGGCGTACCCGTTACACCCAACGCTATCTCTCGGCCCGACGAATCATCTGAACCGCCCGCTAGCCGAAGCGCTGGGCGCTGGTCCGGCGATTCGAGCTAGAGCAGGAGTCTCGCTAAGACCGCGTACGGTCAGATCTTGCAATCACGCATGCCTATGCGTGATTGCAAGATCTGACCCCAATTGTGCGCAATTGTGCAGGACTCAAACCGTGGTCTGCCCCCGGCTTGCGACGACAACCACCCAGAGCGCGAGCAACACGAGAGCACCGAGCGTCAGCGCCATTGGCGCAGCCGCCGGCACGGCCGCGGCCCACCAGGCCAGCGGCCAGCACAGGCCGAGGTTGACGGCGGCTTGCGCCAACAGCAGGCGGCGCGGTGACCAGCCGGACAGCACCAGGCGTTGATAGGCGTGGCTGCGGTGCGCCGTCCACCAGCGTTCGCCGCGGGCCATGCGGCGCAGCAGCGTCATCGTCGCATCGACAACAAAGGGCAGGAACAGGATCAGCCAGAGCAGCGCTCGACCGCCCGCGTTGTGTTCGATCAGGGTAAAAGCCGCGAGTTCGAAACCGACGAGGTAGCTGCCGACATCGCCCATGAATATTCGCGCAGGCGGTCGGTTCCACAACAGGAAACCGGCCGCCGCGCCGGCCAGCACGGCGGCCAGCAGCGCTACGGGCGTGGTCAAGACCACGCCCGGGATCAGCAACGCGCCGCCCAGTGTGAGCAGCGCCTGCAACGCGGCGAAGCCATCGGCACCGTCCATGAAGTTATAGACATTGACGACCCAGACGATGGCGACGATGGTGACGACCGCCGCCACCGCCGACACGATGACGAACGTCGGCGGGACCGCGACCCCAACCGCCGCCACGAAAGCGGCAGCCAGCAGCAGCTGGACGACCAGGCGCAGGCGCGCCGGGCGCGGTTGCCGATCGTCCATCCAGCCGAGCGCGGCGAAGCCGAGGGCGGCGGCGGTCCACATCACGAATGCGATGATGGCGCTGCCAGCGGGCGCTACCACGAAAACAGCGACGAGCAAGTGCGCGACGCCGGCGACGAACGAGATCGCCAATCCGCCGCCGCGCGGCGTCGGCAGCAGGTTCAAACTGCGTTCA
>JBBDTC010000141.1:0-6366 GCA_040904625.1 Gammaproteobacteria bacterium
GCTCGTCCGTTGAATAGAACCACTATTCGCCCTCCTCGCGCCTTGCCAGCCGGGCACCTCAACGCCCCAGATCGCTCAGTTATTTCGCGGCGGACCCTTACAGGCCGGCGGTATGGCCGCCGTCGATGACCAGCAGATTGCCGTTCATGAACACCGACGCGTCAGAGGCGAGGAAGAGGATCGCCCCGTCGAGGTCGTCCGGCAGGCCGAAGCGGCCGGTGGGAATGCGTTCGCGCAAGCGCTGTCCGGCTGGGCTGGCGAGCCAGTCGCGATTCATCTCGGTCTCGAAATAGCCCGGTGCGAGGGCGTTGACGCGGATACCCCGGTGGGCCAGGTCGACGCACAACTCACGGCCGAGATTGATCAGTCCGGCCTTGGCCGCGGCATAGGGCGCGATGTGGCCGAGCGGACGAATGCCGAGAACGGAGGCGATATTGATGATGCTCAGAGGACGGCCGTCGTCGACACGATGCCGGATGACGGCCTGGGCCAGCGCCCATGGTGCGCGCAGATTGGTTTCGTAGACTGCATCCCAGTCGTCGTCGGCATAGCGCTCGGGCGCCTTGACGATGGCGATGCCGGCATTGTTGACCAGGACATCGAGCGGCGCCTGGCTCTCGAGCTCGTCGATACAGCTGCGAATGGCGGCGCGATCGCGCACATCGAGACAGACCGTCTGGCAGCGGCCGTCGAAGCGGGCGATTTCTTCGGCCAGCGTGGCCAGCTTGTCCGCGCTGCGCGCGGCGAGGATGACTTCGGCGCCGGCGCGGGCCAGGGTCCAGCCGAAGCGCCGCCCCAAGCCGGTCGATGCGCCGGTGATCAGGGCGCGTTTGCCGCTCAGATCGAACAGCGAGCGGGGATCGTATTCAGGAGCGTATTTATCCATGGTATCCGTAAGTTCAGCAGCATGGTCGGCCTGCCGGGGCGTTTTCAGCCCCGGCAACCGGATGATGAACTGGCCGCGCGTACCGGCGCGACCGGCGTCGGTTTACAAGCCCAGTTTCGGCTTGACCCACTCGGCCATGCGCTGCACGGCGTCGTCGGCTTCCGGGGCCCGGCCGGCCATGAACTGGAAGACGTGCTGCATCTCGGGGAAGACATCGAGGCGCACATCGAGTCCGGCGGCCTTGGCCTTCTCGGCGAAACGGGTGGAATCGTCGAGCAGGGTTTCATAGCCGCCGACCTGGATGTAGATGGGTGGCAGCCCACTGATATCGGCTTCGAGCAGATTGGCCAGCGGGTCCTGCGCCGACGCGTCGCCGAGGAAGGTGCTCGCCATCCCTTTCAGGACATCTGGTTTGACCAGGCAATCCTTGTCGACGTTGGTCTGCAGCGATACGCCAGTGCCGGCCGGGTCATACCACGGCGACATCGGCATCGCTGCTGCCGGCAGCGGCAGGCCCTTCTTGCGAATGCCGAGCAGGATCGAGGTCGACAGTGCACCGCCGGCAGAATCTCCGGTGGTGCAGATATGTTCGGGTTTGAAGCCCTGGTCGAGCAGCCAGGCATACGCGGCTACGGCGTCGTCGACCTGGGCAGGGTGGGTGTGCTCGGGCGCACGGCGATAATGCACGATCAGCGCCTTGCAGCCGATGGTCTTGGCAATATGGCCGAACAGCTTGCGGTGGGTGTACATCGAACCGCAGACATAGCCGCCGCCATGGGTGCACAGGGCCACGCGATTCTCGACCGCGCCCTTGGGGATGGCCCACATCGCGGGCACGCCGCCGGCATCGACTTCGACGTAGTCGACCTCACCCGGCTCGCCGGTGATATCGCCCCAGTGTTCGAACAGATCGCGCATTTCGTCGAGCCCCATGTCGGGCTTGGCGGCCATGCTCTGCAGCCAGTGGGTATAGAGTTCGTTGATTGCGTTGGCTTGTGGGCTTGCCATGGGTTGACCTCCTGTTGTGCGCCTCGGCGGCGCGTTGATTCTTTTCGGTTCAGCGTGCCCCGACATTCAGGGCGGACGGTTCGAAATCCCGCTTCTTCATATCTTCCACGTTGGCCAGCGTGACCATCTGCAGGCTCGTGCAGTGCTGGTTCTGCACATCGACTACGGTCGAGGAATCGAGCAAGGGCACGCCGGTGCCGACATTCTCCGGCAAATGGTGATCCGGATGGGCGAGCCCGGCCATGAGGAATTTCCACAGCACACCGGCGCGATCATAGACCTTGCCGAAGACCGGGAACATGGTCTGCGCGTCGATATAGAAAAAGCGGCGCGACAGCGGATGGTCGCTGCGCTTGGGCGTGCCCTCTAGGATGTGAACTTTGCGGACCTGCCAGGTGACGTCGAGGAAACAGCCGCTGTCCCCGTGGACGTTGACGAAGTTGTAAGCATGGCGGCGCGCCTTGCGGGGGGAATGCGGGATCTGGTCGTGGCGGTACATCGGCAGCAGGATGTGACGCTCGCCGCCGTATTGCCACTCCATGTCCATGATGCGGCCGGTATAGCCGAGAAAATCCTCGATCATGATGTCGCTGCCGAGGAAGGAATCGGTGCGCATGGTGGTCGCCACCCGCCGCACCCGCCGCAGCAGCGGCACGTACATCCAGCCCTGCTCTTCCGCCCGATCGTCGCTGTTGTAGAAAATCAGGAGGTTCGTGCCGGCGACGTCGCCAGGGTCCAGCGCGGTCAGCGTGATCGCATTGTAGACCTCGTAGGTATTGTCTTTTATCGCTGGCGTCGGTTCGACGACGTGGCGATACATGAAACGCATGGAGGCGGCGGTGAACTCGAGTTCGCGCTCGACTTTCTGCGCGCGCATGTCGCGGTACTGCCAGTACATCTCCGGTATCTCACCGCCATCACCGGCATAGCCGTAGCGCATGTTCCAGATCAGCTTTTCGCCGGCGCGGGGGTCGTCGATCGACAGCTCGCCCGGAAAGGGGCGGCCGCCGACATAGTCGATGAGCTGACCCGGTTCGGCGCCCAGCGCGGTTCTGCCGCCCTGCTCCTCGGTGACCGCGACATAGTTCGGATGCGGATCGAACGACAGCGGCTCACCGACCGTGATCCATACCTTGCCCGCGGCGATGAGCTCGGCGAAATCGGGATCGATGAGCTGCGCGGACTGCTCCAGGTTGTCGGCCGTGATGACGGTTCCGGGCGGCGGCGAGAGTTCGTTCGCGGTGACCTGATCGAAATCGAAATCGCCCGCTTCGAGGGCGCCCGCGGCGCAGGTTAGGGCAGCCAGGCTGAGCAGCCGGCCGGAACGTGAATATAAATTCGTCATCGTTTTTTTCACTCGTGCTGTAGGGGCGCTGCGGCGCGCACGACGGCATCATGGCACTCCGCCACCAGGAACCGCGCGCTCAAATCGCCGCAAAGGAGTTGGAATAAAGCCGCTTGATCGCGGGCAGGGCCAGGGTCAACGATGCCATCATCAGCGAATGCATGGGGTAGCCCTGCTCGATGACCAGCAGCAGCTGCTGCGGGTCGACCAGTTCGACGACGATGTCTTCGAAGGTGTCGAGTTTCTGCTCGCTGACCCGTTGGCATTCGGTGGCGAGGTAGACATGCAGGCGATTGTCCTGCAGACCCGGGTTCGGATAGTGCATGCCGAGGTACTGCAGGCGCCCCGGTGCATAACCGGTTTCTTCGAGGAGTTCGCGGCGCGCCGCCGTCTCGGGATTTTCCGCGCTCTCCGGCTCGGTCGTGCCGCCGGGGAATTCATAGAAGCGTTTGCCCGCCGCGTGACGATATTGATTGACCAGGATCAGGCGATTGTCGAGGGTCAGTGCAACCACATTGACCCAGTCGACCAGTTCCCACACATAGTAGGCGGGCATGATGCGCGCATTCGGCAGCGCGCAGGTATCGCGGCGAAAAACGAAATACGGGTTGCGGTAGAGTTCGTCCGATTCCAGGATCTGCCAGGCGTCGGGCGCCGTCTGCTCGTCGTCCTTGGCCACGATGACGCCCTGCCCCGCTCAGATCTCGACGCCCGGCTCGTATTGTTCGCCGAGTATGCGCACGATCGACCAGGCCGCCATACCGCGTACGCCCGAGTCCTTGTCGTCGAGCATTTCGCCGACCTGGGCAGCGTAAGCGCTATCCTCACGTTTGCCGACCAGCCAGATGGCCTGCATACGGATATCGGCATTGGCGTTGCCGAGGCCCCAGGCATAGATCCGCGCCGGGTCGGCCTTGACCAGGGCCCAGGATTCGAGCAGGCGTGTGCCGACATCGGAGTTCAGCTCGCAACAGGCGATCAGCGTATCGGTGATCTGTTCCACGATGGGGGCCGGCAGGCGCCGCAGACTCGCGGCCGCGACCGACGGGTCGAGGCCTTTGCCATGGGCGATGGTGTCGGTCATGGCTTTGACGGCCTGTTCCACGCCGAAGCCCGCTTCGCTGGCCATGGCCGCCATTTGCACTTTGTAAGTGCGCGCTTCGCGCAGGGCCTCGAGGGTATGGCGTGTCGTTTCGTTCTCGACCCGGCCCAGCGCGACAGCCGCCGCCTCCTGGGCTTCGTCGCCCCAGGTGTTGGCAATCTTGACCAGCATGCTGACGGATTCATCGCGGGCCGCGGTATCCATCAGGGCGTAATAGGCATAGGCGCGCATGGTGGCATCCTGCTCGGTATCTTCGGCGATCGCGCGCATGCGCGCTTCCTTGTCGTCCAGCGGGGTGAGGGCGAGCGCCTGCAAGGCATGTTTTCGAACCCATGGGTCATCCAGTTTCAGGGCGTTGGCGAGAAACTCGGCCATGTCCTCACGCGGCTGGCTGGCGCAGGATTCGGCCAGGAATTTCATGAACATGGCGTCTTCGGTGGCCGCGGCATAGCGGTAGATCAAATCGAGCGCCGCCGGATGTTCGACGCTCAGCAGCGTATCGATGGCCGAGCGCATCATGCTCCAGTCGGCGTGAGAGAGATTGTCGGCGACGAATTGCAGGGATTCCTTGTCACCGATCTCGATCAGAGTACCGGCGCCGGCCAGCTGATCGTAGAGATCCTCGGAGCCGCGCAGTGCCTGCGCCACCGTGACGGCCTCGCGGACCAGGCGCTGCTCGGCCTCATCCGCCGAACCCGGCGTGACGGCACCCATCGTGACAAACAGGATGGCGAAAGAAAAATAGCGATTCAGGATCATGGCAGGGTTCCTCTTGCGATCACGCCGGGAGAGATAGTGTCTGAGTGACCTCCCCGGCAGTCCAAGGTTCATTTTCGCATGATCGCAGCATCCGTGCCGAGAAGGAATCGCCGGCGCCAGGGTGCGGGCATAAAAAAGGGGTGGGAGGTCTGCACCTCCCACCCCGGTCTCAGGTCGATCGGGACCTCAGAACTGGTATTTCAGCTCGAAGAAGATCTCGTCGTAATTGCGCAGTGCACCGAGGCCCTGGCGCCCTGGCCCCAGCGTCGAGGTGACGAAGGGGTTCTGGCGGCCGGTATCGGCACCGATGGTCATGAAGTTGGAGAACGGCCCGACATCATGCGTGGTGTTGTTGGTACCGCCCCAGATGGTGTGGAAACCGCCCTTGATCGACCAGTGGTTGTCGAGCAGCCACTCCAAGCTGCCGCCGGCGACATGCGAGTTGGAAAACTCTTCCCACACATAGAAGCCGACCGGCTTCAGGGTGTCGCGCATGTAGTTGCCGATGACGAAGAAGGTCGTGATCCAGTTGTGTTCGTCGACGAAGTAGCCGGTGTTCTTGTCACCCTCGTGATCCCAGTACCAGGTATCGAAGATCTGCAGGGAGAGGAAGAACGTACGGTCCTTGTTCAGGAACGGGATGAAGGTCGGCCGGTCGAAACCGAGCGAAAACCGCATCACGTCACTCTTGTCGACCCAGTCCGCACTCTGGGTGTTGTTGACCAGTTCATCGAACGTCCACGACGACTCGATACGGGTCACGATACCGGACCAGGATTCGAAGTAGTCCACGGCCAGACCCAGAGTGTGGGACTGCCGGTACTCCTGCGAGACCTGACCACCGGCCACCGGGCTGCAGAAGATGCCGCCGCGCGGATCGCCGCAGCCGATGGCGCCGAGTGACGGGTCGAAGCCAACAAACAGCGGGGCGAAGTTGCCGGAAGCCATGGCGTTCCGTGCGGCCTGCTGGTACGGCCCCGGGTTCGCTGCCAGCAGCTGGGCAGCCTGCTGCGGCGAAGTCGACACTACCGGGTCGACCAGACCGCCCGTTGCGTACAGCGGGCTCGAACCGGTGGCGGCAATGTCTGCTGCGGCACGGTTGGCCAGGTTGCCGGTGGGATAGATGGCCCGGGCCACCGCGAGATCGCCGATGTTGACGTTATTGGGCAGTACCTGGCCGCCGGGGATATGCCGCGTGGCGAGGTTGACGGTGTGGAACTTGAACACCGGGATGTCGTTCCAGCCGTACCAGTGCGATACCGCGAA
>JBBDTC010000142.1:0-6352 GCA_040904625.1 Gammaproteobacteria bacterium
CCAGCCGGGCGCCTCAACGCCCCATACAGCCGAGTTATTCTGGGACGGGCCCTTACGAGCATGCACTCAGTCGGTCTGCACGCTCGCCAGCCACGCCATGATGGCGAGGATGCGCCCGCGCGCCAGGGATTGCTCGGCGCCATCGGTATTCGGTGCGGCATCGCGGCCGAGTTCCTGGCTCCACAGCGGCATGGTACGCCCGGCATGGGCGGGCATGAGTTCAGCGCCGCTGATGACGTCGTAAAGATCCCAGAACGGAAGCACGCCGGCATTGCGCTCGGCGAGGCGGGTCAAATCGGGCACGCCGCGAGTCGTCTTGGCCCCGCTGACCGCACCACCCGTGGCGTCATCACCGTGACACGAAGCGCAATGCACTTGGTAGAGCGTGTAACCGGTGTTGACGATGGCTTTATCGTAGCTCGGCAGTTCCGCGGCCGTCAGTTGCGTGGTGACGAGGGCGAGCAGCAGGCCGAAGCCGGGCCGCGTGAGTGGGTGGCGCATGGCGCAATTCCTCCTCGTAGTGCAGTGTTGCATTGAAGCTTATCTTCGTCCCGGAGTGATGATCGAGGTCAAGGTGGCGCTCGCGAGTAGCGACGAACACCCGCCCGCAAGCTTGCCGTCCGCCGCCAGGGGAGTCCCGTCGCGCAATTCATTCATCGTTCTCCTCGGCCAGCTTCAGAATCGCACCGACGATATCACTCATGGTGACGACTCCGACGAGTTCATTGGCGGCGGTGACGAGCAGGCGATGAATGTCCATGCTCACCATCATCCGCGCCGCGTATTTGACGTCGAGTTCGCGGGAAATCGTCAGGGCCGGCTTGGCGCAGACGTCGTAGACGTTGAGGAGATCGATATCCCCCCCTTCGGCGACGATGGTCTTGAGAATGTTCGTGTAGGTGATGATGCCGTAAGCGTCATGTTTATCGCTTTTGGTCACGACCAGTGATTTGACGCCGCGCTGCCGCATCAGGAGCATGGCTTCGCGGATGGTCGCGAATGGCGCCACTGTGACGACTTCACGGACCATGATGTCTTTAACAAGCATGGCGATCCCCAGGAAAAGCGTTGTGTAAGCTAAATGTCGTCTTTAAGGTGCTCTTCGAATTGGTGCAGCTGACCGGTGTCTATGCCGGCGATATGTTCCAGTGGCAGGGTGAAAACGACGCCTCTCGAATTGTTCTTGAGATCGAGTTCGCGGCTGATGCTCTTGAGCACGGCGAGCGACAGGCTTTTTTCGAGCACGAGAATGAGCACCGATTGACTGCCTTCGTAGGTGAGGCCGAAAAAGGTCTTCTTTTCCTTCGCGCCAATGCCGCGCGCATTGAGTATGGTCACACCGCCGGCGCCAGCCTTCTTGGCCACGTCTATGGCCTTTTCTTCGAGATCCTCGGCGAGTATCGCCACGAGTACCGAGAATTTCACGTCGTTTCTCCTGTCGGTCCGAACCGCTCAGCGTATAGAGCATAGAGCATCACGGTAATGATGGGAAAGATGGACGCGAATGCTATCAGGCCGAAGCCATCTATCAGCACATTGCGACCTTCGATGTGGGTTGCCAGGCCGATGCCGAGCGCGGTGACCAGCGGCACGGTGACTTCGGAGGTAGTCACTCCGCCGAGATCGAAGGCCAATGGCACGATATATTTGGGCACTGCCACGGTGAGGGCAATGACCAACGCGTAACCGCCCATGATGTAGTAGTGGATGGAGTCGCCGGTGATGATCCGATGCACGCCTATAGTAATACCGATGGCGACACCGGCGGCGACGAGCAGGCGGATATGGCTGCCCCGAATGCGTCCGCGGCCGGCCTCTTCGGCCTGGAGGCCAATGGCGATGAGCGCCGGTTCAGCCAGGGTCGAGGCGAAGCCGATGGTGAATGCGAAGAGATACACATAGACCATGGCATCGAGGGCGATGAGCTGCTCGGCCATGCTCGTGCCGATCGGGAACAAGCCGAGCTTGAGCCCGACCACGAAGGCATAGAGCCCGACGATGACCAGCACGAAGCCGCCGACCACTTTGTGCAGGTGGGCTATGGGCTTGCGGATCACCGCATATTGGAAGAACAGGATGACCGCGATGATCGGCAGCACATCGCGAAACATGGTCATGAGATCGACGAACATCCCGGCCAGCATGCCACCTTCAGCTGTCGGCGTTGTACTCGTCTGTGCAGCCGCTAGCACCGCTGCCGTGGCGTCGGTCGATGCGCTCGGGTCGGCGAGCGTGTAGACGACTATGCCGTAAATCTGCACCGTGATCATCGGCACCATGACGCTGAGGGCGACCAGACCGAAGCCATGGGTGAGCGCATTGCGGCCGCGGATGGAAATGGCCAGGCCGATGCCGAGGGCCGCGATCAGCGGCACGGTCACGATGTTGGTGGTGACCCCGCCGGAATCATAGGCGAGCCCGACAATCTCTTCGGGCGCGAAGAAGGTTACGAGCACCACCAGCAAGTAACCGACGATCATGTACCAATGCAGTGAATGGCCGAGAATGGTGCGCAACACCCCGACTGCGACCACCGCGCCGACCGAGGCCGCGACCAGTGCGCGCAGGGTCAGGCCATCGATACGCCCAGCACTGATCAGTTCGGCCTGGCTGGCTACCGCGATCAGCGCCGGCTCGGCGATGACGGCGGCGAAGCCGAGGGCGAAGCCGAAGACCATCAGCCAGGGTAGCGAACCTTTCTTGGCGAACTCGTTGGACAGGTTCTTGCCGATCGGGAAAATGCCGAGCTCCAGGCCCTGCAGGAACAGTGCGACGCCGAGAACGACCACGAGCAGGCCGAAGACCATGGAACCGAGGCCTTCCGGCTGCTGCTGCAGGATGACGGCTTGGAAGAATCCGACGACGACGACGATCGGCAGCAGATTACGGAAGGCGTGTAGCAGGATTTGCAGGAATTCCTTGAACTGATTCAAGTGTCGTCGTCCCCGTCCGATCCGGCGGCAATCGCCCGAGATGCTACGTAACGATGGATGGCATCGACATCCAACCCTTCTGCTTCGGCCAAATCAATGCAGAACGCCAGTCCCTGGAAAGGCGAGAGCAGTTCGAGTTCGATATTGAGGCGGTTTGCGATCGTCTCGGCCGTCTCATGATCCAGGACGCAGAGCAATACTTTTTCCAGGCCGCGATAGGTCAGGCCAAAAAAAGTCATGTGTTCGGGGAAGCCCAGCCCGTGTGCGGAAATGACCGTAAACCCCGGCGCGCCTTCCTCGAGCGCGAGCGCCACAGCGCGCTCTTCGAGTGCGTCTGCCACCACGGTGATCAACAGCGATGCGTGCATGGGAGGATTTCAGGCGTAGGGTCGAGCACACGCTTGAGAATAACGTACTCGATCGCGAGTGGGAAACTTGCCTCCGCAGAGCGCGCGAATGCCGACAGCTGTCAGGCGATCACACGCCGAGACAAGGCCATGATGAAGGACTCACTGCCGGACCGCGTTCGATTCCTCGGCGAGATCAGGCTCGGCGGCATGCGTGAGGATGTGCTTGCGCGCAGGGTCACGCAACGCCATGGCATTCGCCCATCGATCTGTGCCGTGGGCTGGGAGCAGCGCAGCTCCCAGCGTGACGACGACGCGCCCGCGATGGGGAAACCACGATCCGGCACGGAGGATCGAGCGGCTGCCGTGGATGGCGAGCGGCACCAGCGGCACTTTTGCTTCGGCCGCGCAGACGAAAGCACCGAGATGGAATGGCAGCACCCCCGGCATGCGCTTGAAGGTGCCCTCGGGAAAGATAGCGACAGCGGCACCGCCAGCGAGCGCGTCAGTCACGGTAGTCAATGCAGCCACACCAGCGGCGGCATCGAAACGGTCGACGAACAGCGCATCGAGGCGACGCAAGGGCCTGCCGACGAGCCTGGAGCCGGCGAGATCGGTCTTGATCAGAAACCTTACCGGGCGCGGCAGCAGCGCGGTCAGGAGAATGCCGTCCAGATAGCTCTGGTGATTCGAAGCGATGACACACGGCGCGCCGTGCGGCGGCAATAGCTCGAGCCCTTGCCCGCGCAGCTCGATACGCACGAGCATCAGGGCGCTGCGCGCCAGCGCGCGCACCAGGCGCCAGAGCAGGCGCCGTGGCAGGGGCAGGCAAGCCGTGAGCCAGGCTGCGCCGGCGAACGTGGCAAAGATCAGCCAGGCCCAGGCCGCCCAGGCCCAGGCAGCGCCGGCCCGCGCCGCCCGTCGCAGTTGGGGGATCAATCCGGCCGCTGCGAGCTGCGCGACCTGTATCCACACCGCACGTCCGCGTTGGCCGATGCGGTCCTCTTCATACAGCGTGCGGCAGGCATTGCGCCGAATCTTCCCGCTCGAGGTCCGCAGGACCGTGTTCGGCTCGACCAGCAGAACTTCATCGGGCGGGGCGGCGATGAGAGTGGCCGCCAGTTCATTGATGGCGCTGCGCAGTCGCTCCTGTGCTGCCCCATCGCGCTTGCGGGTCTCGGCCATGACGACCACGCGTTCGGTGCCCGTGCCGGCATCGGCGGTGCCGAACACGGCGACGTGGCCTTTGCGAATACCGTCGAGTGAGCCGACAGCGTCTTCGAGTTCGGCCGGGTAGATGTTACGTCCCGCGCGGATGATGAGGTCCTTGTTGCGCCCGGTGAGGAACAGTTCACCCGCAGCGATATAGGCGCGGTCACCGGTTTCGAGCCAGCCGTCGCGGATCAACCTGGCAGTTTCGTCGGCTCGGTCGAAGTAGCCGCTGGTCGCCGATGGCCCACGAAACTGCAGGCGTCCTTCGCGGCGCTCGGGGAGTTCACGACCCGCGCCGTCGACGATGCGCAGTTCATGGTGGGGGAGGGGCTGCCCGCAGGCGACGATGGCGAGGCGCTGCGGTTCGGACGCGTCAGGCGCGGCGGGTACCGCACGACCCTCGCGGGCCAGGGTGTCGCGTTCGATGACATCGATGCGCGGTGCGCGCCCCAGCGGTGAGAAGGCCAGCCCGACCGCGCATTCGGCCAGCCCGTAGACCGGCAGCATCGCTTCGCGGCGAAAGCCGTAGGGCGCGAAGCGTGCACAGAACGACTCCAGGGTCCGCGGGCTGATCGCTTCGGCTCCGTTGGCTACGACCCGCCAGTTCGACAGATCGAGGCCTTCGATGTCGGCGTCACGAATGCGCTGAACACAGAGGTCGAAGGCGAAGTTGGGCGCTGCGGAGAGGGTGCCGCGATAGCGGTGAATGGCCCATAACCAGCGTTCCGGCCGCGCCAGGAAAGCGAGCGGCGGCATCACGACCAGACGCACCGCGTGATACAGGCTGCCGAGCCAGGCACCGATCAGGCCCATGTCGTGGTAGAGCGGCAGCCAGCTCACGAAGACGTCGTCCGCGCCGACCGCGAGCGCCGCCCCGTCGGCGCGGATGTTGGCGAGCAGGTTGGCGTGGCTGAGGATGACGCCCTTCGGGTCGCCGGTGCTGCCTGAGGTGTACTGCAGGAAGGCGAGGTCATCAGCCGTGCGCACGACACGTTCGAGCACGGCGTCGCTGCCGGCGAGGGTATCGACGTCGAGCACTTCGCGCAGGCTCTCGACTTGAACGGTCAGCAGGCGCGCCACGGCCAGCGCATCGGCACTGGTCACGAGCATGGCCGCACGGCAGTTGATCAGGATGCGGCTCTGACGGCGCAGATGGTCTTCGAGCTGCTGGCGGCGCAGCGGCGGGTAGATGGGCACCGGTACACCGCCAGCCAGAATGACGCCGAAGAAGGCCAGGAAATAGGCACGGCAGGTCGGCAGCATCAACGCGACCCGCTCGCCGGGTGCCAGCCCGCGCCGCTGCAAAGCGGCTCCCAGGCAGCTCGCTTCCCCATACAGCTCGGCGTAAGTCAGGATCTCGCCGTCGGTATAGTCGTCGAAGAGCTGGATATGCGCTCGATCGGCATTGTGCGTGGCATGCCATTCGAGCATCTCGGTGAGCGTCGTCGCCGTGTCGGGCAGTCCTGCGGCGGTTGGTTGTGGCACCGCGGCGAGCGTGCTCGAGGTGAGCGGCCGACCGCCGCGGGCTTTCATGAGCAGACGCAGCAAATCGCGCGGTGTGTTGGCCTCGAACACCGCCTTCTCGTCGAGATGGACCTCGAAAGCCCGCTCCAGACGCGCACCGAGTTCGACTCGGGCGAGACTGTCGAGGGCGGCATCGCGTTCCAGCGAGCTGTCGAGCTTCAATGCGGTGCGCGGCGTGCGGCCGGCGTGCAGATCCCGGGTCACGGTAGCGATGGTCGCGAGCAGGGTCGCGCCGGCGTTTTCGACGTCGGCGCGGTCGACCCCATCCGGTGGCGGCGTGCTCATGAGCGCACTATAACGTGGGTGCGCGCGGCAGGCTCCCGTCGTCGATCGGCG
>JBBDTC010000143.1:0-6342 GCA_040904625.1 Gammaproteobacteria bacterium
CTACACCGGAGATCAACACGGCGCCGGCCAGGGTGAAGGCGAACTCGGTGAACAGGGTTCCGACCAGTCCACCCATGAAGCCGATCGGCGCGTAGACGGCGACCAGGGTGGTGGTCATGGCGATGATCGGCGTGGTCAGCTGGCGCGCACCGACGAGCGCGGCATCGAGCGGCGTACGGCCCTGCTCGATGTGACGGTGGATGTTCTCGGCGACGACGATGGCGTCGTCCACCACCAGGCCGATCGCGAGCACCATGGCGAGCAGGGTGAGCAAGTTGATGGAAAAGCCCATCAGGAGCATCAGGAAAGCGCCGCCGATCAACGACAGCGGCAATGCCACGGCCGGGATCAGCGCCGCCCGCACCGAGCCCAGGGACAACAGAATGACCCCGAGCACGATGAAGACGGCCTCACCCAGGGTCGCAAAGACTTCGTCGATCGATTCCTGGATGAATTCACTGGCATCGTAAGGCACGAACGCCTCCATGCCCGCCGGCATCTGCGCGCGCACCGCGGGCAGCTCCTCGCGCACCAGTTTGGCCACCGTCAGCGGGTTCGCCGCTGGAGTCGGGGTGATGCCGATATACATGGCGATGCGGCCGTTGTACCAGGCCATCGACTCGTAATCGTCGGCGCCGAGTTCGAGCCGCGCGACGTCGGCGAGGCGGACGATGGCGCCGCCCTCCTCGCGCACCACCAGGGCCTCGAACTCCTCGACCCGCGCGATATCCGTGGTCGCACTCAGATCGACCGCGACATACTCGCCCTTGGTCTCGCCCGCGCCCGAGAGGTAGTTGTTGGCCAGCAGGGCGCGCCGGACGTCGCTCGCGGTCACGTCGAGCGCCGCCATCCGCCGCGGGTCGAGCCAGATGCGCATGGCGTAGGTCTTATGGCCGAACAGCTGCGCCTTGGCCACCCCCGGCAACGCCTGCAGCTGCGGCCGGACGACCCTGATGAGATAGTCGGTCATCTCGGGCGGGGTCATCGAATCGCTGCGAAAGGCCAGGTACATCAGCGCCAGCGGATTGCCGGTCTGGGAATCGATGACCGGATCGTTGGCTTCTTCCGGCAAGACGTTGCGCTGGCTCGCGACTTTGGCCTGGATCTCGGCGACCGCCGCATTGGGGTCGTAATTGAGCTTCATGTAGACCTCGATCACCGAGATCCCCTGGCGGCTGGTCGCCTTCATGAAATCGATGCCGTCGGCTTCGGCGATGGCCTGCTGCAACGGCGTGGTGATGAAGCCCTTGACCAGATCGCTGCTCGCCCCGGGGTAGGTCGTTCTGACCGTCACCAGGGTGTCTTCGGTCTTGGGATACTGACGCAGCTCGAGCGACTGGATGGAGCGCAGCCCCAGCACCAGGATCATCAGGCTGACGACACTCGCCAGCACCGGCCGCCGGATGAACAGGTCGGTCAGATTCACGGTGTGCCGCCGGCCTTGGCCGCGGCCATGGTTTCGACGATCTCGACGGCCATGCCGTTGCGCAGCTTGTTCTGCCCCACGGCGACCACGCGGTCGTCGCGGGCGAGGCCGGCGACGACTTCGACCCGCCCGTCGCGGACCTCGCCGGTCTGGATCTGGCGGCGCTCGACGCTGGTGCCCTCCTTGCCGGCAACGATCACGTACACCGTGTTGCCGTAGGGGCTGTACGTCACCGCCGTTCGCGGCAGAGCGAGAACGTCTTTGGATCCATCGGCGATGGTCCACACTTCGGCGAACATGCCGGGGCGCAGGCGGTGATCGCGATTGGGCAGGGTCGCCCGCACGCGCAAACTGCGGGTGGCGCGCTCGATGCCGGGTTCAAAGGCCGTAATGTGGCCCTCGAACACCTCCCCGGGGTAGGCGGGCACGGCGATTTCGACGGCCTGGCCGAGCTCGAGGCGGCTCAGGAACTGTTCGGGAACGGCGTAATCGACGTGGATCGGTGCCAAGGCCTGGAGTTGCACGACGGGATCACCCGGTTCCAGATAGGTACCCAAATCCACGCCGCGGATGCCGAGCACGCCGTCGAATGGCGCATAGACCTTCTTGCGTGCGATATAGGCCTGCTTCGCGCCGAGCGCCGCTTCGGCTTCGTCGCGCGCAGCGCGCGCGGCATCCAGTTCCGACTGTGCGATCTGTTTGTCGTCGCGCAGTCGGCGGGCGCGTTCGTATTGCAGTTCGCGCAGATCGAGCGCCGCCTGCAGCCCTTCCAGTTCGGCCTGCTCAATGCCGATATCCATGCTCAGCAGCACCTGCCCGCGCCGCGTCGTTTGCCCGGATTCGAAATTGATCTCGATCACCGTGCCCGGTAGCGGCACGGTGACGTCGATGCCCTGATCGGCCGCCAGCGAGCCCACCGCGAACAGGCTCTGGCGCCATTGCTCGGCCTCGACCGTGGCTACGCTGACCGCCGCCGGCGGCATGCTGCGGGTACCCATGGCGGCGATCTCGGCCGCCTTGCGCTGCTCTAGGTAAACCATGGCGCCGCCCGTCGCGGCCAGCACGACGAGGATCAGTACGCCGCGGACGAGCAGACGCGCCATCAGTCGGTTGCCGCGACCGGCATCTCCAGCACCCCGGCCTTGATCGCGGCAATCTCGTCGCGCAGGCGCGCGGCGTCCTCGAATTCGAGATCGCGCGCATGGCGATACATGCGCTCTTCGAGCTGCTTGATCTTCTTCAGCGCGGCGTCACCCGACAGGCCACGGTACTCGGCGCGCCGTTCGGCTGCGCGGGCCTCGCGCCGGGCGCCGCCGGCACCGGGTGCGTAGGCACCTTCCATGATGTCGGCGACCTGTTTGAAGATACCCTGCGGGGTAATGCCGTGGGTGGTGTTGTACTCGATCTGGACGGCGCGCCGGCGCTCCATCTCATCGAGCGCACGACTCATCGAACCGGTGACCTGGTCGGCATACATCACCGCGCGCCCCTGGATATTCCGCGCGGCGCGGCCGACCGTCTGGATCAGCGATCGATCCGATCGCAGGAAGCCTTCCTTGTCGGCGTCCAGGATCGCGACCAGCGCGACTTCGGGCAGATCCAGGCCTTCGCGCAGCAGGTTGATACCGACCAGGACATCGAACTCGCCGAGCCTGAGATCGCGGATGATCTCGACCCGCTCCACCGTATCGATGTCGGAGTGGAGATAGCGTACCCGTACCCCGTGCTCGGCCAGGTAATCGGTGAGATCCTCGGCCATGCGCTTGGTCAGCGTGGTCACCAGCACGCGTTCCTGGCGCGCCGCGCACAAATGGATTTCCGAAAGCAGGTCGTCGACCTGGCTGCCGGCCGGCCGCACCTCGACCGGCGGGTCGATGAGCCCCGTCGGGCGCACCACCAGTTCGACGACCTGCCCGGCCGTCTTCTCTTCGTAACCGCCGGGCGTGGCCGAGACAAAAATCATCTGCGGCGCCATCTGCTCCCATTCCTCGAACTTGAGCGGGCGATTGTCGAGCGCCGACGGCAGGCGGAAGCCGTATTCGACCAGGTTCTCCTTGCGCGACCGATCGCCGCGATACATGCCGCCGAGCTGCGGGATGGTGACGTGGCTCTCGTCGACCACCAGCAGCGCATCGTCCGGCAGGTACTCGAACAAGGTCGCCGGCGGCTCGCCCGGCGCGCGGCCGGAGAGGTGGCGGCTGTAGTTCTCGATGCCGTTGCAATAGCCGATCTCGGCCATCATCTCGAGGTCGAAGCGG
The DNA here is from genome assembly GCA_040904625.1 of Gammaproteobacteria bacterium. Classification (GTDB taxonomy): domain Bacteria; phylum Pseudomonadota; class Gammaproteobacteria; genus JACKNG01. The sequence continues at coordinate 3,685 of JBBDTC010000143.1, forward strand.
GTGCGCTGATCGAGTCGTTGTACTTCGACCAGCTTGTTCAGGCCGCGCAGCTGCTCGAGGCGCTCGGCGAGTTCCTCCTTGATGGTCTCGATGGCACGCAACACGGTTTCCCGCGTCGTCACGTAATGCGATTTGGGGTAGATGGTGAAGCGTGGCAGGCGGCGCAGCACTTCGCCGGTCAGCGGATCGAACTGGGCCAGCGATTCGACTTCGTCGTCGAACAGTTCGACGCGCAAGGCATCGCGTTCCGATTCGGCCGGGAAGATGTCGATGATCTCGCCGCGGACGCGATAAGTGCCGCGTTCCAGTGAATGATCGTTGCGCTTGTATTGCAGAGCGGCCAGGCGGCGCAGGATGGCACGCTGATCGATGATGTCGCCGCGGCTCAGATGCAACACCATCGAATGGTATTCACCCGGTTCGCCGAGGCCGTAGATGGCCGACACCGTGGCGACGATGATCGTATCGCGGCGTTCGAGCAGCGCCTTGGTCGCCGACAAACGCATCTGCTCGATGTGATCGTTGATCGAGGCGTCCTTCTCGATGTAGGTGTCCGACGCCGGCACATAGGCTTCCGGCTGGTAGTAGTCATAGTAGGACACGAAATATTCGACCGCATTGTGCGGAAAGAACTCCCGCATCTCGCCATAGAGCTGCGCCGCCAGGGTCTTGTTCGGCGCGAGGACGAGCGTCGGCCGCTGGATGGTCTGGATGACGTTGGCAATGGTGAAGGTCTTGCCGGAACCGGTCACCCCGAGCAGCGTTTGGTGATACAGCCCCGCGTCGATGCCTGCGAGCAAGGCGGCAATGGCCTGCGGCTGTCCGCCCGCGGGCGAGAAGTTGGATACGAGCTGGAATTCTCGACTCATCGGCGTGGTGTTTTTCCCGGGCAACGAGCGCTCTGCTTGCGAGGGCGTAGGGGATGCGTATAGTACACGACCCGTTTCGATCCGACGCATGGCGTGAGGAGTTTCGCCCCCTTGGAGATCAAGCCGTCTCGCCGCGCGCAGGGCATCAAGGCCTCTCCGACCCTCAAGATTGCCGCGCAGGCAGCCGAGCGCCTGCGTAGCGGGCGACAAGTCCTCAATCTCGCCACCGGCGAACCGGCCTTCCCCGCACCACCGCAGGTTTCGGCCGCCGCCATCGCCGCCATTGCGGCAGAGCGCGACACCAGCACCGCGACGAGCACCGCGCTCGAAGCTGCGATCATCGCCAAATTCGAGCGCGACAACGGCCTGCGCTTCAAGCCCGAACACATTGCGATCTCGGGCGGCAGCAAACACAGCCTCTACACTCTCATGCAGGCGCTGCTCGACGACGACGACGAGGTCATCATCCCGGCGCCTTACTGGGTGTCCTATCCGGACATGGCCCGCCTCGCCGGCGCCGAACCGGTCATCGTACGCACCAAAGCCCGGCAGCATTTCAAGATGACACCCGAACAGCTGCGCGGCGCGCTCGGTCCACGCAGTCGCCTGCTGCTGCTGAACAACCCCTGCAACCCGACCGGCGCGGTCTATGCGCCCAGCGAACTCGGCGCGCTCGCCGCGGTGCTGCTGGATTTCCCCGAAGTGGTCATCGCCAGTGACGATGTCTACGAACACTTGAGCTGGGCGCCGCAACCGCTGGAGCACGTGCTCGCGGTCGCACCGCGGCTGCATGAGCGCACCGTCATCGTCAACGGCCTGTCCAAGGCCTACAGCATGCCCGAGTGGCGTATCGGCTACGCCGCCGGCCCCGCCGGGCTGATCGCGGCGATTAAGAAGATCCAGTCGCATAGCACCTCCGCCCCCGCCACCGTCGTGCAGGCCGCCGCGGTGGCGGCGCTCGACAGCAAACGCGCCGGCAGCGCCGCACACATCGCCACCCTGCGCAAGCAGCACGATTTCCTCATCGCCGAATTACGCCTCATCGGCGGCGTCGAAGTGCTCCCCGCCCAAGGCGCTTTCTTCCTCTTCCCCGACATGTCCGCCGTCATCGAACGCTTCGACAGTATCGACGACGACATCGAACTCGCCAGCTGGCTGCTCGACGAAACCGGCGTAGCCACCGTGCCCGGCAGCGCCTTCGGCGCGACCGGCTGCCTGCGTCTGTCCTACACGCCTGCGCTCGACATCTTGCGCGAAGCCGTCGCCAAGCTGCGTCGAGTGCTTGGATGACACCAAGCCGACACCCGTTACACCCGCCGAACCGCCCGCACCAAGAAGATCTTTAAATTGACCCTGCCGAGGGGGCTCAGTACCATACGCGCCTCCTGACGATTCCCCGGTAGCTCAGTTGGTAGAGCGGGTGACTGTTAATCACTAGGTCGGCGGTTCGAGCCCGTCCCGGGGAGCCAATTAAAACAATGCGTTAAGGGCCATTTTCCCTCACGTCATTCTTTCTGAGGCTCGGCAGGGTAACCAAGGGGTAACCAGCCCAAAAAACTGTTCGCGGCAGAAGCGAACGTGCGGGGACAGTTACGCCACAAGACAGTCCAAGCAAAACCGCTTCGGCCCCGCCACATCCTGGCCAGCCAGCGTCCTTCACTCGGCTTCAGTAAGCACGGCCACGAGCCCAAACATTCTGTCGGGGCAAGATAGGGGGACAGTTTACTTATCTCGGGCAAGATAGGGGGACAGTTTACTTATCTCGGCACCCACGAGCAGACTTCAAAGA
>JBBDTC010000144.1:0-1075 GCA_040904625.1 Gammaproteobacteria bacterium
GACGAGGAGGTCGGCAGCCCCTCGACCCGCGATCTCATCGAGGCGGAAGCGGCGCGCCATGCCTATGTGCTGGTGCCCGAACCGGGCCGCGAAAACGGCGGCGTGGTCACCGGCCGCTATGCCATCGCGCGCTACAACATGGAAACGGTGGGCAAGCCGAGCCACGCCGGCGCGAAGCTCGGCGAGGGCCGTTCGGCGCTGCGGGAAATGGCGCGGCGCATCATCGCCATCGAGGAAATGACGACGGAGGACTGCACCTTCAGCGTCGGCGTCATCGAATCGGGAAGATGGGTGAACTGCGTACCCAGTCACTGCCGCGCCGAAGCCCTCAGCATGGCCAAGCGCCAGGAAGACCTGGACCGCGGGGTGGACCGCATGCTGAAGCTCTCCGGGGTCGAGCACGAGATCTCGTTCACGGTCGAGCGCGGCGTGACGCGGCCCGTCTGGGAGCCCAGCGAAGCCACTTTGGCGATGTTCGAGACGGCGCGCGGCATCGCTCGCACCATGGACATCGATCTGGATCATGGCAGCGCCGGCGGCGGCTCGGACGGCAACTTTACCGGCGCCAACGGCATCCCGACCCTCGACGGGCTCGGCGCGCAAGGCAAGGACTATCACACGCTCGAGGAGCGCGTTGAAATCGCCAGCCTGCCGCGCCGCGGCCGCCTCATGGCCGGGCTTCTCGCCACTCTAAAGTAGGGCGCCCAGAAACCCTCGCACCACGTCATTGCCGGGCCTGACCCGGCAATCCAGGGCACAAGGCTCAGCGCTTGCCGCGCTCTCCCCCGTGTCATCCCGGCCAGCGAGCGACTGCGAGCATGAGCCGGGATCCCGAAAGGCGTCGAGAGGTCCCGGATCGGGCGGTTGGCCCGTCCGGGATGATACGGGGTCCGTCCCTCCTGGCTTATGCCGTGGGGCTGGCGACAGCTTCCGAGAACGTCTGGAAATTCCAGTGCCGGCCCGGCGCGGCCGCGAGCAATTCCCGCGTATAGGGGTGCGCCGGCTGGGCGAACAGCTTTTCCACCGGCTCATACTCGACCACCTGGCCCTGGTACATCACGGCCACCGAATCGCA
>JBBDTC010000145.1:0-6281 GCA_040904625.1 Gammaproteobacteria bacterium
ATTTCCGCCAAAGGACCCCCCGCAGGAGAGGCCTATCCGCGCTTAAGTAAGCGCCATTGGGGTATGTGCTCTTTTTATAGGGACGGTAGCGAAACGTCAGCGCAACACCGCTGCAGCTCAGCCCTGCAGACTTTGATCGTTGGTGTAGAAGATGCCTTCGAGCTGCTGTTGCTCATTCAAACTCAGACGCAGAAGGACCCGGGCGCCGATGGCCCGAGCGCGGCTGAAGACTTCGTCGGCAGTCTCGAACGGAATGTATTCGCCGTTCAAATCCTGGTAGCCGGCGAAAGTTGCCGTGTGGTGAATTCTCTGCGTCGCGTTCATCGAGGGTATCTCCCGTGGCTTTAAAAGGTCTTGTCGGGGATCCAAAGCAACAAACGTTCCAGCCTCGCGATTCTCCCTCGAAGACAGCTCCAAATGAGAACGGGTTCAGCTTTCGGTCGGTGAACTGTGACCAGGTTCGCGCTCGCCGCGGCAAAGGTCGAGCGTCCCGATCGCGGCGGTGTCACCGTGTGGCGACGCTTCTCGAGGGGGCGGCGGCATTGCGCCAGACCGAACCCAGGACGGCGACGGCCAGGTTGGGTACGAGCCCGACCAGGCCGGGATGGAAGCCGCCCACCTTGCCGCGGCTGGTGAAGCTGAAATCGCCGAAAGCGAGCACCAATGCCAGGCTCACACCGATGACGAGGCCGACCGCGACCGGAACGGCCCGCAGGCCGCGCCAACGCAGTCCGAGAATGAAGGCCGGGGTGAGCTGAATGAGCAGATCGAGTTTGCGATCCATGAGTTCGACCAGCGACGCTTGTTCGCGCAGCACGATGGCCAGCGCAATGAGGAAGCCGATCACGCACCACGAGCTGACTTTGCCGATGCGGGTGAGGCGGCTCTGCGAAGCGTCGGGGGTGAGGTGTGCGGCGCAGACGTCTTTGGTCAGCATGGAGGAGATTGACAGCAGCGCCGAATCCGCGGTCGACATCATCGCTGCCAGTACCGCCGCCATGGTCAGCACCACCATGCCGTAGCCGAGGGTCGAATGACCTTGCAGTTCGCGCAGCACGCGGCCGAAAGCCTGGTCGGCTCCGGCACCTTCGAGCCCGGGAATATAGGCCAGCGCCATGATGCCGGCGGTGAGCGAGATCATCATCGTCGGCAGGGGCATGAAGGCCATCACGGCCAGACTGTGGCGCAGCGCTCGTGCCGAACGTGCCGCGTAGATGCGTTGGATGGCCTGCGGATAGAGGCAGATCCCGAAGCCTACGGTGAGAATGTAGCTCAGCCATTCGCGGCAGCGCGCGGCGTCCGGCGGCAGTGCCTTACCGGTACCGTTGGCCAGATCGGCGGCGAGGATGATCTCGGTGGCACGATCGAGTGGGCCGAAGTGGTCGAACAGGAGCACGATCAGCACGCCGAAACCGAGGGCGAGAATGCCGCCCTGGATGGCGTCCGTCCACGCCACTGCGCGCAGCCCGCCGAGCGTGCCGTAGATGACCATGATCAGGGCGAGCACAATGACGCCGCCGATATAGGCCGTACTGCCGGGGTCCTGCGCCAGCCCCTGCATGGCGCGACCCATGGCCATCAGCTGTGCTAGCAGGAAGTTGCCCAGCACGACCAGCATGATCACCGTCACCAGCAATGTCAGCAGCGGGCTGCCGAAGCGGTCCTGGATGTAATCGGCGGGGGTCAGGTAGTGGCGCTCGCGGGCCAGCCGGTGCAGCGCGGGCGCGAAACTGAGGTAAGCGATGACCACCGTCGTCATGAAATGCAGGCTCAGGATCCAGGCATAGCCGATGCGGTAGGTGGCACCGGTGAAGGCAAAGAAGGTGTTGCCGCTGTACTGCGTGGCGAACAGGGTGAGAAACAGCACCACGAAGCCGAAGCCATGCCCGGCCAGATAGAAATCCTGCAGCGTATCGGCCTGGCGAGCACGCTTGGCGTACCAGCCGATGACCAGCAGGGAGAGCAGGTAGAGCGCGATGAACGCCCATGCGCCTGGTCCCAGCGGCAGCAGTTCAGTCATGGCTATCGTCGTTCTCGCTATCGCCCTCGCCTGGCCACGGCTTGGTCATGAGTATGGCAGTCAGGATCGACGCGGCCAGGGAGACCAGCACCGCCACGCAGACCCACGCCGGCACACCGAACCAGATGGCGTGATTGTCGGCCGGCCAGTACCACGGTACTGCGAGCAGCAGGAGCAGACCGTAGAGCAAGGGTGTGAAGCGCTTCATGAGGTTTGGTTGGTCCTGAGTCCGACAGGCTGCTTGGAGAGTCGCGAGTGCTGCGCCGTGATGAGAGCGGGGGATTGTACGGTGCTGGTCGCCGCACTAGCGAGCCGCCGCTCCAGAGGACCCGGAGCCGCCCGGGGCGCTGGCGAACGGGCGCGCCAGCGGTTCACCGACGAACAGGCCCTGGCCGGGCCAGGCGACGCTCTTCCAATAGGCCTCGATGAGGGTGTCGCCGCCCAGGTAGCGGCCCATGACGACGACCGGATCGGGGAATTTCTGTGGGTAGTTGCAAGGCTCGACGACGGTGCCGTAGGTGCCGGTCGCACCGGCCGCGATCCAGGCCAGGGCGTTCATCTGCCGAGTGCCATCGAGAACGCCGCCAGCCGAAGTGAGGTGATCGGCGATGGCACCGGGACGAAAGCCCAGGCTGTCGAGATAGGGCACCTGCCGGGTGCCGGTAAAGTAGAACATGACGTCCTGGCGCGCAGCGATGCCGGGGGTGGTCAGGATGCGTACGTCGTGACGGGCACCGAATAGCGCTTTGCCCAAGCCGAACCGCAGGCTGCGCGTGTTGCGGTTGCGATCCCTGGTGATGATCAGGTAGGCCGTACCCGTCGGGCGGGTGTAATCGGCGGCCACACCGCGTTCGATGAGCGCCCGTGTTGTTGCCGGATCGGGCCCCGCCAGCAGCATGGCCGGGCGCAGCCCGTGATCGCTGAACGGCCGCCTGGAGTCCGAATCCAGATACGGACTGGCTGCCGTCGGCTGGCAGCCGGTGGCGCAATAGCGTTTGTCGAAGCCGAACGCGAAGGCGCTGGTAATCGACATGCAGCCGACGCGATAAGGCCGGGTCCAGGCCAGCGCGAGGGCCTGGATGTCGTCTCCCAGGCGTTGCTCGACGCTAGCCGCGACACGGGCGAAGTGAGCGCGGCCGAGTACGGCGTCAGAAGTCCCCAGGTCGACACCGACCAGATTCCCGGCCGGGATGTCGCGTGCACCGGCATAGGCCAACGCGAGTTCGACGCTGTCGGCATCGCCCGAGTTGAAGACGACGGCGAGTTCGGCCGGTTGCAGCGCCTGCGCCATGGCTAACCAGGCGGCGCAGACGCAGGCGGCGAGCAGGCGGCGGGACGGGCTCGGCAAGACCAGCGGTCCTCGAGGGGCGGATCAGTGCGCCTTCTTCAGCGCCTTCATGGCCCGTTCGAGGCCATCGATGGTCAAGGGAAACATGCGATCGCTCATCAGCTCTTTGACCATGCCGATCGAAGGAATGTGGCCCCAATACTCTTCCGGTTGCGGATTCAACCAGATGGCATAGGGGTAAATTGCCATCATGCGCGCCATCCAGGTTGCGCCGGCTTCTTCGTTCCAGTGCTCGACACTGCCGCCGACGGCCATGATCTCATACGGGCTCATGGTCGCGTCGCCGACGAAAACCAGTTTGTGATCGGTGCCGTAGGTGTGCATGACCTGCGAGGTCGGTACGCGCACGTTCGCCCGCATGTTGTTGTCGCGCCAGAGCGATTCGTAGATGAAATTGTGAAAGTAATAATGTTCCAGATGCTTGAACTCGGCGCGCGCGGCCGAGAATAATTCTTCGCACACTCGCACGTAAGGATCCATCGATCCGCCGACATCGAGGAACAGCAGCAGCTTCGAGGTATTGTGTCGTTCGGGCACCATCTTGATGTCGAGCAGGCCGGCATTGCGTGCGGTCGAGCGGATGGTGTCATGGAGATCAAGCTCTTCGGCCGCCCCTTCACGGGCGAAGCGGCGCAACTGGCGCAGGGCGAGCTTGATGTTGCGCGTGCCGAGCTGCACCTGGTCATCGAGGTTGCGGAACTCGCGGCGGTCCCAGACTTTCACCGCGCGGCCCTGGCGGCCTTCTTCCTGGCCGATGCGCACCCCTTCAGGATTGTAGCCATGCGCGCCGAACGGCGAGGTGCCGCCGGTGCCGATCATCTTGTTGCCGCCGTGATGTTCCTTCTTCTGCTCGGCGAGGCGTTCACGCAGCGTTTCCATGAGCTTCTCCCAGCCGCCCATGCTCTCGATCTGCGCTTTCTCCTCTTCGGTGAGATTGAGCTCTTTCTGCTTGCGCAGCCAGTCGAGCGGGATCTCGCCGAAAATCTCGTCGAACAGCATTTCCTGGCCGCGGAAATATTCGCTGAATACCTTGTCGAAACGATCGAAGTAGCGTTCGTCTTTGACCAGTGCGGCGCGCGCCAGGTAGTAGAAGTTGTCGATGCTGAAACCCGCGACGCGCGCTTCGAGCGCCCCCAACAGCGTCAGGTACTCGGTGATCGAGACCGGTACCTGGACCTTGCGCAGCTTGTAGAAGAGCTCAATTAGCACCACTGCGTCTCGACATGAATACCAGGCGCTCGAACAGGTGCATGTCCTGTTCGTTCTTCAGCAGCGCACCGTAGAGCTTGGGGATGGCTTTACGCGAATCCTTGTCACGCAGGGCTTCCGGCGGGATGTCCTCGGCGACGAGCAGCTTGATCCAGTCGAGCAGCTCCGAAGTCGACGGACGCTTCTTGAGGCCCGGGATTTCGCGCAGCTCGAAAAAGCATTCCATGGCTTCGGCCAGCAGACGCTTCTTGATGTCAGGATAATGGACCTTGACGATGGCATCCATGGTGTCGCGGTCGGGGAAAGCGATGTAGTGGAAGAAGCAGCGGCGCAGGAAGGCATCCGGCAGCTCCTTCTCATTATTGCTGGTGATGATGATGATCGGGCGATGCGTTGCCGCAATGGTTTCCTTGGTCTCGTAGACGAAGAATTCCATGCGATCGAGTTCCTGCAGCAAATCGTTCGGGAACTCGATGTCGGCCTTGTCGATTTCGTCGATCAGGAGTACCGGCTGGGCGTCGGCCGAGAAGGCCTCCCACAGTTTGCCTTTGACGATGTAGTTGCGGATATCGTGGACGGCGGCTTCACCGAGCTGCGAATCGCGCAGGCGCGCCACGGCGTCGTACTCGTAGAGGCCCTGAGCCGCCTTGGTGGTTGATTTGATGTGCCATTGGATGAGCGGGCGATCGAGGGCGCGGGCGACCTCTTCGGCGAGCATGGTCTTGCCGGTGCCGGGTTCCCCTTTGACGAGCAACGGGCGCTGCAGCGTGACGGCGGCATTCACGGCCATCATCAGGTCTTCAGTTACGATGTAGGTATCTGTACCGGAGAAACGTTGGTCTGACATGGGGTTCACGGTTGCAAAGGGCCAAGGGGCATTGTAGAGCATGCTCGGCAGCTTGGTTCAATGGTGGCGCTCACGACTCTGGCCAAGGGCGGTTGCCATGGCCTGCGCCGTGTGCCTGTCGCCCGCGGCCGTCGCGACGGACCCCGCAGCGGCCATCGCAGCCTATCGTGCCGGCGATTACGGACGTGCCGTGGCCAATCTGCGCGAACCGGCGGCGGCGGGCGATGCCGCCGCCCAGTTCTACCTGGGCCTCGCTTACGCGTTCGGCCATGGCGTGGTCGCCGATGCTGACAAGGCTGCGCATTGGTACGAACGTGCAGCCCAGGCCGGCTATCCCAGAGCGCAGGTCAACCTGGCACTGCTGCTGCTCGACGGTGCGCGCGGCGCGGACACGGACACTGTGCAACGCGCGCGGGACTGGCTGATGCGCGCCGCCGCCCAGGGCGACGGTCGCGCGGCCCATCATCTCGGCTTGATGCATTTCCGCGGCCACGGCGTGGCGCGGGATTACACGGCTGCGCGCGAATGGTGGGAGCAAGGCGTTGCGCGCGGTGATCGGAGTTCCGCGTTCAACCTGGGTGTGCTTTATCGCCGCGGTCTGGGCGTCGCGCGCGACCCGGCCAAGGCCATCGAGTGGTGGCAGCGCGCGGCCTATGCCGGTCTCGCCGAAGCGCAGAACGCCCTCGGCGGCGCCTACCAGAATGGCGCAGGCGTCGCTTTCGATCTCATCGAAGCCTGGGCCTGGTTCCGGCTGGCCGCCGAGCAGGGTCTGCCGGTAGCGGAACTCAACGCGGAGTTGGTCCGCGGCCGGCTCGATGCGGCCGGCCGCGAGCGCCCCGAGCAGCGGCGCGCGGCGC
>JBBDTC010000146.1:0-30449 GCA_040904625.1 Gammaproteobacteria bacterium
AGCTGGGCTACACTACGCTCGCTCCGCCTTGCCGGGTCACGAAAATGGCCACAGCAGCGCCGAACAATGAAAGGTCAACAGGCCCTGGGAGTGGTAGGCGGTATGGGCGCGTGGCTCGCCGCTCTTGCCGTGATTCTGTGGTTGCGCTGCAGCATAATCGCCCGGGCAGGCTGCCGCGTCAAGTCCGGAGCATCTCGCCGGTCAGCCCGCCACCGCCCGCCGGGCTTCCTCGAGACGGTCCATGGTGCCGATATCGAACCATCGTCCGCGAAAGATCTCACCGCTCAGCGCAGCACGCGCCGCATACTCGAACAAGAGCGGCGCGAGGGGACGCCGGCCCGGCGCGACACCTGCGAACAGGGCCGGGTTGAACACGCCGATTCCGGAATAGGTACAGGCATGCCCGACGCCATGTACGAGAACCTGCCCATCGAGGTCGAAATCCCCCGCGGTGTGATGAGGTGGATTCGGCACGAGTACGAGGTGAGCGAATTGCGGCCGCAGGCGCAGGCGCTCGAACGGGTAATCGGTCCAGATGTCGGCATTGACTACCAGGAACGGCGCCTGCCCGAGCAGCGGTAAAGCGGCAAGGATGCCGCCGGCGGTCTCGAGTGGCCCCTCCGCTTCGCGTGAATAGCTGACCGACATGCCCAGACGGGCGCCATCCCCGCAGCGTCGTTCAATCTGGTCGCCCAGGTGAGAAACGTTGATCACGACGTCGTCGAACCCCGCACCACGCAACCGTCGCAGGTGCCGCTCGAGCAAACTCTCGCCGCCAACGTCGATCAGGGGTTTGGGTATCGAGGCCGTCAACGGCCGCAAGCGCTCGCCGCGGCCGGCGGCCAGAATCATGGCTTTCACGTAGGCTTACATGCGGAACGACAGGCCGGTCGCCATTATAGAGCCGGACCGGTTCCGAGATCCCAAGCGACCAGGCGATCTGGCATCATGACGCCATGCACCCGCCCCGTCCCATGCCTGCCGACAGGCCCGCCGCGAGTCAGCGTAGCGAAGCTCGAAGACGGGATGCGGCAAACTCCGTGCCGCGCCCCTGATTCGGCGGCTGAGGCACTTTACGCACAATGCTCACGGCTCTCATCGTCCTCATCGGCGGATTGATGCTGCTGACTTATGGCGCGGACCGCTTCGTCGTCGGAGCGGCGGCGACAGCAGCCAATCTCGGCGTGCCCTCCCTTTTGGTCGGCCTGGTCATCGTCGGCTTCGCCACCAGCGCACCCGAGATGCTCGTTTCGGCCGTGGCTGCGCTGAATCAACGACCTGAAATAGGCATAGGCAATGCCATCGGCTCCAATATCACCAATATCGCGTTGGTCATTGGTGCCACGGCACTTTGGACACCATTGGCCGTCGGCTCGACAGTCGTCCGGCGAGAATTTCCGATCTTGTTCCTGGTGCTGGCTGTGGCCGTCGCCTTGATGTGGGATTTACACCTCGGCATACGCGATGGCGCGATCCTGCTGATCGGGCTCGTGGTCATGATAGGGCTGACGGTGTGGCTGGGGCGCCACGCCGCTCCGGACGATCCGCTGCGCGCGGAAATCGAACACCGCGAGGTGTCACCTATCGCACCGTTGCTGGCGACGTTGTGGCTGCTTTTCGGGCTTGCATTGTTGTTGCTCGGCTCGCGCCTGGTGGTCGATGGTGCAGTGGATATCGCCGCTTATCTGGGGCTGAGCGACATCGTCATAGGCCTCACGGTGGTCGCCGTCGGTACCAGCCTGCCTGAACTCGCGGCCTCGATCATGAGTGCTGTCAAGAACGAGCCGGACATCGCGCTCGGCAATGTCATCGGTTCCAACATGTTCAATGCGCTCGGTGTGCTCGCGATGCCCGCCCTGCTGGCGCCGGGGACCTTCGACCGCGCCGTGATGAATCGTGACGTCCCCTGCATGATTGGCCTCAGCGTGGCCTTGCTCCTGATGTGCCGCGCCCGCCGGGGGCGGCGGCGCATCGGCCGGCTCGACGGCGCCGTGCTGCTCGGCGCATTCGTGGCGTATCAGGTGCTTCTCTTCGCGGATGGCAGCTAAGGGCTCTAAGCGAGTAGAGTTCGAGCACATGGAGAGACCCCATAAGCATGACGACCGTTAACGATCATCCCGACTTCTCGGACGATCCCGCGGCCCAGGCTCTTGTCGATATGGGTCGTGCCGTTCTGCAGATAGAGGCACGAACGCTGACCGCGCTCGTCGACAAGGTCGACAGTGCGTTCGTCGACGCTGCCCGCATCATGATGGCCTGTAGCGGGCGCGTGGTGGTCCTGGGCATGGGTAAATCAGGCCATGTCGGTTCCAAGATCGCGGCCACTCTGGCCAGCACCGGCACACCCGCATTTTTCGTCCATCCCGGTGAAGCGAGTCACGGCGACATGGGCATGGTTACGCCGCAGGATGTCGCCATTGCGCTGTCGAACTCCGGGGAAACCGAAGAACTCATCGTCTTGCTGCCCTTGCTCAAGCGCCTCGGGGTCCCGCTCATCGCGCTCACCGGGAAACCCGGCTCCACGCTCGCACGCGCTGCTACGGTATTCATACACGTCGCGGTCAGTGAGGAAGCCTGCCCGCTCGGGCTCGCGCCCACATCGAGCACCACCGCCGCCCTGGCAATGGGCGATGCGCTGGCGATCGCTCTGCTGCAGGCACGCGGTTTCACCGCGCGTGATTTCGCCCGCGCCCATCCCGGCGGTTCACTGGGGCGCCGTCTGCTGCTCAAGATCGATGACATCATGCACGCCGGCCCTGATATGCCGACCGTGCGACCCGATGCGACACTAACTACCGCTCTGGTCGAAATGACCCGTTCCGGTTTGGGCATGACGGCCGTGGTCGACGCTGACGGGCGGGTCGCCGGGGTGTTCACCGATGGTGATCTGCGACGCATGTTCGAGCGCGATCATGACCTCCGTACCGCGCGCATGGCCGAGGTGATGACTCGCGAGTGCAAGACGGTCCACGGCGACCTGCTGGCGGCCGAGGCGCTACGCATCATGCAGGACCATAAAATCAATGCCTTGCTCGTAGTCGATGACGGACAATGTCTGGTTGGCGTACTCAGCATGCACGATCTCCTGCGCGCGCGAGTGCTGTGAACACCTCCGCTCAGGCCACTCTGGAGGAACGTGCCGCAGGCATCCGCCTGGCGGTATTCGATGTCGACGGCGTACTTACCGATGGTCGTATCATCCTCGGCCCGGATGGCGACGAGTACAAGGCATTCCACGTTCGGGATGGCCACGGTCTGGTCCGCTTGCGCGAATCGGGCGTGCTCATCGCCGTCATCACCGGACGCCGTTCGGCCGCGCTGGAAAGACGCATGCAGGAACTCGGCGTCGACCATGTCCACCAGGGCATACGAGACAAGCGCACTTGCCTGCTGGAACTGCTCGGGCGGCTGGGGCTTACGGCAACGCAAACCTGCTATGTCGGTGATGATTTGCCGGATCTACCGGCCCTGCAAATGGTCGGCCTGCCGGTAGCCGTCGCCGATGCCTGCCCGGAGGTCATCGACGCCGCTGCCTGGGTGACCGGTGTCGGCGGCGGACACGGTGCCGCGCGCGAGGTCTGCGACCGGCTGCTCAAAGCGCAGTCAGCGACAGCCGGGCCCTGAGCCATGAATGCCTGGCTGAGCGCTCTGGTCGTACTGATCTGCGGCATTTTGAGCTTTTGGCTGCTGCAAAACCTCGAGCAGACCGAGCCGGTTGTCCAACGGGCAGCGCCCCACGAACCTGATTACTATCTCGAAGACATGGTCCGGCGCACGACCGGCCCAACCGGCGAGTTGAGTCACATCCTCACTGCGACGCGGGCGGTCCATTATCCTGACGACGATTCGACCGAATTGGCCAGCCCGCACCTCGAGATTTACAATGGTGCCGCCGAACCATGGCACGTCATCGCGGAACGTGGCTGGATCAGCTCGGGAAACGACGTCGTACTATTGCACGGAGAAGTCGAAATCTGGCGCTACGATGCCGACGGTGAACGCAGCTACCAGGTGCTGACGACGGAACTGCGAGTGCTGCCCCGGGAACAATACGCCGAAACCGATAATCCAACCATCATCGTGAGCCCGTCGACAATTACCCATGCTGTCGGCATGCGCGCCAACCTGGGCCACGACCGGCTCGAACTCATCAACCGTGTAAGAAGCAGGTATGAAGGCAAACCACAGAGATGAGAAGGCTCTGCCAGAGCGCCTGCGGCGTTTCCGGGCGGCAGCGATTCGTTGCGGGAATCAGCAGCATCCCCCGTCTGGCCTACGCCTTGCCGCGAAGCCTGAGTGGTGGTTTTCTCACGCTCTCTGCGGGCTCCTGGCCGGGGTCCTGTTGGCGATGTGCAATGCCTGTTTCGCCTTGTCGACCGATGCCCAGCAACCGATCGAGATCGAAGCGGATTTCGCTGAATTGGACGACGAAGAAGGGACAACCGTCTACATTGGCGATGTCGTAGTGGTGCAAGGATCGATTCGAATGACCGGTGACCGTCTGCGAGTCAACTTCACTCCGACCCGCGATCTCAAGGACGCCTATCTGGAGGGCCGTCTGGCGACCTTCAAGCAGACGCCGGACGACAGCGAAGAGGATATCGAGGGCGAAGCGGTGATGATCGAATACCATGCGCTCGAAAACATGCTCTACCTCATCGAGAAAGCGAAGGTCACCCAAGGCGAGCGACTCACCCAGGGACATCGCATCAACTACGATACCGAGCGTAGCATCGTTACCGTGCGCTCTGCGCGGGCGACCAGCCCCGACATGAGTGACGAGCCCAAGGAATCCTCGGGCCGTGTGCGCATCATCATCCCACCGAAGAAAAAGCCTGCCGCACCGGCTGTCGAAGCAGAGGGCAGTGCGCCTTGATCGAGCCCACGAAGCCCTGCAAAAGTGAGCGAGCATGTCCGCCAACCGCACCGCCGGCGCCGGATCCGCTGACTTTCGGGCCTTGTCGTTGAGCACGCTCGCCGTCCGCCATCTGGCCAAGACCTATCGATCGCGCCGCGTCGTGCGCGATGTCAGCCTGACGGTAGAGAGTGGCGAGGTCATTGGCCTGCTCGGCCCGAACGGCGCCGGCAAAACGACCAGTTTTTATATGATTGTCGGCCTGATTGCCGGTGAGGGTGGTTCGATACATCTCGATACCGAAGATCTCACGCGTCTGCCGATGGATGTACGCGCACGGAAAGGGCTTGGCTATTTACCCCAGGAGGCCTCGGTCTTTCGCAAGCTGACTGTCGAGCAGAACATCCTCGGCGTGCTCGAGATCGTTCCCGGCCTCAACGAACACCAACGCCAACGCCGTCTGGAAAGCTTGTTGCGCGAATTTCACGTCGAGCACATCAAGCACAATCTGGGTATGTCTCTCTCGGGCGGTGAACGGCGACGGGTCGAGATCGCCCGGGCACTGGCTACAGAACCGCGCTTCATCCTGCTCGACGAACCTTTTGCCGGCGTCGATCCGATCTCGGTCGGTGATATTCAAAGAATCATCCGGCACCTCAAGCAGATCGGCATCGGGGTGCTGATTACCGATCACAACGTCCAAGAGACGCTGCGAATCTGCGATCGGGCTTATATCGTCAATGAAGGAACGATCATCGCCGAAGGCGATGCCGAGGCGATATTGAATGACGAGAAAGTTCGCCGTGTGTATCTAGGTGAAACATTCAAACTATGAGCTGCTATCGTTGCGTCAGGCCGCAGCTGGCCTACCGATCGCAGCAGGCTCACCATGAGCTAAACTACCGGCACCAGGTGAGCGCGAAGGTTGCCGCTCGCAGGCGTACGCCGGGCCGTGCGGCACGCTGCGAATCAGTGACCGGACGCTGTCGCACCGTGTGCAACGCCGCTCGCCGCCTCTACTGATTTCACCTTGGCTGCTTTAGCCGCCTTACCAGAGCTGATCGCGCGCGAGACATGAAACAATCGCTTCAACTCAGGCTCGGGCAGCATCTGACGATGACGCCGCAGCTGCAGCAAGCCATTCGGCTGCTGCAACTTTCCGCCATGGAACTCACTACCGAGATCCAGGAAGCGCTCGAATCGAACATGATGCTGGAGGTCGCCGACGGCGATGAGGATTCCGGCGACAGCGAAGCCTATCGCAAGGCTGATGAAAACGACGACACGGAGCGCGAATCACCGTTCGAAGTCGGCGGCGGTGACCCCGGGGACGACGAGACCCCTCCGTCCGCCGGCGATATCCCCAACGAGCTGCCCGTAGATGCCGAGTGGGACGAAATCTACGACACCATGCTCGGAACCGGCACGGCATCGACCCAGCGCGACGAAGACGGCAGCGAGTACGAGCGAGCCTCGGCAGCGGACGAATCCCTGGCCGAACACCTCGCGTGGCAAATCAACCTGCTGCACCTGTCGGACAGCGACCGTGCCATCGCCATTGCCATAGTCGATGCGCTCGATGCTGACGGATTCCTCACCGCCAGCCTGAGCGAGCTGTGCTCCACACTCGCCCAGGACAGCGGCAACGGCCCGGAAGAGGACGAGATCGTCGCCGTTTTGAAGCTCATCCAAGGCCTCGACCCAGTGGGTATCGCGGCCCGCGATCTGCGCGAGTGTCTGCTACTGCAACTCGCCCAGCTGCCTGCCGAGACGCCCTGGCGGTCCGAAGCCCAACGCTGCTGCCGAGAGTACATCGATCTGCTCGGTGGCCGCGACTACAATCAGCTCATGCGCAAGCTGAAGCTGTCCAGAGAGGATCTCGCCAGCGTGCTCGGATTGATCCAGTCACTCAACCCGCGCCCGGGAGGCCAATACAGCACCGAGCAGGCTGAATATATCGTGCCAGACGTCTTCGTCTACAAACACCGCGACCGTTGGCGCGTTGAACTCAATCCCGACACAGTACCCACGCTGCGCATCAATCCGTATTACGCCAGCCTGATTCGACGCAGCGACAGCAGTGAGGATGGCGCCTCCATGCGAACCCACATGCAGGAAGCGCGCTGGTTCATCAAGAGTCTGCAAAGTCGCAGCGAGACGCTGCTCAAAGTCGCGACTGCCATCGTCGAGCGGCAAAGGGCGTTTCTGGAGCACGGCGAGGAAGCGATGCGGCCGCTGGTGCTGCACGATATCGCGGAAGTCCTGGAAATGCACGAGTCCACCATTTCACGCGTCACTACGCGTAAGTACATGCACACGCCTCGTGGCATATTCGAGCTCAAGTATTTCTTCTCGAGCCATGTCAGCACGACTCTGGGCGGAGAAGCTTCATCAACCGCGATCCGAGCCGTTATCAAAAAATTGATCGCCGCGGAGAATACTACGAAACCGCTGAGTGACAACAAGATTGCGGCAATTTTGTCCGAGCAGGGGGTGCAGGTTGCGCGTCGAACCGTTGCAAAGTATCGCGAGGCCATGTCCATCCCGCCGTCCAACGAGAGGAAGCGTCTGGCGTGAGGTGCTTGCCCCGAGCCCGGACGTACCGCCTTGACCTGCCGCCATGGACCGGCTCGATCGACCCCGCTCATAACCCCTGAACTGGAGAGTCACATGCAAATCAATATCGATGGCCACCACGTGGAGCTAACGCAATCCATGCAGGATTACATCCAGAGCAAGATGACGAGAATCGAACGACATTTCGACCAGGTCGTGGATGTGCACGTGGTACTCAACGTCGAGAAACTGCGCCACATAGCAGAAGCGACGGTGCATGTGGCCGGGAACAATATTCATGCGCAAAGTGAGAGTGACGATATGTACGCCGCGATCGACCTTTTACTCGACAAGCTCGACAGACAGGTCAAGAAGCACAAAGAAAAACTGACCAAGCACCGCCCGTGATGCGCTCGACTCGCAAACAGGAAACCCATCAGGCGGACATAGTGTCGAAGATGACAATAGCCGACATCCTCGACCCGCACCGTGTGGCCGTTGATCTCGAATTCGCGAGCAAGAAAGCGGTGCTCGAAGCATTGGCCGGCCTGCTCGCAGGAGCCGATCCACGACTCAAGTCTGGCGAGATATTCGACAGCCTGATCGCCCGCGAGCGGCTCGGCACGACTGGATTGGGAGCCGGCATCGCGATCCCACATGGTCGAATATCGATCGACGGTGTCGCATCCGGCGCATTCGTGAGAACGTTCAAACCGATCGATTTCGATGCCGTAGACAACGCACCTGTCGATCTGTTTTTTGCCCTTTGCGTCCCCAAGGACGCCAATCAGGGCCACCTCGATTTGCTCGCCGCTCTGGCGGCGCGATTCGCGGACAACGATTTCCTGGCCGCCTTGCGCACCGCCTCAGCTGAACAGGCCTATGAAATGCTGGTTTCCGACAGTGGTGGCAGCGGTTGAACACGCCGCCAGGCGCCATGGACGACGGCACCCGCTTTCTGATCATTTCCGGACTCTCCGGTGCCGGCAAGTCTGTCGCCTTGCATGCCCTCGAGGACGCCGGGTTTTATTGCGTCGACAATCTGCCAGTCGGCATTCTGCCGGCATTCGCCACCTATCTGGCAGAACACGATTTACCTCATTTCAAGCGCGTCGCGATTGGCGTCGATGCACGCAATCATCCGACGGCCATCGCGGCACTTCCAGCTACCCTCGATGCCCTGTCCGAACAGAACGTCGCGGCTGAGTTGCTGTTCATCGACGCCAGCGATGAAACCCTGTTGCAGCGTTTCAGTGAAACGCGTCGCAAGCATCCCTTGTCGTCGGAAGAAACATCTCTGCTCGAAGCCATCGAAATAGAGCGTACCCTGCTCGATCCGCTGGTCAGCCGCGCGGACATGCGCATCGACACGACGCGGAGCAATGTCCACCAGCTGCGATCGATCATCCGGGAACTGATAAGCGAACGCCCGTCCGGCATGCTGGCACTGCAGTTCCGCTCGTTCGGCTTCAAGTTCGGCGTTCCCGGCGATGCGGATTTCGTCTTCGATGTCCGCTGCCTTCCCAATCCCTACTGGGAACCGGAGCTGCGCGATCTGACCGGTCGCGACGATCCCGTTCGGGATTACCTCGATAACGCAGCATCGGTAGCCGAAATGACTGCCGACATCACGACGTTTCTCGACACCTGGATCCCGCGCTTCGCTGACATCAATCGCAGCTATCTGACGGTTGCCTTCGGCTGCACGGGCGGCCGCCATCGATCGGTTTACCTGGCGGAGAAAATGGCACGGCATTTCCTTGACCAGGGACGCAAAGCCGTCGTCAGCCACCGCGATACCTGACGCACTGAGGGAGCGAGCAAGGACCATGCTTAGTGGCGAGGTCACGATCGTCAACCGTCTTGGCCTGCATGCCCGGGCAGCCGCCAAGTTCGTGCAAACGGCGGCAAACTTTTCGTGTGCGATTACCGTGGTGCGCAATGGCAAAGAGGTCAATGGAAAAAGCATCCTGGGGATCATGATGCTCGCCGCAGGGCAGGGCGCCGAACTCGAGATTAGAACCGATGGCGAGGATGAGGAGTCGGCCCTGAGCACATTGATGGAACTCATCGCCGACCGCTTCGGAGAAGCATCGTGACTTATACCCTGCACGGTGTCGCGGTATCGCGCGGCATAGCGATCGGCCGCGTCCATGTCGTCGAGCGCAACCAACTCGATATCAACGAAGTCCGCTTGCGCGAGGACGAGGTCGAGCAGGAAGTCGAGCGACTCGTTTCCGCCGTCGCCCTGGCACGCTACCACCTGCGGGAGATCCGCGACAATATCCCCATCAACACGCCGACCGATATCGCGGCGTTCATCGATACCCATCTGCTGATGCTGGACGATGCCGCACTCAGCGAGGAACCGGTCCGCCTGATCCGCGAACAACGTTGTAACGCCGAATGGGCAGTCAAGCTGCAACGCGACAAGCTCATCGCCGTATTCGATGAGATGGGCGATGACTACCTGCGCACGCGCCGCGATGACGTCGACAACGTCGTCGATCGCATACTCCGCAATCTGCTGCGCCACAAACCACTGCGCCACGAAATGCCCGACCAGAAGCTCAGAGGGATGGTCGTACTGGCGCGCGACCTGGCGCCAGCGGATTTGGTGCTGTTGCAGAATCACGGCGTCGCCGGCCTGCTCACGGAATTTGGCGGGCCGACGTCGCATATGTCGATTCTGGCTCGCAGTCTCGGGATTCCAGGGGTCGTCGGCCTCCACCATGCGCGCCGCTATATTCAGGAAAATGAGACTGTCATCGTCGACGGTGAAGATGGGGTGGTCATTGGCGGCGCCGACGAACGGATGTTGGAGGCCTATCGTACGAGACAGGCAGAACGTCGTCGTTACGTAGCCGGCCTGCAGGTTCTGCGCGAGGCGCCGTCGGTAACGCTCGACGGCCTCACCATTGCCCTCCACGCGAATGTCGAACTGGCCTGTGATTTCAAGGCCGTGCGCGAAGTCGGAGCGAGTGGCGTCGGACTCTATCGCACCGAGTTCATGTTCATGAATCACGTCGGTTTTCCGAATGAGGCCGAGCATTTCGCCACCTATCGAGAGATGCTCGATGCCCTCGATGGCGCTCCACTGACCATTCGCACGGCCGATCTCGGTGCCGACAAGCCGCTGAGGCGCAGTGAGGACGACGGCCAACGCGCCGCCAACCCCGCCTTGGGGCTGCGCGCGGTGCGCTTGTGCCTGCGTGAACCCGCCCTGTTCTGGCCGCAACTGCGCGCTATTATCCGCGCGTCAGCCTGCGGCCCGGTGCGAATGATGCTGCCCATGCTCTCGAGCGTCGACGAAGTTGCTCAGGTTCTCGAAATCGTGCGCAACATTCAGCAGGATTTTTCACAACAAGGCATCGCCTACGATCCCGACATGCCGATCGGGGGCATGATCGAAGTACCCGCTGCAGCGATCTGTGCCGATATCTTCGCCACCGCGCTCGACTTCCTGTCAATCGGTACCAATGACCTGATCCAGTACGCCATCGCCATCGATCGCATCAACGACGAGGTCAGTTATCTCTATGACCCGCTCAATCCCGGCGTGCTGCGCTTGATCGCCGGGACCCTGGCGGCGGGCCGCGAGGCCGGTATTCCCGTCTCCATGTGCGGCGAAATGGCCGGAGATATACGCTATACACGCTTGCTCATCGGCCTCGGTCTGACCGAATTCAGCGTGCATCCGGCCTCCCTGCTCGAGATCAAGCACATTATCGTCAATACCACCGCAGGGAAGGTGCGCGGCCTTGCCCACGAGTTTCTCGGCAGCACCAGTCCCGACCGCCGCCGAGAACTCCTCGGGCTGCTCAACGGCGTATCGGGTTGAATGGTACGGGTATGGGTTTTCGCTGACGATGTGGTAGTATCGCTGTTGCGGATAAGCTGTGGTTGCTAAACAACAAACAGCATGGACCCGACAGGACCTGCGCCGCATATGCCACGGAGCGCGACAGAACCGTCGTCTGCACGCCAGTAAGCGGCTCGCCGCGCGGTTCGAGACCTCGAAAAACAGTCAGTATGGGGACTTAGATTATGAGAAACATGTCTAGAATCGCAGTGCTCGCGCTCGCAGCTGTATTCGCTGGCGGGTGCGCCAATCAAGAGATCAAACCGACTCAGGTGATCTGCCCCCTGCTGGGCGCGGTCGCTGGTGTCGGTTTTGTCGCCGGTGGGCTCGACAGCACCGATGAGGCCGCCCTCGCCGGCGGCGCCATCGTCGGCGCCGGACTGGCCCACTTCCTGTGCAAAGACCGCACCGAACCCTATCAGCAACCGGCAGCGCCGGCACCTGCGCCCAAACCGGCACCGAAACCGGCTCCGCCACCGAAAGACAGCGACGGTGATGGTGTCATCGATGCGAATGACGAATGCCCGGGAACCCCGGCTGGCGTCAAGGTCAACGCCAAAGGCTGTCCGGAAGTCGGCGAGAAGCTGATCACGCTGGAAGGCATCAACTTCGATTTCGACAAAGCCACCATCAAACCTGAATACGAGAGCATTCTGGACGGTGCGGTCGAGGCCCTGGAAGGCAATCCCTCGGTCCACGTGACCGTCGAAGGCCATACCGATAGCCGCGGATCCGAGGCTTATAACCAGAAGCTGTCAGAGGAGCGCGCCCATGCGGTGGTCCAGTACCTCATTCGCAAGGGTATCGATCCAGCCCGCTTGAGCCCGGTTGGGCGCGGCGAATCGGCACCAGTGCGGCCGAACGACAGCGAAGCCAACATGTACAAGAATCGTCGGGTCGAGCTCGTCGTCACCAAAAACTGACCGCCCGCTCGCGTTGATGTATTCGAGGCCCCGCTTGCGGGGCCTTTTTTTGTCTTCGCGCGAATTTTGGCGCGAACCTGAGCCCGACGAACGATAAAGAACCTGGCAAACTCGAGCGACATTCGCGAGCACGTATTCAGTGCGGCCAGACATCCAGCAGGATCCGGGGTCGCTCGCGAGCCACGGTGAAGACGCGACGAAACGGATCCGGATCTTTGATATGAGTCAGCGCACCACGGCGCGGGAATATCTTGTCCTTGAGCCGTGACAGCCAGAAGCGTGCGCCGGCCGTGCAGACGGCGCGTGGCCAGGCAGCCCGTTCGGCAGGCTGCAACACACGCACCGTGTCATAAGCGGCCAGCAGTGCACCCGCACGTGGCGCGTCGAGCCCTTCGGGGCCGAAGCACCAATCGGCTACGCACACCGCGAGATCGTAGATGAATGGCCCGTTGTGCGCATAGTAGAAATCGATGATTCCGGTCAGCCGCTCACCGTCGAACAACGCGTTGTCGCGGAACAGGTCGGCATGGATGACGCCTCCTGGCAAAGCCCCGCAATCGCGGCCGCGAGCATCGTTGTCGATGACCGCATCGAGCAACTCGCGCTCCACGGCGTCGACGTGCGGCGACAACAATGCCGCCACCTCGTGGCGCCATGCCGGCCCGCGATCGTTCGCCCGCTGACCGCAAAAACTGCCCACCGCCAGATGCATCTGAGCCATGGCGCGGCCAATCGCGGCACAGTGCGGAACGCCGGGACGCTCGACACTGCGTCCCGGCAAGCGCGCAACCAGGGCCGCCGGTTTGCCCTTGAGCGTGCGCACATAGCCGCCACTGCGGTCGGCGACGGGATGGGCGCTGAGAACGGCGTTGTCTGCGAGGTGCGCCATCAAGCCGAGAAAGTAATCCAGCTCGTCGGCCGGCGTGACTTCGAAAAGGGTCAAGACATAGCGGCCGCGCCGGGTCGTGACGAAATAGTTGGTGTTCTCGATGCCGGATTCGATCCCGGCAAAGCGCTCCAGCGCACCGAGTTCGTAGGCCAGCAGGAATTTCTCCAGCTCGCGGCGGTCGACGCTCGTGAAAACAGACATGCAATGAAGGCAGCAGGCGGAAACCCGGGTTGCCGGGCACTCTCCCCGGAACGGCCCCTCAGGACGGAGCCGGATGCAACCGGCTGCTTTCTACCAGCTGAAGATGACCCATTGCGGAACCTGGAGGGGCTGTCGGCGATCATTCCTCCGAGTCTCCATGAGACCATCCCCGTCACGGTCCACATAATAGTAGGCTGGGCCCACCACGGGGACGACTTTGACCATGTAAAGGCGCCCATTGAGGCGGTATTCCTCGTAGGTCGCATCCTCGCGATTGATGATCGTGACTTCGGGTTCCAGGTCTTCCTGGTCGTACTGTTCGCCATCATCACCCTTGGTGATGATCGGCGGCGGCGGCGGAACTTCGACGAATTGCTCCGGAACGGCCTGATCTTCTGCAAGACAAGGCATTCCGAGCAGCAAGCCGAGAACCAGGGAGGTGAGGCTGATTTTCATCGGTATTCGACTCTGCGTGCATTATTTCATGGTCGTGCAGACGATAGAATAGCATCGAACCCCCGGCATAACAGCGGCGCCCGCCGCGTGCAACAGGTCCCACTTCATGCCCGATCAGACTCTGGTGCTCGTCGACGGCTCGTCGTATCTTTACCGGGCGTTCCACGCTCTGCCCGCATTGACGAATTCCAGGCAACATCAGACCGGTGCGATGCACGGTGTCCTCTCGATGTTGCGCAAGCTCTACCAAACCTACACGCCCGACTACTTCGCCGCGGTATTCGATCCGCGGGGGCCGACGCTGCGCGATGCCTGGTATCCCGAGTACAAGGCCAACCGCCCCCCCATGCCGGACGAACTCGCGCAACAAATCGAACCGCTGCATGCCATGATTCGCGCCCTCGGCATCCCGCTCCTGCAGGTCGCCGGCGTCGAAGCCGACGACGTCATCGGCACGCTGGCGGAACAGGCTACGAAACAGGGCGTGAACGTCGTGATCTCGACCGGTGACAAGGATCTCACCCAACTGGTCAACGAGCGGGTTTCGCTGGTCAACACCATGGACGATTCGGTCCTGGATGTCGCCGGCGTAAAAGCCAAGTTTGGCGTCACTCCGGACCAGATCGTCGATTACCTGACACTGGTGGGCGACACCGTTGACAACATCCCCGGCGTCCCCAAAGTAGGCCCGAAGACGGCTGTGAAATGGCTCGAGGAATACGGCAGTCTCGACGAGATCATCGCCCACGCCGATGCTATCAAGGGCAGAATCGGCGAGAACCTGCGCGACGCACTCGCGCAATTGCCGCTCTCGCGCAAGCTCGTCACGATCGTGCGTGATGTCGATATCGGTATGGCGGTCGATGAACTCGTACCGGGCCCGGTCGATGAAACGCGCCTGGTCGAACTCTATCGGGAATACGAGTTCAACAGCTGGTTGAAGGAGTTGGAGAAACGCGACACCGATGCGATGCCGGCGGCCCGTCCGGTCGATCCGGCGGTTCACTACGAGACGATTCTCTCGGCAGAAGAATTCGAGGCCTGGGTGAGGGAACTCAGTGCTTCGCCCTACTTCGCATTCGATACCGAGACGACCAGCCTCGATTACATGCAAGCGCGCATCGTCGGCGTCTCGTTCGCGGTGGAACCTGGACGCGCAGCCTATGTCCCGCTGGCTCACGACTATCCGGGCGTACCCGATCAGCTTCCTCTGGACGAAATCCTCGAAGCCCTCAAGCCGCTGCTCGAGAGCAGTGAACGTCGGAAGCTCGGACATAACCTCAAATACGACCGGAATGTGCTCCATAACCACGGCATCGCCTTGCGCGGCATTGCCTACGACACCATGCTCGAATCCTACGTTCTCAACAGCACCGCGGCACGCCATGATTTCGACTCCGTAGCGCTGAAATACCTCGGCCACCACACCATTCATTACGAGGATGTCGCCGGCAAGGGCGCCAAGCAGATCGGATTCGCCGAGGTCGGCCTCGAGCAGGCCGGCCCCTATGCGGCAGAAGATGCTGAAGTGTGCCTGCGCCTGCATCAGGATTTGTATCCACGCATCAGCGCGAATCCGGCTTTGGCTGCGATCTACCACGACATCGAGATGCCGCTGGTCCCGGTGCTCGCCGACATGGAGAGGCGCGGTGTGTATATCGATGCCGATATGCTCCGCGAGCACAGCGCAGAACTCGAACGACGCATGGCGGAAATCGAACACGCTGCGCACCACAGCGCGGGAGAAGTCTTCAACATCGGTTCACCCAAGCAGATTCAGGCCATCCTGTTCGACAAGCTCGGCCTGCCTGTGCTGCAGAAAACGCCCAAAGGCCAACCGTCGACGGCCGAGGGTGCACTGCAGGAACTCGCCCATGACTACGAGCTGCCCCGCTTGATCCTGGATTACCGGGGCTTGAGCAAACTCAAATCGACGTATGCGGACAAGCTGCCGCAGCAGATCAACCCGGACACCGGACGGATACACACCAGCTATCACCAGGCGGTTGCGGCGACCGGACGGCTGTCGTCATCGGATCCCAACCTGCAGAACATCCCGATTCGCACAGCCGAAGGACGACGTATACGCCAGGCCTTCGTCGCGCCGCCCGGGAAACTGCTGCTGGCAGCCGATTATTCACAGATCGAGTTGCGCATCATGGCGCACCTGTCGGGCGACGCAGGACTGGGCCAGGCGTTCGCGGAGGGCCTCGATGTCCACCGCGCCACCGCCGCAGAAGTCTTCGGCGTACCGCTGGACGGCGTCTCAGATGAGCAGCGCCGAGCAGCCAAAGCCATCAATTTCGGCCTCATTTACGGCATGTCGGCATTCGGGCTCGCCCGCCAGTTGGGCATCGAACGCAGCGCAGCACAGACTTACATCGATCGCTATTTCGAACGCTATCCAGGGGTCCGCCAGTACATGGATCACATTCGCGAGACAGCACGCGACCAGGGCTACGTGGAGACTGTCTTCGGTCGCCGCCTGCACCTACCGGACATCAAGGCCAGGAATGCGCAAGTTCGTCAATACGCCGAACGGACGGCCATCAATGCGCCCATGCAGGGCACGGCGGCGGACATCATCAAACAAGCGATGATAGATGTCGATCGCTGGCTGGCTGCAGAAGGCGGGGGCCAGCTGATCATGCAGGTTCACGACGAACTGGTCCTGGAAATCGAGGCCGGGGCACTGGACGCTGTTTCCGCAGGCGTGCGCCGAATCATGGAATCGGCTGCAGAACTGAGCGTACCGCTGACAGTGGATGTCGGGCATGGCGCAAATTGGGACGAGGCTCACTGACACCGCCCGACGAAGCAGGCTGCGGCGCCCCCGTTGATGGACGACCACAGAATTTCATTGTGCTACTATTGAGCCATCGAGCTTAATACGCTTCACATGATTCGACGTTCACCGCCGCCATAGCCAACCTGCCCACGCTGCATTCGTCGCCTCATGCTGCTCATACCCGCAATCGATATCAAGGACGGAAAATGCGTCCGCCTGCGTCAAGGTGATATGGCGCAAGGTACGGTGTACTCGGAAGACCCGGTCGCCGTCGCACAACGCTGGGTCGAAGCCGGCGCACGCCGGCTGCACATCGTCGACCTGAACGGCGCGACGGATGGGCGGCCAGTCAATTCGGAGATCATCCACATGATTGCCGAGACCTGCCCCGAAACGCCGATCCAGGTCGGCGGCGGCATCCGTGATGAAGACACCATCCAGCGCTACCTCGACGCCGGCGTCAGCTTTGTCATCCTGGGCACCAAGGCAGTCACCGCGCCGCATTTCGTCTCCGACGTCTGCCTGGAGTTTCCTGGCCACATTATCGTCGGGCTCGACGTCCGCGACGGCAAAGTCGCGATCGACGGCTGGTCGAAACTGTCCAGGCACGATGCAGTCGATCTCGCCCTGCACTTCGAGACCGACGGTGTCGAGGCAATCGTCTTCACGGACATCGGCCGTGACGGCATGATGACCGGGCTGAATATCGAGGCTACGGTCGATTTCGCGCGCGAATTGACCATTCCCGTGATCGCCTCCGGTGGTGTCACCAACCTCGACGATATCCGCGCGCTGTGCCAGGTCTATCCCGAAGGGATTACCGGGGCCATTACTGGCCGCGCCATTTACGAGGGTACGCTCGATTTCGGCCAGGCGCAAAGCCTTGCCGACGAACTGTGTAATACCACAGCACCCTGAATGGGTCTCGCCAAACGGGTCATCCCCTGCCTCGATGTCGACGCCGGGCGCGTCGTCAAAGGCGTTCGCTTCGTCGATATCCGCGATGCCGGCGACCCGGTCGAGGTCGCTCGGCGCTACGATGCCCAAGGCGCTGACGAGATCACCTTCCTCGATATCACCGCGAGCAGCGACGAGCGTGACACCATCATCCACGTCGTCGAAGCGGTGGCATCCCAAGTATTCATCCCGCTGACCGTCGGCGGAGGTATTCGCAGTGTCGATGACGTGCGGCGCATGCTCAAGGCCGGGGCTGATAAAGTCGGTATCAACACGGCTGCCGTAACCTGCCCCGAGCTGGTCGCCGAGGCGGCGGCCCGCTTCGGCTCACAGTGCATCGTCGTTGCCATCGACGCCCGACGACGGGTCGACGAACGAAACGATGCCTGGGAGGTCTATACTCATGGCGGCCGGAAATCGACCGGTATCGACGCGGTCGAATGGGCGGCGCGCATGGCCACTGCCGGCGCCGGAGAGATTCTGCTCACCAGCATGGACAAAGATGGCACCCAGGACGGTTACGACCTCGCGCTGACTCGCGCGGTCGCCGACGCGGTGTCTATCCCGGTCATCGCTTCGGGCGGCGTCGGCAAGCTCGAGCACCTCGTCGATGGCATCACCCGGGGCCACGCCGACGCGGTACTTGCGGCGAGCATCTTTCATTTCGCAACGTTTACGGTGGCTGATGCCAAGCAGGCAATGGCTGCGGCCGGAATCGAGGTGCGCTGGTGAGCTGGCTGGACGAAATTGCCTGGAACGAGCACGGCCTGGTACCGGCAATCGCCCAGGATGTGGCCACCGGGCAGGTGTTGATGCTCGCCTGGATGAACCGTTTGGCGCTGGAAACGAGCTTACAGGAAGGACGTGCCGTCTACTGGTCGCGTTCGCGCGACCGTTTGTGGCGTAAGGGAGAGGAATCCGGCAATGTCCAGCGGCTCGAGGAAGTACGCCTCGATTGCGATGCCGACGCCCTCTTGCTCATGGTCGAGCAGCGCGGCGGGATCGCCTGCCATACGGGGCGCGTGCGCTGCTTCTATCGGCGCCTCGCCGACCAGGCGTGGCAGGAAACCGACCCAGTCGTGCGTGATCCGACAACGATGTACCGGCGGGACTGAAGCCTGGACTCGCGCAGACGGAGCGATGAAATGAGCGATGTGTTCAATGAGTTGGCCAAGGTGATCGAACAACGGCGCACGGCCGATCCGAAATCCTCCTACGTCGCCTCCCTGTGTCATTCGGGCACGGACAAGATCCTGAAAAAACTGGGGGAGGAGACGATCGAGACCATCATCGCCGCCGCCGGCGGCCAACGCGATCAGGTCATATACGAAACGGCCGATTTGTGGTTTCATTCATTGGTTCTGCTCAAATTTCTCGAGATCGAGCCCGATGAAGTCATGTCGGAGCTCGAGCGTCGATTCGGCCGTTCTGGCCTGGAAGAGAAAGCGGCGCGGGCCGGTAAGGTCTCCTGACCTCTCGACGGTTCGTGCGCTGCAACGGAGGCAATCATGGGATTCGGTATCAAAGAGCTGGTGATCATATTGATCATCGTTGTGCTGGTTTTCGGCACGAAGAAGATCAGACACATTGGCGGCGACGTTGGCGGCTGGATCCGCGATTTTCGTAAAGCCATGCGCGACGACTCTGCCAGCGAGAAGGACGACGAGCCCCGTCCGGAGACCAATCGGGTCATCGAAGGAGAGACACGCTCCGAGAAAGAGCACGTTCAGTAGTCTGGCCGCGCGATGTTCGATATCGGTTTCTGGGAGCTGGCTATCATCGGCGTCATTGCCCTGTTGGTCGTTGGTCCTGAGCGCATGCCGGGGATGGTCCGCACTGCCGGCCGCTGGGCCGGCCAACTCCAACGCATGGCGCGCGATCTGCGCCGGGAAATCGAGCGCGAGGCCCAGACCGACGAGTTCCGCGCATTGAACAAGGAATTCATCGACGAAGATCGCCGCCTCAAGCAATCGATGCGGGAATCACCGCCCGCTTCCACGCCGCCTGCCGAACCCGCAGCGGACGCCGACGCCGTCCCGGAGATCGCGGCGGGCGAAATTGAACACAAGCCGGAGCGACCGGACTGATCCCCGTACCGCGGGGCGCGCCCTTTGACACGATTCGAGCCTGACCATGGCATCCACTAATCACGAGGGGCAGCGGGGTGACGACGCCCCCGACCCGACCGTACCCGATCCTACCGAACGTCCCTTCGTGGCGCACCTCGTCGAGCTGCGCGATCGGCTGCTGCGTACGATCGCCTGTGTGTTCTTCGTTCTTCTCGCCTTGATGCCGATCTCCAACGATCTCTATGGTTGGCTTGCACAGCCGCTGTTCGCGGTACTGCCCGGGTCCGGATCGATGATCGCCACTCAGGTCGCCTCGCCGTTCCTGGCACCGTTCAAATTGACCGTGTTCGTTGCCATCATCCTCTCGGTGCCCTACATCTTCTACCAAGCCTGGTCATTCGTCGCACCCGGTCTCTACCTGCACGAACGGCGCCTCGCGCTACCCTTGATGGTTTCGAGTACCCTGCTGTTCTACCTCGGTGTCGCGTTCGCCTATTACGCCGTATTTCCGTTGGTGTTCGGCTTTTTCACGGCGACAGCGCCCGCCGGGGTGACCATCATGACGGACATCAGCCATTACCTCGATTTCGTCCTCATGCTCTTCCTGGCTTTTGGCGTCGCTTTCGAGGTACCGGTCGCGACCTACCTCCTCGTGCGAACGGGGATCACGTCGGTCGAAGATCTGGCGAAGAAGCGCCCTTACATCATCGTCGGCGCTTTCTTTATCGGCATGTTGCTCACCCCGCCAGACGTGATCTCGCAAACCCTGCTCGCGATACCCATGTGGCTCCTCTACGAAATCGGACTGGTGCTGTGCCGCTACGCCATTCCCCGAGAAGTCGCCGAAGAGGCGGCTCGCGAGCGCCGCTGAGAGCGTTCGCTCCGCGCTTGAAGGGCGCTTGACGGTATGAATCGGGGCACGCCCGACCTGACGCGGGGACGCGTGCGGCAGACCTTCAGTCCAGACGCTCGACCCCGGCAGCGGTCCCGATCAGCAGTACATCCGCCGGCCGGCGCGCGAACAGCCCGTTGGTGACCACCCCTGGAAGCTGGTTGATGGCCTCCTCCAGAGCAACCGGCTCATCGATCCCGAGCCCGTCGACATCGAGGATATGATTGCCGTTGTCGGTGACGAAACCTTCCCGCCAGAGCGGAGTTCCACCGAGCTTGACCAGTTCACGGGCGACGAAACTGCGCGCCATGGGAATGACTTCGACAGGCAACGGAAAGCTGCCCAGCCGGGCGACCAACTTGCTGTCATCGATGATGCACACAAAGTTGCGGCTCACTGCGGCGACGATCTTCTCGCGGGTCAGCGCACCGCCGCCGCCCTTGAGCAAATGGCGGTGGCGGGTTGCCTCATCGGCGCCGTCGACATAGACGGCGAGCTCGTCGACCGCGTTCAGTTCGAGCAATGGAATACCGCGCTGGCGCAACCGCTCGGCTGTAGCCTGCGAGCTCGCCACCGCACCGTCGATGCGGGCCCGCAGCGCCGCCAACTCATCGATGAAGTAGTTCGCCGTCGAGCCCGTACCAACGCCGATAATGGCATCGTCCTCGACGAACTCCAGCGCCGCCCGCGCCACGGCTCGTTTCTTGTCGTCTTGCGTTCCCATAGCGCGTGCCAGCGTCGAACTCCCGATCTTGCAGTGGTGCAAATGGTATCTTATCGGGATGCTCGATAAATACGTCAAAATGATACTGCGCGCGCCGGTCTACGACGTGGCGCGCGAAACGCCGCTCGATTTGGCACCGGCCATTTCGCGGCGCGTCAACAATCGCGTCTGGCTCAAGCGCGAGGACATGCAGCCGGTGTTCTCCTACAAGATCCGTGGCGCTTACACGCTCATGGCGGCACTGCCGGCCGCGGATCTGGAGCGCGGGGTGATCGCCGCCTCCGCCGGCAATCATGCACAAGGCGTTGCGCTCGCCGCCCAACACCTCCACACCACTGCCACCATCGTCATGCCCAAGACGACACCCGAGATCAAGATAGCCTCGGTGCGCCAGCTCGGGGCGACCATCGTGCTCCACGGCAATACCTACGACGAAGCCAGCGAACATGCCCACAAGCTCGCCGCCGAGCGCGGCCTCAGCTACGTTCCGCCCTACGATCACCCGCTGATCATCGCCGGGCAGGGCACAGTTGCCATGGAAATCCTGCGCCAGCACAATCGGCCGCTCGACGCCATCTTCGTCCCCGTTGGCGGTGGCGGTCTAATCGCCGGCATCGCTGCCTACGTCAAGGAGCTCGCCCCCGAGATCCGCGTCATCGGCGTCGAACCGGCGGAGGCGGCGAGCATGAAACGGGCCCTGGAAGCCGGTCAGCGTGTCGTGCTCGAGCGCATCGGCATCTTTGCCGACGGCGCGGCTGTGCGCCAGGTCGGCGCCGAACCGTTCGCCATCGCGCGCAAATACGTCGACGAGGTTATCACGGTGTCGATAGACGAGATTTGTGCCGCCGTGAAGGATATCTTCGAGGATACTCGGGCCATTGCCGAACCGGCCGGCGCTCTGGCGCTGGCGGGCCTGAAGCAATACCTCGGCCGCGAGAAAACCGAGGGCGGCGAGTACGTGGCGATACTGAGCGGCGCGAATGTGAATTTCGATCGCCTGCGGCACATCGCCGAACTTGCCGAACTCGGAGAAAAGCGCGAAGTGCTGGTCGGTGCAACCATCCCGGAACGGCCGGGCAGCTTTCGCGAATTCTGCCACGCGCTGGGGCCCCGTCTCATCACCGAATTCAACTATCGTTATACGGATTCGCGAACCGCGACGGTGTTCGCCGGCGTGCAGGTGCGCGATCGCGAAACCGAGCGGCAATCGTTGATCCAGAACCTGCGCGACAAAGGCTACGCACCGATCGACATGACCGATGACGACGTGGCGAAGATGCATGTTCGCTTCATGGTCGGCGGTCATGGCGGAGACATAAGCGACGAGCGCCTGCTCAGGTTCGAGTTTCCCGAGCGTCCGGGGGCCCTGCTGCGTTTTCTTACCCACCTCGGCGGCCGCTGGAACATCAGCCTGTTTCACTATCGCAACCACGGCGCAGCCTATGGACGGGTGCTGATGGGCATACAAGTACCGCCCGCGGATCACGCGGCTTTCGAGGACATACTCGGAGAACTCGACATGCGCTACGAAGACGAAACCGCCAATCCGGCGTATCGCCTGTTCCTGCACTGATCCGGCCGGCATGTCCGCTCCACAGAACATCGAACTTCGCCGAGAACTCTGCGCCGGCATGTGCCGGCTCGAAACACTCGGCCTGAATCGCGGCACGGCGGGAAACATGAGCGCCCGGCAGCCAGGCGGTTTCCTGATCACGCCGAGTGGCGTCAAGCCGGGCGCGCTGGCACCAGCAGGCATCGTTGCTCTGAGTGATGCCGGCGACGTCCGCACTGCCGGCCAGCGCCCTTCCAGCGAATGGCGTTTCCATCGCGACATTTACCACGCACGGCCTGATGCACACGCCATCGCCCACGTCCATTCGGCGCACGCGACCGCCCTCGCTTGCCTGCGACGCCCGCTGCCTTCTTTTCATTACATGGTGGCCGTCGCGGGCGGGGCCGACGTCCGTTGTGCACCTTATGCGACGTTCGGCTCGCAGGCGCTGGCCGATGGTGTGATTACCGCACTGGATGGCAGGCGTGCCTGTCTGATGGCAAACCATGGCATGATCACGCTCGGCGCAGACCTCGCCGCAGCGGTCGATCTCGCCGTCGAGATCGAAGAGCTGGCGCGGCAATACCTGCTCGCGCTGGCTGTTGGCGAGCCCGTCATACTGCCGCCAGCGGAGATGGATATCGTTGTAGAAAAGTTCAAAACCTACGGTGCTCGGCATGGCGACGAATAAGCAGCCACCGGCAGCGGTCGAAGAATTCCGTCAACGTCCGCTCTTTCACCTGGCGTTTCCGGTAACCGATCTCGACGCGACGCGCAGCTTCTACGTCGACATCCTGGGATGCCGCGTGGGCCGTGCCAGTGAGACCTGGATCGATTTCGATTTCTTCGGCTATCAGATTACGGCGCACAAGGTCGAGCAAAGACACTCGAATGCGGCGAATCGCGTCGACGACAAGGCCATACCGGTGCCACATTTCGGGCTCATCATGAGCTGGGAAGACTGGCACCGTGCCGTCGATCACATGAACTACATCGGCGTCGAGTTCCGCATCGCGCCGCACGTACGGTTCAAGGATCTCCCCGGCGAACAAGCCACCTTTTTTCTCGAAGATCCCGGCGGCAATTGCCTCGAGTTCAAAGCCTTCAGACGTCCCGAGGAACTCTTCGGGAAGTCCTGATCAAGGCGGCTCCTCTACTGCCCCCGAGCAGCGCTCAGGTTTGTGTCGAAGAGTTCCGCGAGCCGCAGACCGGGATCCGGCGCGCGCATGAACGCTTCGCCGACCAGGAAGGTGTGGACGCCATGGTCGCGCAGGTAACGCACGTCCTCTGGCGTGTGTATGCCCGATTCGCTGACCACCAGGCGATCGTCGGGGATGTCGCGCAAGAGCCCGATAGTCGTGTCGAGATCGGTCACGAAACGTTTCAGATCGCGATTGTTGATACCGATCAGTGGCGAACGCAGCCGTAGCGCGCGTTCGAGTTCGGTGCGGTCGTGTACCTCGACGAGGACATCCATGCCGTGCTCGACGGCCGCGGCGCTGAGCTGGTCGAGCTGTGCATCGGACAGACAGGCCACGATCAGCAGAATACAGTCGGCACCGAGGGCCCGCGCCTCGACCACTTGATAGGGGTCGATCATGAAATCCTTGCGGATGACGGGCAGGGCACAGGCCGCGCGAGCGGCGACGAGATCCTCGTCGGCACCCTGAAAGTAGCGCTGATCGGTGAGAACGGAAAGGCAGGCTGCGCCGCCCCGGGCATAGCTCGCCGCAATCCGCGCAGGATCATAATTTTCTCGGATCACACCCTTGCTGGGCGAAGCCTTCTTGCATTCGGCAATGATGCCCGGCTGCCCCGCGGCGCGCTTTTGCTGCAGCGCGGCAAGAAAGCCGCGCGGGGTACCTGCGGCTGCCGCGGCCTGCTGCAGTTCGGCCAGCGACCGCTGTGTCTTGCGAGCCCTGAGCTCGGTGACTTTATGGGCAATGATCTCGGTCAGGATGCCAGCCATCAGCTGGATACTCGGGATTGATGTGACCCTTGGGTGCAAGCGATGAAGCGGGCAAAGGCCGCCCGGGCCGTGCCGTCGACGATGAGCTCGCGGGCACGGGCGACACCGGCGGCAAGGTCGGGCGTAATACCGCCGAGATAGATGGCGGCACCGGCGTTGAGGCAGATGATGTCCTGCGCGGGCCCGGGCACTCCGTCGAAAACCTGCCGCACGATAGCGAGGCTCGCGGCGGCGTCGCGGGCCCCCAGCGGTGCGAGAGACTGCCTCTGAATACCGAATTCGACGGGGTCGATGTCGTACTCGATCACTGCGCCATCGGCCAGTTCTGCCGCATGCGTGACACTGCCGATACTGATCTCGTCCATGCCGTCGTCGGCGCACACGACCAATGCCCGGCGCACACCCAGGCGATGCAATACCTCGGCCGCGCGCGGCACCCAACTGCGTTCGAATACACCCATGAGCTGGACGTCGGCATTGGCGGGGTTGGTCAGCGGGCCGAGGACGTTGAACAGCGTTCGCGTGCCGAGCTCCCGCCGGGGGACGGCTGCGTGGCGGGTGGCGCCATGATGCGCCGGCGCGAACATGAAACCCACACCGCATTCACGAATGCAGGCGGCAACCTCCGCGGGTGTCAGGTCGATACGTGCACCGGCCGCCTCGAGTACATCCGCGCTGCCGCTCGCGCTGCTGGCGGCGCGGTTGCCGTGTTTGGCGATATGGGCCCCGGCAGCGGCCGTGACGAAGGCGGCAGCTGTCGAGATGTTGAACGTTCCGATCCCATCGCCGCCGGTGCCACAAGTATCGATAAGCGGCCTGACGTCGACATCGACATGCGCCGCGAATTCGCGCATGACCGTTGCCGCAGCAGCTATCTCGTCAATGGTCTCCCCTTTCATGCGCAAACCGATGAGAAAGCCCGCGATTTGTGCCGGGCTCGCCTCGCCGGACATGATCCCCACCATGACATCGTGCATGGCCGCGAACGAGAGGTCCTGCCGTGCGACGACGGCACGTATGGCTGACTGGATGTCCACGCGCTGGCCTCAGGCGGCGGCCGCCACCGGGCCGAGGAAGTTGCCGAGCAAGGCATGTCCACTATCGGTGAGAATCGATTCGGGATGGAACTGGACGCCGTGCAGGGCCAGGAAGCGGTGCGCGATCCCCATGATTTCATCCATCGTGCCATCAGCATTCGCCGTCCAGGCGGTAATGTCGAAACACTCGGGAAGCGAGGCGCGCTCGGCGACCAGAGAGTGATAGCGCGTGGCCGTGAACGGATTGGCAAGACCGGCGAAGACACCATGCCCGGAATGAAAGATCGGCGAAGTCTTGCCGTGCATGACCTCACGCGCATGCACGATTCGGCCACCGAAGGCCTGGGCCATGCTCTGATGCCCCAGGCATACTCCCAGTATCGGAATGCGCCCGGCGAAGTGCCGCACCGCAGCCATCGAGATACCCGCCTGGTCCGGCGTACAGGGTCCCGGCGAGATGATGATGTGGTCCGGCGCCAATGTCTCGATGTCCTCCAGTGAAACCGCATCGTTACGCACGACTTCGACCCGATGGCCGAGCTCGCCGCAGTACTGCACGAGGTTGTAGGTGAAGGAATCGTAGTTGTCGATCATCAAGATCATTGAGCACATATCCTGTCGCAGGGGCTGCCGTGCAGGTCGAAGAGCCCCCTTCCCAGCAGCAGATTACGAAGGCGTTCAAACACCGCAGCGGGCGAGGCCGGGCAACTTGCAATGTGCCGCTATTGTCCACCAGATAACCGCTTCGATGCACGCGTCCACCGGCACCACCGCTCTATTTTATGTCAACCCCTGTGCTATCGGGAACGAAACGCTGGCTTCGCCCGATCTCCGCGATGACCGCAGGTAGCTCTTGCATTTCGTCGATAATGCGTACATCGATCAACGCGGTAAGGTCGATACCACCGGCGTAGCCATAGCTGACACAGATCGCGGCCACGCCGGCCAGGCGCGCAGCTTCGATATCGGTGACTGAATCGCCAATAAGCACAGTCTGCGCGAGCGCGGCGCCGACCTCGGCCGCAGCATGTACGAGCGGCATCGGATCCGGCTTCTTGCGCGGCAGACTGTCGCCGGAGAGTACGACGGCAAAGCTGCCGGCAAGGCCGGCGGCCTCCAGCAGTGGCCGAGTGAAACGCTCGGGCTTGTTCGTCACCACACCGAGCGTCCAACCCGCATCCACCATAGTCCGCAACACGGTCTCGACACCCGGGTAAACCTGGCTGTCGACGAACAGGCGCGCCTGATAGAGTTCGAGAAAACTCGCATACACCGCGTCGAACACCGCGGGTTCGGCATCGCCGTCGCGCGTGCCGGTCAGGGCGCGGTGGATCAGGCGGGAGGCGCCGTTGCCGATATAGCCGCGCACCGCCTCGAGTCCGATCGACGGTCGTCCTTGGGCGGCCAGCGCCGCATCCACTGCAATGGCGATATCCGGTGCGCTGTCGACGAGTGTACCGTCGAGATCGAACAGCAGCAGTCGCGCCCGCCCGGTCACGCCGGCACGACGCCCGCAATCGCCTTGCGCATGGCCGCGATCGTCGCCTCGTAGTCGCCGTGACCGAATATCGCCGACCCGGCCACGAAAGTATCGGCGCCGGCGGCCGCGATCTCACCGATGTTGTCGATCTTGACGCCGCCGTCGATCTCGAGACGAATCGGCAGACCGGCATCGTCGATGAGGGCACGCACCGCGGCCAGCTTATCCAGGGCACGCGGGATGAAGGATTGGCCGCCGAAGCCCGGATTCACCGACATGACCAGAATCAGATCGAGCTTGTCCATGACGTATTCGAGACAGGTCAGAGGCGTCGCCGGATTCAGGACCAGACCTGCCTGACAGCCATTGCCGCGGATCTGCTGCAGGCTGCGATCGACGTGCTGGCTGGCCTCGGGATGAAAGCTGATGAGCGCAGCGCCGGCCGCGGCGAAGTCATCGATCAGGCGGTCGACCGGCTGCACCATGAGATGGACGTCGATGGGTGCCGTGATGCCGTATTCCCGCAAGGCCTTGCACACCATCGGGCCGATGGTCAAATTGGGCACGTAATGGTTGTCCATGACATCGAAATGTATCCAATCGGCTCCCGCTGCCACGACATTCTCGACTTCCTGGCCAAGCCGGGCAAAATCGGCGGAGAGTATGGACGGTGCTATCAATGGCGGTTGCTTCATGACTTCGTTACCCGGGAGAACGCGTAATTCGGAGCGGCGGCGGCACTCTACCCGATCAGGTCTGATCGTGCATCGCAGCGGCGACGCTATGTTGCGGGCGCGTGACTCGGGCCAGAAAATCGAGTACGAGGTCATGCGTGGCGCCGATACCTTCGTTCAAAATGCCGTGGCGCTCTGACTCGACCCAGTGCAGCTCTTTCCAGGACGACCCGATTCGACCGTGGGCAATGGTCGCACTCCGCGGGTCGACCACATGATCCTCGGTGGCCTGAATCAAGCACACTGGGCAATCGAGACGGGGCAGGGAGGCGTTCAGTTGCGTCGCCAGGCGAGTCAGCTCATAAATCCCTCGCAAGGGCATGTGCAGATAGTTGATGTGCGGATGCTCGGATTCGTTGACGCGAAATGGCATCACCCCCTCATAGGACGACAGCCAGCGCACGATGCGATTGGCGCCGTGCATCAAGGGCACGAATCGCATATTGCGATTGCGGAATTTGATCGGCGGGCAAATTGCCACCACGCCCATCGCCGCTGCAGGCTGATCGATGATCGACAGGATGCCAAGGTTGCCGCCGGTCGAGAAGCCGACGAGCACATGGCGGTCGACCAGCCCGGACATGATCCGGCGCCCGCGTGCCACGGAACGTAACCAGTCGCGCCAGGACCGATCACGCAAATCCCAGGGAGAAGTCCCGTGGCCAGCGAGGCGTACACCAAGCGTGACATAGCCCGCGTTTTGCAACTTCTCGCCGAATTCACGCACCTCGGCCGGTGAAGCCAGGAAACCATGGACCAGTATGACGCCAACCGATTGGGGCGAATCCGGCACGAAGAGGAGAGGACTGGGATCGGCCGTCGCTGTTTCACGGCTGTTGATCTCCCTGTGCCGGGGTTTGTCGTACAGTGCCCTGTCCCAGGCCAGGGCCTTGATTTCGTCGTCGAACAACTCGTATGACAGCTCGCCTGGCGACACCGCGGCGGCGCGGCCTAATGCGCGGTCGACGGCATGACCAATCGCCGCGATCGGGGCGACCTCATTGGCATAGACCTCGATCGGATTCTCCAGGCGAATGGCATCGAAAGCATGCTCTTCAGCGAGTTTGCTTTCGAAACTGATGGCTTCCTCTGCGTGGGTGATGAGCGCAGTGCTGGCCGCGGAATCGAGAAACTCGCTCAAAGCCGACGGCTCTTCGTCCAGCACGGCCTGGTAATCATCCGGGGCCAGCAGGCCGCGATGAAGACGAATGCCAGTCTCGGACTGTAAACTTTTTATTGCCAGATAAAGCGCACGTCTGAACTCCTCTGCCATCATCACCCGGCGGCCATGTTCGAGCGCGCGCAGAATGATGCTCGATGCGAGATGCGACAGATTCACGGTTGCTGCCTGATAGATCTCCCGCATGTAGGAATCGCGCACCCGGTCGATGATGCGATTGGCCCCTTGCGTGGCGATACGGCGCAGGACGTGCTCCTCCAGATAGTCAATGTCGAATATCGCCGAGAGATTCGGCAAACGGCGCGCCAGGTAATCGACGACAGGTTTTTCGTACCAGGAAAAGACATCATCGACGCCGATCACGCGGCCGAGATTGATATCCATATCGGTCGCCTTGAGCAAGATATTGCCTTCGACGATGAGTTCATCGACTGCGCGCAAACTGAGGCCACCGGTCAGCATTTCCGCACCGCGGCGCAAGATGTTGTCACTGATGCGCAGCGGGTAGAACGTGATATTGGCAGGGACGAGGTTGATCGGACGACGGGCGGCTTCGAGCAGCGCCGCCACACTGCCGAGCTGACAGTCATGCGCCCAGCGCTCGAGCGTCGCCTGATCGCCGGCTGCATGCCGATAATGCACGGCGCGCTGAAAGATACGCAGCCCGATGCCCAGCCTGGCCGCGCCGGTATGATGCTTACGGCGTTCGCCGGCGTGGCGCGAATAGACGTGGTAACGACCTTGCTCGTCGATCACCTGGCGATCCTTGACCATCCCGCCCTCGGGAAACACCACCACTTTCCGTCCGCGCAGCAAGTCGATGGCCAGGAGTTCCATCAGCTGCGGATGCTTGTTCGGTACGACGCCCAGATCGCGCAGGACAGCGGCGAATCGATCACCGCCGGCAAAGAACTGCTGAGCCGCGATGGATCTACAGAATGCACCCGTTTCCTGATAGATCAGGTATTGGGGAATGAATGTCTCGACGCGCGCAAAATGATTGAATAAAAATATGCTGCCTTGATCGAGCTGACCTGGCGCATGATGCATCTTGATCCGGACACCGAGCACTTTGCGCACCTGGTCGAAAGCACGCGCGCACCAATCGTAGGTTTGCTGGTTCAGGTCGTAGTAGCCGTCCATGACTCACCCTGCAGGCGCAACGATCGTCCCTGGACCGGGTAGGCGATGCACCGCGCACGGCGCGTCTCGAAGCCGATGGACAGCGGACTCAGACATCAATGTCACTTACTTCAGGCGACAAAGGGTTTCGGGACCGGTCCGGCCCGGCCTCCCCGCAGGAGAGGTCCTTTGGCGGAAATAAA
>JBBDTC010000146.1:30459-35230 GCA_040904625.1 Gammaproteobacteria bacterium
GACCTCTCCTGCGGGGAGGCCTATCCGCGCCCAAGTAAGTACCATTGGACTCATACATGTTCGTGATGCTGCTCCAGCGCCCATCCAACGTGCTCGCGCACAAGAGCCGAAGCATGGTCGCGCCGCCGCTCCAATGCCGCAACCAGTGCGGGGCTCGACGGCGCGTTGCCGAGTGCCACGGCGATATTGCGCAGCCATTGCTCGTGGTTGATTCGGCGCAATGCCGAGCCGCGGGTGAGTTCATCGAACTCATGTTCATCGAGATTGAACAGGTCGATTAACTGACTCGCGTCAAGACCATGGCGCGGGGCGAAATCCTCGATCGCGGTCAAGCTGGCGTAGCGATTCCATGGGCAGACCAGCTGGCAGTCGTCGCAACCAAAGATGCGATTGCCAATCAGCGGCCGCAAATCCTCGGGGATTGCTTCGCGCGACTCGATAGTCAGATAGGAGATACATCGTCGCGCATCGAGCACGTAAGGCGCGACGATCGCGGCCGTAGGACAGATGTCGATACACCGCGTGCAGCTGCCGCAATGATCACGGGGCGGCACGGCTGTCACCGGCAAAGCCAGATCGGTGAAGATCTCGCCGAGAAAGAAGAACGATCCGTTCTCGCGTTCGATGAGATTGGTGTGTTTACCGATCCATCCCAGACCCGCATTACGCGCCAGAGCCCGCTCCAGCACCGGCGCGCTATCCGTAAACGCACGATAGCCGAACGGGCCGATACGCTCCGAGAGTTGCTCGGCCAGGCGCCGCAGGCGCCCGCGCAAGGTCTTATGGTAATCCCGGCCCAGGGCGTAGCGGGAAATATAGGCCCGGGCCGG
This sequence comes from Gammaproteobacteria bacterium, assembly GCA_040904625.1. Lineage (GTDB taxonomy): Bacteria > Pseudomonadota > Gammaproteobacteria > JACKNG01. The sequence continues at coordinate 31,290 of JBBDTC010000146.1, forward strand.
GTCTTCGAGCACGTCCCAGGCCGCTTGCGGCATTTCGGTCAGGTAATCCATGCGCGCGCTGATCACTGAAAGGGTGCCCGGGACCAGCTTTTCGGGCTCCAGGCGTTTGTCCCGGTTACGTTCGAGATACTGCATCGAGCCGTGAAATCCCCGCTCCAGCCAGCGCTGCAAGCGGGCGTCATCGCCCTCCAGCTCGAGACTCGCCACGGCGATTTCCGCGAAGCCGAGCTGTTTGGCCCAACGTTCGAGGTCGGCCAGAAGCGCTTCAGGCGCAACTTGCGCGTAAGCACTCATGCCGGTGCGCTCGACGGCGTCCCCATGGCCAGTCCGAGGCGCGCGGCCAGCGCTTGCCACAGCGCCCGGAAGGCTCGACCGCCTACCGAAGCGTCAGCGTATACATTGACTGGTGCACGGTGCTCCCCCATGTGCTCTATCTGGCTCGCGTAGGGCACATAGGTTCTCAGTACTTCGGGGTGTGAGCGGGCGAATTCGACGATCAATTCACGATGCAGGCGCTTGCGTCTGTCGACCATGGAAAAGAACGGCAAAATATCAGCATGAGCCGATTCAAGACCTGCCCGAAAGCTCACCAATTGTTCGAATGCTCGCAATGACAGATGCGTCGGAATCAGGGGCACGAGCAGAACATCCGCCATATTGAAGACGTTCTCCGAGACCAGGGACATGCTCGGCGCACAGTCGAGAAACACGAGATCGTAGTCGTGCTCGACATCGCGAAGGAGCTTGCGCAGGCGCAGCGTCGACTTCTTATAGTCATTCAATTCCAGATCGAGGTTGCGATAGGAGAAGTCCGCAGGAACCAGGTCCAGCCGTTCAAAATCTGTCGAGCGAATCGCCCGCGGCAAATTCTTTTTCTTTTCAATAAGCTCAGCAGCGCCGCCGTCCAGACGCGGCCGCACGCGCAGGTAGAAACTGGCCGCACCTTGTGCATCGAGGTCCCACAGCAGCGTGCGCTGCCCATCGCAGGCCGCGAGATACGCGAGATTTACCGCCGTCGCGGTTTTGCCCACGCCGCCTTTGAGGTTGTAGGTCGCGATGACTTTCATGCAGTACTTTCGCCGTCCAGCCGCTCGATCGATTTGGCGAAGGAGGCACTGGCCAGGTGTTCGAGATGTCGGGCGAGCTTGCGCCTGTCTTGCCGGTCGAGGTCTATCTCGGCGGCTTCGCGACAGCGTTCGAGTTCTGCTTCCAGGCCCTTGCGCAGCATGTCATGTTCGCAGTGCTCACACCAAGCGGCGATCAGATCAGCACGGGCGCGTTGATCGCAAATAGGACCCGCGACGTTCTGCAGGCGCTTCAAGTCGCGTAGTACCCCTGCACACTTGGAACAGGATTGCATGGTGGCATAGGCCTCGGCCAGATAGCGCAGTTTCTTGGCATCCTTGCGAACATCGTGGAGCGCGGCGAGGCTCAATGTCCTGTCCCCGGCGCGCAGGCGGCGGCGTAAGCGCTTGTAGCGCTTACGAATTGCCTCCGTCAATACGGTTCCGGTGGGGGCGCCGTCGGCGCAGGACGAAAGCTGCTCCACCCAATCTGTCCAGCGGCGATGGAAGCGCACGTAGCGGGCCGATTGCAATACCCGCGACAGACGGCGCTGCTCCAGCCGGCGACGGCGTGTGACCGCAGCAACTACAGCGGGCTCCACAGTGGCATCCGGCAGATCGAGATCTTGCAGCCAGACGTCGAGATCGCGCAGCAGGCTGGTCTCCGAGCTCAGCCAGCGGAAATCGTCCAGCAGGGGGGTGGGTGGTGGGACGAGGCTCCGGAACGCTCCGGCGAAAGTCCGTGCATGACGCAACGCGATGCGAAAATCGTGCAGGAACTCGCTGTCGATATCCTCACGAATGCCGCGTTCATTATCACGAATGATGCGTTGATAGCGGGCCATCAGCCGGGCCAGCTCCGGGCCGGCGGGTTGCTGGGGATTCAATGCCAGCTGTGGCAGTCGCGTCGGGATCCCCGGCGCGGGGGGCAGGATACTGTCGAGCAAAGCGGTGCTGGTCCGCGCCAGGCGTTCGAGCGAACGCATGACCCGAGCGGCGTCGAGGTAACGCGCCAGTTCACCCCGATAGCCACGCCGCGGCCACACACTGACCGTGACTATGACGAACCCCGCCTCGAGTAGCGTATGGCGCTCCAGCACGACATCGCCGAGCAGCTTGTCGTCGGCATTCCGGACGCTGTGCCGACTCGACTCGACCGACCACAGGCGCACCGGCAGCAAGCTGCGGACCCCAACCGCGGACTCGATGGGGTCTCTCAGCCGCCGGTCTCCGAGTGTCGTTGGCCGCTGCGGGCAATGTGTGGCGGGCACGTCGCGCGCCAGGGTGGCGCCGAGTGCGTCGTGGAGACTCAACAGGCAATGGGTCGGTGCGGTATCGCAAAGCAGGAACAGGCCGCGGCTCAGCAGGCGGCGATCGACGGTATCGAGCAGCGCACGCCGATCGATCGTGCGGTGCTGCCACTGGCCATCCGGGACGACGCGGTCGAACAGGGATTCGAGGGCCGTGAGCCGGGCCTCGCCCGCGGCGCGGAAGTGCAGCAGTTTGGGCATGACGCTCCTGGGTCACGGCGCTGGGCACGCGCCGGCAGGCAGCGGCAGCATAGCAAGAACCGATGGCCTTTGTGATACCTTGGCGCCCTTCCGTGCGCTGCCGCGCCGCCACCCGACGGACCGCTCCACTGTTCGCCCCATGCGGTGACATCGAATGCTCGAATACGTCAGAGATTGGTACGAACGGCACTTCTCGCATCCACAGGCCGTGCTGCTGGTCGTTTTCCTGCTCAGTGGCTTCGCTGTCGTGTTGTTCTTCGGCAAGATGCTCGCGCCGCTGCTCGCTTCGCTCATCATCGCCTATCTGCTCGAGGCCTCGGTTCAGTCGCTGGAACGGCGGGGCATATCGCGTTTCATCGCGGTATCGATCGTCTTCGCCATCTTCGTCGCCGTATTGGCCTTTCTGGTCATCGGGCTGGCACCGGTAGTCTCGCGGCAGCTGACCAACTTCATCTATGATCTGCCACGCATGGTCTCGAACGGCCGGCAGGTCTTGCTGCGCCTCCCGGAAACCTATCCCAGCTTCATCAGTGCGACTCAGATCGATCTCCTGATCAACACGGTGCGCGGCGAGATCAGCGCTCTCGGTCAGAGCATGTTGACCCTGTCACTGGCATCGATTCCGGTCCTTGTCACGGTGCTCATCTACCTGATTCTCGGTCCCGTTCTGGTCTTTTTCTTCCTCAAGGACAAGGCCGCGTTGATTGGCTGGCTCACGGCCTTCCTGCCGAGCGATCGTGCGGTGCTGACGACGGTGTGGCGTGACGTCGATGACCAGATCGGCAATTACGTCCGCGGCAAGTTCTACGAGATTTTCATCGTCGGAGCGGTCACCTATCTGTCGCTGGCATGGTTCGGCCTGTCCTATGCGCCCCTGTTGGCGGTGCTCGTCGGCCTGTCGGTCATCGTGCCCTACATCGGCGCGGCCGTGGTCACACTGCCGGTCGCGCTTTCCGCCTACATTCAATTCGGCTGGGGCGACACCTTCATCTGGATCATGGTCGTTTATGCCATCATCCAGGCCCTCGACGGTAATTTGCTGGTACCGCTGCTGTTTTCCGATGTGGTCAATCTGCATCCCATCGCCATCATAGCGGCTGTGCTCTTCTTTGGCGGTTTATGGGGTTTCTGGGGCGTCTTTTTCGCCATTCCGCTCGCCACACTGGTCAAATCGCTGCTCAAAGCCTGGCCGAGTCTGGACAGTCGCGGGCGTGATCCGGAAACGGCGCGATGAATCAATGCCTGGCTGCGCGGGCCCTAAGGGCCTGTTGATCATTCATTGTTCGGCGCTGCTGTGGCCATTGTCGTGATCCGGCAAGGCGGAGCGAGCGTGGTGTAGCCGAGCTACATGAGCGAGCGACAACGC
>JBBDTC010000147.1:0-6233 GCA_040904625.1 Gammaproteobacteria bacterium
GCCGCGCGACGAGTACGATGGGTGCCGCGGTGCTGGCGAGCAGTGCGCCCTCAGCGGCGTCGATGTGGCCCAGACCGTGGGCCGTGGCGAGGTTCGCGACCATCACCGCGAACGGTTTGTCAGGGCGTTGTTTGCGGGTGCGCAAACGAGCGACGGCCGCCGCATTCTGCGCATCGACCACGAGTTGATAACCGCCCAGGCCCTTGAGCGCCAGGATGCCGCCGCCGGCGACGAGCGCCGCTGCGCCCGCGAGCGCGTCGGCGGCGTGAGCGAGGCCGGTCCCGTCGACTGTTTGGAGGGCCAGGCGCGGGCCGCAGGCCGGGCACGCGATCGGCTGGGCGTGGAAGCGGCGGCTCAGAGGATCCTCGTACTCCCGCCGGCAGTCCGCGCACATCACGAACGGCGCCATGGCGGTCTGGGCACGGTCGTAGGGGACGCCGCGCTGGATCGAGTAACGCGGGCCGCAGTGGCTGCAGTTGGTGAAGGGATAGCGATAGAAGCGACTGCCCGGATCGCCCACGTCGCGCAGGCAGTCCGGGCAACAGGCCAGGTCGGGCAGGGCACGGGGTGGTGCGCTGTCCGTCGCGGTGGCGACGCTGGGCGCGATGTGAAAGTCCTGCTCGGCCCCGGCCGGCAGCGGTTCACAGCCGATTTGTTCGATGCTGGCCTGCGGCGGTGGCGCGGCACGGAGTGCGGCCAGCAATCGCTGCGGCGCATCGCCTTCGACTTCGATCTCGACGTCTGCACCGCGATTGCGGACGAAGCCGGTCAACGCCAGTGTGCGCGCGAGACCGTGCACGTGCGGGCGAAATCCGACCCCCTGGACGGCGCCCGTGATGGTGATGTGCAGGCGCTCGCGGCTCATTCGATTTCGAAGGTCTCGAGGATCACATCGGCCGCGGTGGGGGCACGGATGTCGGTTTCCACGATGGTTTCGAGTGCGGCGCCGGCGGCGATGGTGCCGCGTGCGGCCTGTTCGAAGTGCTCGCGGAAGTGCGCCGGCGACATGTGTGAGAGGGCGCCGAGGCGCACCGTGACCGTGACCACCCGGCGGGCGCCGCGTTGCGCTGCGACGGTCAGCAGCCGCGCCATCAGATCGCGCATCAATGACGCTTCGTGCATACCCTGCAGTCCTCGCGCAAGCGGCGCGCAATCTCGGCCACGGCGGCCGACACCGCGGGGTTGAGTGCAGCACCCGGTTCGAAGCTCACGCCCTCGGCGCCGTAGACGACGAGCGTCGCTGGCAGGCGCCCGAGCGCACGGCCGAGTTCGATGGCTTCGGCCAGGTTGAAAGCGTGGCTGGAGGCGAAGTTTGCGAGTTCTTGTGCCAGCACATCGCGTCCTGCATCGAGGCGCACGACCTGGCCCGGCGCCTGCCCGGGCGCGAGGGCGTCGACCAGGAAAACCGCATCGTCACTTTGCCACTGCTCGAGCAAGGCGAGCATGTCCCCGCTGACGGTGGCAAGTTCGGCCGCGGCCGGCGGATCGGTGGCGAGCGTTGCGATCACGGCCGGTCCCAGCGCATCGTCGCCGCGATCCGGGTTGCCGATGCCGATGATCTTGAGGGTACTCACTGGCGCGTGACGTTGAGCTTGAGAAAATGCGTCGAGCAGGAGATGCAGGGATCGTAATTGCGCACCGCCTGTTCGCATTGCCATTGCAGCGCAGCCTCGTCGAGGTCGAGCCTGGGGGCGATGAAGGCGCCGAGGTCGTCTTCTATCGAGGCTTGATTCTGCGAAGTCGGCGGGATGATCTGGGCATGCTCGATAAGGCCGTCGGCGTTGATGCGGTATGTGTGGTGGAGCAGGCCGCGCGGGGCTTCGGTTGCCGCGAGTCCGGTCGCGGCGCGTGGTTCGACAGCGACGTAAGGGGTGTCCGGGAATTCGAGATTGCTGAGGATGCGCAGTGCCTCGTCGACCGCTTCGACCACCTCGATGGAACGCACGACGATACTCTGGAACGGATTGCGGCAATCCGCGCCGAGCCCGGCGCTGGCCGCCGCTTCGCGGGCCAGGGCGCCGAGGCGATCGTGGTTCAGTGCGAAGCGTGCAAGCGGGCCGACGTGATAATGCCCGCGTGCGCGCAGGCGGCAATGTAGCGCCGTCGAATGCTCGACATGGGACTCCTCGAAATGGTCGTGATAGTCAGCCTGCTCGATATCGAGTCCGCGGTTGCTGACGATACGCCCTTCGTTGAAGGGATACTCGTCGGGATGGCGGAGCGCGACCAATTCGTAGTCGCGGGTGAAGTCGGGGAAATCGAAGCCGCTCACCCAGGCGACGGTGGCGAGGGCATCTTCGCGCGCCGCTTCGAGCGTTGCGGCCAGGGCCTTGAACTCGGCTCGCGATGGGATCTTGTAGAAGCCGCCGACGCGGACATTGATGGGGTGGATCTCTCTTCCGCCGAGGAGCGCCACGATGGCGTTGCCGGCTTTCTTCAAGCGCAGCCCGCGTTCGACGATGGCCGGTTGGCTCTGGGCTATCTCGACGACGTTGTGTACGCCGAGAAAATCCGGTGCGTGCAGCATGTAGATGTGCAGCACATGGCTCTCGATCCATTCGCCGCAATAGAGCAGGCGGCGCAGGGTGCGCAGCGGGCCGCTGATGCGCACCCCGCAGGCGTGCTCCAGTGCATGCACCGCGCTCATCTGGTAGGCGACCGGACAGATGCCGCAGATGCGCGCCGTGATGTCGGGCGCCTCGGTGAAGTGACGGCCCTGCAGAAAGGCTTCGAAGAAGCGCGGCGGCTCGAAGATCTTGAGCTTGACGTCGGTGACCCGGTCACCCTCGATGGCAATGTCGAGCGCACCTTCGCCTTCGACCCGGGCCATGTAATCGACTTTGATGCGGCGGCGCTCAGTCATGGCGGTCCCCCTCCGTCCGGAACGGCTCTGCCCAGGCGTTGAAATTGTGGAAGACGCGCTCGAGGGTGGCGCCGTCGGTTCCGAGCTGCTGTTTCGCCCACTGGGCAAGGGATGCGGTATTCGGCAGTTCTTTCGGGCCGTAGCAGCCGTAGCAGCCGCGGTCGTAGCTCGGGCACAGCGCGCCGCAGCCGGCATGGGTGACAGGCCCGAGGCAGACCTCCCCTTTGGCGACGGTAACGCACACGGTACCGCGTCGCTTACACTCGGCGCAGACGCTCTCGGCACGGATGCGCGGCGCACGGCGATGCAGATAGGCGTTGACCACTTCGAGCAGCTGGTGCTTGTTGATGGGACAACCGCGCAGTTCGTAATCGACCTGTACGTGATCGGCGATCGGGGTCGAGGTGGCGAGCGTCGAGATGTAGCCGGGCGTGGCGTAGACCGCGCGCGTGAAGGCCTCGACGTCAGCAAAATTCCGCAGCGCCTGAATGCCGCCGGCCGTCGCGCAGGCGCCGATGGTGACGAGCACGCGTGATTGGCGCCTGACTTCCTGGATGCGTTCGGCATCGTGGGGCGTGGTGATCGAACCTTCGACCAGGGAGAGATCGTAGGGGCCATCGATGATGGCGCTCGATGCCTCGGGGAAATTCGCGATTTCCAGTGCGCCGGCGACGGCGAGCAATTCGTCTTCGCAGTCGAGCAGGGAAAGTTGGCAGCCGTCGCAAGAAGCGAATTTCCATACCGCGAGTTTCGGTTTCGCGCTCATCTCAGAGTTCCCTGACGGCAATCAGATCGCGCATGCGCGGCCAGGCGAAAACCGGGCCGTCCATGCAGATGAACTCGGGGCCGAGCTGGCAGTGGCCGCAGAAGCCGAGCGCGCACTGCATGTTGCGTTCCATGGACACCCAGGTGCGATCCGGAGCGACGCCGGCGCGTTCGAGTTCCTGGGCGGTGAAACGCATCATGATCTCCGGCCCGCACAGGAAGGCTTGTGCGCTGGCGCCATCGAAACGTGCACGGCGGACGAGGGTGGTGACAACGCCGACGTTGCCGCGCCAGTCGCCGTCGGCATGATCGACGGTCGCCTCGAACTGGATGTCCTGTGCGCGCCAGTCGTCGTAGACGTCCGGGTAGAGCTGATCGGCCGGCATGCGGGCACCATAAAGGACGACCGCGGCGCCGTAAGCATTGCGCTCTCGGCACACTGTCTCGATGACCGGGCGCAAGGGCGCCAGACCGATGCCGCCGGCGGCGACGAGGATATCCGCACCGCGCGCGGCAGCGATCGGCCACGGCGTGCCGAACGGTCCGCGCAGGCCGACGACATCGCCGGCACCGAGGGTGCCGAGCGCGCGGGTGACGTGGCCGACTTCGCGGATAGTGTGCAGCACGCGCCCGCTCGTGCCGCCCGCAATCGAGACGGGCACTTCGCCAACGCCGAACACATAAAGCATGTTGAACTGCCCGGGCTGCCAGGCAGCGGCGTCGACACCCGCCTCGGGCGTGACCTCGAGGGTGACGATATCCGGCGTCTCGCGCACTGCCGACGCGACCCGCCACGGCTGTGGCAGCATGGGATCGCGTCGCGACGCGCTATCAGCTGCTGCGGCCATAGACATCGACCAGCTGCAGGCGTGTATCGAGGAAGCGGTCGACCAGGACCCCGGCGAAACTCTTCATCAGCGCATAACCGAGCACGGGATCGGCGTCGCATTTGCCGCGCAGGCAGACGCCGTCGAATTGCACCACGCCGACCTCGTCGAGGGCGCGTCCGTCGAACTGCCACTGGTGCGGCGGGAACAGCCACGACCAGCCGACGACTTCGCCCGCGCTCGCCGTGCCGAAGCGAAACGGGCCGCGACCGGGGACATCGAGTTCGAGTGCGACACTGCCGCGGCGCAGGAGGAAGAAATGCTGGGCGGCCTGGCCGGACTTGAACAGGAATTCGCCCGGCTTGCGCTGGGCGAGTTGCCCGCAGCCGGCAATCAGTTCGAGTTGGGCATGGGTGAAGCCGGCGAAGAAGGGGTGTTCGCCGATGACTTCGTCAAGTTTTTTCATGGGTGTCCTCCAGCGCGCGCAGCTCGGCCGCCTCGGCAGTGATGTCGATGCCCACCGGGCACCACGTCACACAGCGGCCGCAGCCGACACAGCCCGAGCTGCCGAATTGATCGTGCCAGGTGCTCAGTTTGTGCGTCAGCCACTGGCGATAACGCGCTGCGGTGCTGCGCCGCACTTCGCCGCCGTGGATGTAACTGAAGCCGGGATTGAAGCAGGAATCCCAGCGCCGCCAACGCTCGGCGTGGCTGCCGTCGAGGTCGGAGACGTCTTCGACGTTGCTGCAGAAACAGGTCGGGCAAACCAGGGTGCAGTTGGCGCAGGCCAGGCAGCGTTCTGCGACGGTGTCCCAGTGCGGGCTGTCGAACTGGCGGCGGAGGAGCTGGGGCAAGCCATCCGTATCGAGTGTGCGCCCCATCTGTGCGGCGGCGCGGGCGATCCCGGCGGTCTTTGCGGCCTGGGTCGAGGTGTCGGCCGCGGGGCAATCGAGTTTGGCCAGGATGGCCGCACCACGCGCACTGCCCGAGTCGAGAACGAAAACGTGGCGATCCGCATCGACGATTTCGGTCAGTGCGAGGTCGTAGCCTTCACTGACCGCCGGTCCCGTTTCCATGGAAACACAAAAGCAGGTTCCGCCGGCCTCGACGCAGTTGACGGCGACGATGAAAGCGTCGGCGCGGCGGCTCAGGTAGCCGGGTTCGGTGTGGGTGCCGCCGCCGAAAACACGATCCTGGATGGCGAGGGCAGCGAGTTCGCAAGCGCGGACGCCGATGAAGGCATGGTGGACCGGCGGTGTTGCATCCGGGATGGGAACGAAGGCATGCCCATCCCGAGCGATACGCCACAACCGCTCGCTCGGCGGAAACAGGAATTTCTTCCACGATTGCGGCCCGACCACGTAGCCGAACAGCGCGTCGTCCGCGCGGCGTTCGAGCCGGTAGGTGCCGGCTTCCTGCACATCGGTCCAGCCGCGCGGGAAGTCCGCTGTCGTACGGATCTCGTCATAGACGATGGCGCCATCGCGCAGCGTCGGCCCAACACAGTCGTAACCTTCATCTCGCAACAAGCCGAGAAGACGGTCGAGGTCAGCGACGTCGAGAATCTGTGGCGCAAGCTCCCGCATAGAGAATTTGTATCACGGAACCGGCAGCCGCGCGTCCGTCCATCGTCCCGAATGTCATCGAACTTGATCAAGATCCGCATTTCCCTTCCTTTTTCAGGACATCCAGCATTTGATGCCGTGCCCCCCGCTTCCTAGAACGGGACACCCATCAATCGGCCCTCCTCAGAGCAGGACAGCCATCAATTGACACCA
>JBBDTC010000148.1:0-6141 GCA_040904625.1 Gammaproteobacteria bacterium
TCTCCTTGGCTATCACACATCAAATGACACCATCGCGTTTGAGGCTCGCCAGTGCCGTCGCATCCAGCCCGAGGGCACCGTAGACCTCGGCATTGTGCTGACCCAGGGTCGGTGCGGCATCGTGCACCCGCGTCGGCGTACGCGAGAACTTGATGGCGGGCCCGGTCAGCGGCACTTCAGCGCCGTCGCTCAAACGGACGTTCTGCAGCATGTCGCGCTCGCGCACGTGCTCGGTTCGACTCGCTTCGGCATAGGTATTGACGCGCGTGACGGCGAGTCCGATGGTATTGAACTGGTCGACGACCTCGGCGGTCGAGTGGCGGCGACACCAATCCGCCACCACCTGGTCCATCTCCTCACGCCGGGCCAGGCGCTGTGCGGCATCGAGTCCGCCCAGGTCGGCGCGACCGATATGCGCGCACAGGGCACGCCAATGGCTGTTGAGCAGCACACCGCCATAGATACTCCCGTCGCTGCATTCGTAGACGTTGACGGGCGCCGCAATCGCGAACTGATTGCCCATGCGCGGAATGGGAATGTCCAGCGCACCGGCGGTGAGATGGCCGTTACTCTGAAACATGAGGCCATCGACCAGTGCGACATCGACGTGCTGGCCCTCGCCGGTACGATCGCGATGCACCAGCGCGGCCAGTGCACCCAGTGCACCATTCATGCCGCCGAGATCGTCGCCGAGGAAGGTCGGGGCCTTGGTCGGCCCACCGCCGGGCTCGCCGTTTATCGAGCTCCAGCCACTGAAATTCTGCGCAATCGGGTCGTAGCCGGGACGATTGGAATAGGGACCGAACTGGCCGAAGCCGCTGACCGAGACATAGATGATGTCCGGTTTCACCGCGACGACATCGGCATAACCGCAGCCCCAGCCTGCCAGGGTGCCCGGCTTGAAATTTTCCAGCACGATGTCGGCACTGCGGCAAAGATCGAGAAACAGCGCGCGCCCGGCCGGCAGCTTGAGATCCAGTGAGACGTTCTTCTTGTTGCGGTTGACCGTCTCGTGCGGCACGGTGAGATCCGATTCCGGCAGCTTCGGCGGCAACACCCGGCACACTTCACCTGCCGGGTGCTCGACCTTGATCACCTGCGCCCCCAGGTCGGCCAGCAGACAGCCCGCCATCGGCCCGGCCCAGGTCGTCGTCGCCTCGATGACGGTTACACCGGCGAGCGGCCCGCGCAGGTCGCTGCGCGCGTGGGCATAGAATTCCCGCTTCTCCATCCGCTTCCCCCTTTCCCCGAGAAGTAGTCGCGCACAGCGCCAGTGCTGCCGTGCCTGTCCGCAGTATGCCCCGAACGGCAGGCCGGCTAAAGCCGCTGAGAACTCCTCAGGGCGTGAACGGGATGACCAGCGGCGTCACCGACACCGTGACGACGCCGACCATGAGATTCAACGGCAAGCCCATGCGCAGAAAATCACCGAAACGATAGCCGCCCGGGCCGTACACCATCATGTGCGTCTGATAGCCCAGCGGAGTGGCGAAGCCACACGACGCCGCGATGGCCGTGACCACGACGAAAGGCATGGGATCGAGACCGAGCGAGAGCGCGGTCGCCATCGCGATGGGGAACATCAGAACGGCCGCCGCGTTGTTGCTCAACAATTCCGTCGCCAGCATGGTCACAGCATAGACGACGGCCAGCGCGAGCATCGGTGAGGCCACCGCGGCGTCGCCAATGAGAAAGCTCGCCGCACCCGCGGCCAGCCCCGTACTCTCCACCGCTCTTCCCAGCGCTATGGCCGAACCGATGACGACCAGCACCGACCAATCGACGTTGCGTCGTGCAGAATCGACCGAGCAGCAGCCGGTGGCGAGCATCAACAGCGCCGCCGGCAGTACCGCATGCAGTACGCCGAACTGCATGGCCTTGAAATACTCGAGCTGCTCGAATGAGGTTGCCGCGACGACCATCAGCGCCAGGATCGCCAGCGCCACGCCGGCACGTTCGTGGCGCAGGGGGTGCGAATCCGGCACGCCGCTGACGAGATAGAAATCCCGCGAGTTGCGCTGCTGCTCCAGGAACGCCGGGCGCGCCTCGAGCAGCAGGGTATCGCCCTGATCGAGGACGATGTCGCCGATGCGCTGGTGGAGGCGCTGGCCGCCGCGCGCAACGGCGATGACGACCGCGTTGTAGCGCGTGCGGAAATGGCCTTCACGGATGCTCTGACCGAGCAGCGGCGAACTGTCCGAGACGACGGCTTCGATCAGAATACGCCCGGCACGCGGGCCGTCGAGTTTGAATGTCTGGTTGGTGGCCGGGATGAGGCCGGCAATCTTCTGCAGGTCGATGACCGCCTCGACCATGCCGACGAAGACCAGGCGGTCGCCGCCTTGGAGGCGGAAGCCCGGACCGATGGCAGCGAGAATCTCGCCCTCGCGATCGACCTCGCCGAGATAACAGCCCGGCAGATGGCGCAGTCCGGCGTCCTCGATGGACCGGCCATCGACCGTACCGCCGGCGACGACCAGCATCTCGACGGTGTAGGAGCGCGGATCGTCGGTGTCGCGTACGGCCGATCCGCGTGCCGGCAACAGACGCGGCGCAGCGAACAGGATCCAGACCACGCCGACCGCCACCGCGGCCAGCCCGATCGGCATCAGGGTGAAGAAGCCGAGCCCCTGGGTGGCGCGCCCGGCGGCGACTTCGGTCTGCAGCAGACCGGCCACGACCAGGTTGGTGCTGGTGCCGATGAGGGTGCACAGACCGCCGAGGATCGCGGCATAGCTCAAGGGCAGCAGCAGCGCCGAGACCGGCAGGCCGAGCTTGCGCGCCCATTCGGTCACTGCCGGCACCATGGCGGCGACCAGCGGCGTGTTGTTCATGAACATCGAACCCGTCGTCACCGGCAGCATCATGCGCAACTGGGCGGCGGCGAGCGTACGTGGCCGGCCCAGCCAATGCTGGGCGAAATTCGCGACCGCGCCGGTGTCGCGCAACCCGGCGACCACGACATAGAGCACGCCGACCGTCACCACACCGGCATTGCTGTAACCGGCCAGCACGGTCTTGACATCGAGCACGCCACCGAGCAGGAGCGCGGTCGAGGCCGTGAGCAGGATCACGTCGGGCTGCACACGGCTCGTCGCCAGTGCGCCGAACACCCCAGCGATAACGGCAATGGTGATCCAGGCGGCGACGGTCAATTCAGCCATGGGTCGGCTCCGGGCCGGTCCTGCCGACGTGCGAGGCTGTGGTATTGAAGACTAACGCACGACCGGCTTGTACTTGATGCGATGTGGCTTGTCCGCCTCATCGCCCATGCGCTCGCGTCGATCGGCTTCGTAATCGCTGAAATTGCCCGGAAACCATTCGACGTGGCTGTCACCTTCGAACGCCAGGATATGGGTCGCGGTGCGGTCGAGAAACCAGCGGTCATGAGAAATGACGATGACACAGCCCGGGAAGTTGAGCAGAGCGTCTTCCAGCGCGCGCAGGGTTTCGACATCGAGATCGTTGGTGGGCTCATCGAGCAATAGCACGTTGCCGCCTTCGAGCAGCACCTTCGCCAGATGGACACGATTGCGTTCGCCGCCTGACAGTTGTCCGACATGCTTCTGTTGCTCGGTGCCACGGAAATTGAATCGTCCGCAATAGGCGCGCGACTGTAACTCGAACTCACCGATGGTGAGAATATCGTGGCCACCGGAAATTTCCTCCCACACCGTGTTCTTGGCGTTCAGCGAATCGCGGCTCTGATCGACATAGGCAAAGTCGACGGTCTCGCCGATGCGGATGTCGCCCTGGTCGGGCTGCTCGCGGCCGGTCAGCATGCGGAACAGGGTGGTCTTGCCGGCGCCGTTCGGCCCGATCACGCCGCAGATGGCGCCAGGCGGCACGCTGAAGCTGAGATCGTCGAACAACAGGCGGTCGCCGAAGGCTTTGCTCACGTGCTGGACATCGATGACGACGTTGCCCAGACGCGGCCCGGGCGGAATGTAGATCTCGTTGGTCTCGTTACGGGCCTGAAATTCGCGCGACTGCAGCTCCTCGAAGCGCGCCAGGCGCGCGCGGCTCTTGGCCTGGCGCCCCTTGGCGTTCTGCCGCACCCACTGCAACTCCGCGGCAACCGCTTTGCGGTGCGCGCTCTGTTCGCGTTCTTCCTGGCCGAGCCGGGCTTCCTTCTGGGTCAGCCAGGACGAGTAATTGCCTTCCCACGGAATGCCGTGGCCGCGATCGAGTTCGAGTATCCAGCCAGCGACATTATCGAGAAAGTACCGATCATGGGTCACCGCCACCACGGTACCGGCGTAGTTCTCGAGATACTTCTCCAACCAGGCGACCGATTCCGCATCGAGATGGTTGGTGGGTTCGTCGAGCAGCAGCATTTCCGGCTGCGACAGCAGCAGCCGGCACAGGGCGACCCGGCGACGCTCGCCACCGGAAAGCGTTTCGACATCGGCTTCCCACGGCGGCAGGCGCAGGGCATCGGCGGCGATTTCGAGCTTGCGCTCGACTTCCCAGCCGCCAGCGGCATCGATGGCGTTCTGCAGCGTACCCTGCTCCTCGAGCAAGGCATTCATTTCCTCATCGCTCATGGGCTCGGCGAACTTCATCGAGATTTCGTTGAACCGAGCGAGAGTCGCGATGGTATCGCCGAGGCCTTCTTCGACATTGCCGCGCACGTCCTTGGCCGGGTCGAGCTCGGGCTCCTGCGGCAGGTAGCCTATCTTGAGGCCTTTCTGCGGTATCGCCTCGCCTTCGATATCCTTGTCGATGCCGGCCATGATCCGCAGCAGCGTCGACTTGCCAGATCCGTTCAGGCCGAGCACGCCGATTTTGGCACCGGGGAAGAAGGACAGTGAGATGTCGCGGAGGATCTGGCGCTTCGGCGGTACGACCTTGCCGACGCGGTTCATCTGGAATACATATTGGGCCATCGGTTACCTCGAGTCAGAGGCCGCCGCGAGACGGCCCGTGGATTGGGCGCCGGAGGGGGCGACTGCTCACCGTCTCCGGCCGTAGGGGTTCAACGCTGCTGGGCGACCGCTTTTCGCGCCATCTTGCGAATGTAGTGCGTCAGCGCTTCCAGTTCGGCTGCGCCGAAGTGCGTGAAGCGTGGCATGCCCTGGTCGAGTTTGGCGCCGTTCACGACCACCTCCGTCAACGCCTCGCGCGACAGGACGATGGGGGATTCACGCAGATCCGGCGCATTGCCACCGGACACCGCGCCGCCGCCATGGCACAGGAAACACGACTGCGCGTAGAGAGCCTGACCGTGTTCGGCGAGGCCGTCATCGACCACGAAATCCGGCGGGTCGACCGGTTGCGCGAACGCCGGCGGCGGCGACGGCGGCACCTTGCCGTCACCGTCGAGGGCGAAAGTATACAGGCGCCGCGGGTGCACTTTGTACTTCCAGCCGTGCTGCGCGGCGAGCGTACCGGCAATGAGCCCGGCGCCGCCCCAGCCGGCCAGCAGCGAGACATACTGCTTGCCGTCGATGCTGTAGGTCACCGGCGGCGCCGAGATGCCGACGCCGAGGTCTATGCTCCACAGGATCTCACCGCTGACTGCGTGATAGGCGACGAATTTACCGTCGGCACGGCCGGCGAAGACCAGGTTGCCGGCCGTGGTCATGGTGCCGGGGTTCCATTGCGGCGGCAGATCGTGCGACCACACGGTGGTGTTCTTGATGGGATCCCAGGCGATGAACCTGGCGGTACCGTAGTCGGCGGGCGTATCCTCGGTGCCGAATTCCACCCCGGTACTGGCATAAAAGCTCGGTGACTGCCATGAGGTGTGATCGATGCCGGTGTCCCTGAACACCGCCGGCATTTCGATGATCGGCATGTAGACCAGCCCGGTGTTCGGGTTGTAGGACATGGCATGCCAGCTGTGCGCCCCGAAGGGGCTCGGCCAGACCAGCTCTTCGCCGTCCTCATAGCGTGCGCCGGGCATCTCGACGGGGCGGCCGGTCTTCAAATCGACATGCGAGGCCCAGGTCGCCTTGGCGAACTTCTCGGCCGAGAGCAATTCACCATTCTCGCGATTGATGACATAGAAGAAACCGTTCTTCGGTGCGTGCATCAGGGCCTTGATGGTCTGGCCGCCGTATTTCAAATCGGCCAGCACGATGTCCATGTTGGAGTTGTAGTCCCAGGTTTCGCCCGGCACCGTCTGGTAATGCCATT
>JBBDTC010000149.1:0-6097 GCA_040904625.1 Gammaproteobacteria bacterium
CTCGCTCTCCCACTCGCCTCATCACGATGCCCTAAGTCCGACAGGCTGCTAGCCTTCCGTTTCGCCCATCACATCGTCGATGGTCTCGATGAGAAGATCGGCATGTTCCCGCGCGAACGGCAATGGCGGGCGCATCTTGAGCACATTGTCGAATTCGCCGATCCGGTTCATCAGGATACCGCGCTCCTTCATCCGGTTGACGATGCGGCGGGTTTCCTCCGTGGCGGGCGTCTTGTTCGCGCGATCCCGCACGAGCTCGACGCCAATCCACAGCCCATGGCCGCGAATGTCACCGATCAGTGGATGCCGTTCGGCCAGGCCCTGGAAGCGCGCGCGGACATAATCGCCGATGTCGCGCGCGTGCTCGATGAGCCCGTCGCACTCCATGACATCGAGCACGGCACCGGCTACGGCGCATGACACCGGGTTTCCGCCGAAGGTATTGAAGTACATGACATCGCGGCGGAACTGCTCGATCAAATCGCCGCGGGCGACCAGGGCTGCGATCGGATGTCCATTACCCATCGGCTTGCCCATGGTGACGATGTCGGGTGTGAAGCCCATGAGCTGGTGCCCCCACATGCGCCCGCTACGCCCGAAGCCGGCCTGGACCTCGTCGGCGATGAACAGTCCGCCCGCCGCGTGGACGAGTTCTACCGCGCGATTGAGAAATCCCGGCGGCACATCGGGCAGGCCCTCGTTGGCGAAGATCGAACACACGATCATGCCGGCGAAGCGCACCCCGGCCGACTGAAAGCTGTCGATGGCCGCGGCCACCGCGTCGACGTAGAAATCGGCCAGGGCTGCGCCGCTCCTGCCGTCGGGAGGCCGGTAGCTGTCGGGGTAGGGGATGGTACGCACGTCCGGCTGGGGAGTGGCCTTGCCATAGAACAGTGGCGAAATCGCATCGACTGCCGTCGTATTGCCGTGATAGGTCAGGTTGGTACAGATGATGCCCTGGCCACCGGTGGCATGACGCGCGATGCGCAGAGCCTGATCGTTGGCTTCGCTACCCGTGCAGACGTAGAGAATCTTGTCGAGGCTGTCATCGAATGTCGCCAACAGACGTTCGCTGTAATCGAGGATGGTCTCATGCAGGTAGCGGGTATGAATGTTCAATGTCGCGGCTTGCCGGGAGAGCGCCTCCACCACCACCGGGTGGCAATGGCCGACATGGGGCACGTTGTTGTAGCAGTCCAGGTAACGCCGGCCGCCGGCGTCGTAAAGCCATACGCCCTCACCACGGACGATGTGCAGCGGCTCGTCGTAGAACAGCGGTGAGCCGGCGCCAAGCAGGCGTTCGCGGCGGGCGAGGAGAGCGGTGATGCCGGTGGCGTCGTCGGACATGGGCAAATCCTGGTTCAGGTGTCCGAGCAGTCTGTCGGACTCAGGCCGCATCTACTGCGGCGGTGGGATAGCGGCCCATATCGGCGCGCATTGTCGTTAAATAGCCCCACTATTCGCTTCCAATGTGCACCAATCTGGCCTCGCTCTCCCACTCGCCTCGTCACGATGCCCTAAGTCCGACAGTCTGCTAACGCTTCGAGCGTTTCCGGTAGGAGCTGGCCGCCGTCGACGACCAGTGTCTGTCCGGTGATATAGCCCGCTTCCCTGGATGCGAAGAACAACGCCGCGTGGCCGATGTCCTCGACGCTGCCGAGGGCCTTGAGCGGAATCGAAGCGGCCATGGTCTGCAGATAGTCCGCGCCGAGACCGTCGAGGCCCTCGGTCGCGACGTTGCCGGGCAGGACTGCATTGATGGTGATGCGATGGCGGGCCAGCTCGAGTGCCGCGGTGCGCATGAAGCCGAGCTGGCCGGCCTTGCTGGCGCCATAATGGCTCCAGCCGGGGAAGCCGGTGACGGCGCCGGTGATCGATGAGGTCAGGATGACGCGGCCCTGATTCGATTGTTTGAGCCAGGGCAGGCAGGCTTTCAGGCTGACAAAGCTGCCGCGGAGATTGGTCGCCATCACGGCGTCCCATTCTGTAGGGTCCATGTCTTCGATGCGGGTCTGGGGGAAAATCCCGGCGTTGGCACAGAGTATGTCGATAGCGCCGAACTGATCGGCCGCCGCCCGCGCCATGGCCTGGGCGCCGTCCCAGGTCGAGATGTCCGCGGCATAGCCGACGGCCGCACCGCCGAGTTCGCTGGCGCAGGCGGTGGCCTGGACGATATCGCGCGAGACCACCATCACCTTGGCACCGTGGCGCGTGAAAACCCGCGCGATCCCTTTGCCGATGCCTTTGCTGGCACCCGTGACGATGACGGCGCGCCCCTTGATCGATGTCAACATGAAACCGGTCCCTCGCCTGCAGTCGCGCCAGCATACCTGAAGCGCAACGCCTGTCGCAGTGGTCGCAAAGCCGGGCGCGGTGGGCTCGCCATGCCCGGCGAGATGCGCTTTAATCAGCGTCGTATGACCCGGACGAGCCCGATGACGTCTGCCTTCGAAGCAATGAGCGAGGACGCCCGCAAGGCGCACCTCGAAGCAGTCGCGCGGCGCGCCCTGCCGCGCTGGGAGTTGCCGACGGATGCGCCCCTCACGCTGCTGAATATTTCCGAGAATGCGACCTATCGGGTCGATCCCCCCGGCGCTGCCGAGCCGCTGATCATGCGCGTACACCGCACCGGTTATCACAGTCTGAACGGCGTATTGAGCGAGCTGGCCTGGATGAAGGCGCTGCAGGAAGAGGCCGGGGTGGAAACGCCGCAGGCCGTCGCGGCGGCCGATGGCGCCCTGGTCCAGGTCGTTGCGACGCCCGGTCTCGAGGAGGACAGGATGGTGGCGATGTTCGGCTTCATCGCCGGCCACGAGCCCGATCAGTCGGCCCTGTTGGCGCCGTTCCGACGCCTCGGCGCAATCGCGGCACGCATGCACGAGCACGCCCGCGGCTGGCAGCGTCCGGCCTGGTTCGAACGCCTCGAATGGGACTACGAGCACGCCATCGGTGAGCACGGTAACTGGGGCGCCTGGCAAGACGGCCTGGGTATCGATGCCGGCGCGCGGGCGGTTCTGAATGAACTCGACACCCTCATCCGCTTGCGCCTCGAACGGTTCGGCAAAGGCCCCGATCGCTTCGGCCTGATTCATGCGGATTTGCGTCTCGCCAATCTGCTCGAGACGGACACGGATACCCGGGTCATCGACTTCGATGATGCCGGCCATGGCTGGTTCCTGTACGACATCGCCACGGCTCTGAGCTTCATGGAAGACCGTGAAGACCTCGCCGAGTTGATTGACGCCTGGGTTGCGGGCTACCGCACGGTAGCGCCGCTCGGCGCCGAGGAGGTGGCCGAGATCCCGACCTTCCTGATGTTGCGCCGGCTCGCCATCGTGGCCTGGATCGGGTCACACGCCGAGACCGATCTCGCCCGCGAACTGGGCGTGCCTTTCACGCGCGCGAGCGTGCCGCTGGCGCGGCGTTATATCGTACGTTTCGGTCCGGCAACCTGATATCGCGCTGCCGTAGTAGATGCGGCCTGAGTACGACAGCCTGCCAGGCTGAACCACGGCCAGCACACGGAGGAGGTGCGCATGAGTTTCCCTATCGAAGAGTCGACGATTGCCGGCATTCACACTGCCATGCGTGACGGCGAGACCAACGCAGCCGCTCTGGTGACGAACTGCCTCGCGCGCATCGAAGCCTACGACCGCAGCGGGCCAGGTTTGAACGCCATTGTTACGGTCAATTCCGAAGCTTGCGATCACGCTGCCCGGCTCGATGCCGATTTCGCACGCACGGGTGAATTTCACGGTCCCCTGCATGGCATTCCGGTGGTGGTCAAGGACCAAATCGAGACCGCCGGCATCGCCACCGCCTTCGGCTCCATCGCCATGGACGGCTATGTGCCCGACCATGATGCGACGGTCATCCGGCGCCTGCGCGCGGCCGGCGCGATCGTACTCGCCAAGACCACGATGCCGGATTTCGCCACGGCGTGGTTTGCCTATTCATCAAAATCCGGCACCACGCGCAATCCGTTCCATCTCGATCGTGACCCTGGCGGGTCCAGCAGCGGCACCGGCGCCGCGGTTGCCGCCAACCTCGCCGTGATCGGCGTCGGTGAAGACACCGGTGGATCGATTCGATTACCTGCCTCGTTCAACAGCCTCGTCGGTCTCAAGGTGACTCCGGGCCTGATCAGCCGTCACGGCATTTCGCCGCTGGTCGCCTTCCAGGATTCAGCCGGCCCGATGTGCCGCACGGTCGAGGATACTGCCCGTCTACTCCAGGTGCTGGTCGGGTATGACCCGGCAGATCCCTGGACGGCCACCGCCGTCATCGCCGGTGGCGCGCACTATGTCGCGGCGCTCGATCGCGGCGCATTGGCCGGGCGTACCCTCGGCGTACTGCGCCAGGCGTTCGGTGACGCCGCGGATCCGGAAGCCGCGCCGGTGAACGAGGCGATGAGCGCGGCGCTCACTGCCATGCGTGCTGCCGGTGCCAACGTGGTTGATGTGCGCATCCCCGATCTCGATCACTACATCGAGCTGACATCGCTCTATTTGACCCATTCACGGCATGACATCGATGCTTTTCTGGCTAAGCGGCCGGTGCCGTGGCAGCGCGTCCGCGACATCCATGCCGCCGGGCTCTACCACCGTGCCCTCGAACTGTTCGAGATGGTGGTCGACGGTCCTGACGAGCCCGAGGCCGAGCCCGACTATTGGCAACGCTACACGACGCGCGAGACTTTCCAGCGCCTGCTCATCAACGCCATGGCCCAGGCTGGCGCTTCGGCGCTGATTTTCCCGACGACGCGCATTCCGGCACCGTCGCGCAGCGAACTCGACGCGGGTCGCTGGACGACCTTCACCTTTCCGGCCAATACCCTGATTGCCGCGCAGAGCTGGATGCCGGCAGTAAGTGTACCGGCCGGGTTTACCGAAGCCGGGTTGCCGGTGGGTATGGAGATGGTCGGACTGCCCTATCGCGAAGCGGATCTCCTGGCGCTGGCTTATGCCTTCGAGCAGGCTACGATGCATCGTCGGGCGCCCGCCTGTGCGCCAGCGCTAAATACATGCTCGTAAATGTCGATCAAGTTTCCTGAGCAAGGGGGTACGTGTGCCGCGACCGTGCGCCGCAGGGAGGCGGCGCCCGAGCCTTGTATCTTAGTCCTGATGGTTTCGTGTAGCCCTGGCAGCCCGTCGAGCCTAGGAGCCATGTGAGCTCGTCCTGTAGCGTGGGCGCCAGGGTGACACGTTCTTCCAGAACCCGAACGGTTGATGGGACTTCAAAGTCCGAATTACAAGGTGGGGTGGTGAAGAACATGACTACACCAAGCGGTTTGTATGTTGGGATCGATGTTTCGAAGGCGACGTTGGATATTGCCTGGGGGCCTGCCGGGCATCTGGAATCGGTCGCCAATACGGCCGAGGCGCATGCTGAGCTGGCCCGGCGATTGTGCGAACAGCACGCCGCGTTGGTCGTCCTCGAGGCGACCGGCGGATACGAGTTCGACGTGGCCAGCGCATTGCAATTGGCCGGCCTCGCCGTGCTCATCGTCAACCCGCGTCAAGCACGCGACTTCGCGCGTGCCATGGGCCTACTCGCCAAAACCGATGCACTCGATGCACGTGCTTTGGCGCAGTTCGCCACGACCCTTGCGCAACGGCCAGACCTGGTCATCAAGCCGCTGGCTGATCCGCAGATGCAATGCCTGCAAGCGCTGGTGCTGCGCCGCCGCCAGCTCGTCGCCATGCTGGTCGCCGAACGCCATCGACTTACCACCAGCCATAGTGCGGCGCGCGCCAGCGTCAAGGCCATGATTGCCTTTATCCAGCAGCAACTGCGCGATGTCGACGGTGAGTTGAAGGAACATCTCGGACAGCACCACGACGAACTCAATTCCCTGTTGCAGTCGATGTGCGGCATCGGTCCAACCACCGCCGCTACCTTAATCGCCGAGTTGGGCGAACTTGGGCGCGTCTCCGCGCGACAGATCAGCGCGCTAGTCGGGGTGGCACCGATGAATCACGATTCGGGACAGCGACGCGGGCATCGCGGCATCTGGGGTGGTCGCGCCGAGGTTCGGCGCGCCCTCTACATGGCGACCCTATCCGCGATCCGCTTCAATCCGACAATCCGCACCTTC
>JBBDTC010000150.1:0-6078 GCA_040904625.1 Gammaproteobacteria bacterium
GAGCCACTGCGTTTCGACGTGGGAAGGCGATCCGCCCAGGTCTTTCAAGACCCCTCGCGAGCCCGGAGACCGGCCTGAAGCCGTTGGTTGGCATTGCGGAGGGCGATGCTGCGGCTGATAGGTCGTTCTTCTCCCCTGTGTCAGTCTGATTGTTTTTCCTCCGCAGTGCCTTTGTGCCACACCAGTTGGCGCGCGGGTGAGTGCGCCTGGGGAAATAGGAATGAAGAAACGCTGTCTGCCTGCGGCGGCAGTGCTGCTGTTGGCTTACCACGCTGCTTTTGCCACCGAACTCGACCCCATCGTCGTCACTGCGACCCGCACCGCCCAGATGGCGGACGAGACGCTGTCCTCGGTAACCGTCGTTACACGAAAAGATATCGAACGCCAGCAGGCACAGTCCGTACAGGATCTGCTGCGTGGTGTCCCTGGCGTCACCATCGTTAATAACGGTGGCCTCGGCAAGGCCACCTCGGTGTTTTTACGGGGCACTGAATCCGACCACGTGCTGGTCTTGATCGATGGCATCAAAGTCGGTTCCGCGACGCTGGGCACCACGGCGTTCCAGGATATTCCTATTGAGCAGATCGAGCGCATCGAGATCGTGCGCGGGCCACGCTCCAGCCTGTATGGCTCCGAGGCCATCGGTGGGGTAATCCAGATATTCACCCGCAGAGGCGGCGGCGCACTCAAGCCCTTTTTCAGTATCGGTGGGGGCAGCTACCACACCTACAATGCGTCGGCCGGGCTTTCCGGTGGTAGCGAACGTGGCTGGTTCAACCTGAGCGCGAGCGGTATCGACACCGAGGGTTTCAATGCCTGCGACGGCAAATCCTCGCCGGGCGGCGCCGGCTGCTTCACCACCGAGCCAGACAAGGACGGCTACCGCAATCTGTCGGGATCCCTGCGTGCGGGCTATCGCTTCATCAACAGTATCGAGATGGACGTCCACGCCTTGCGCGCCGAAGGCAAGAACGAATTCGATGGCAGCTTCGTCAACGAATCCGAATCGGTCCAACAGGTCATCAGCGGGACGCTGCGCTTCTCACCAGCGGACATGTGGCATGTCGCATTGATAGGTGGCCGCAGCCAAGATGAGTCCGATAACTTCAAGGACGGCGCCTTCAAGAGCCGTTTCAACACCGAGCGCGATACCGTCACATTCCAGCACGATATTGTCATTGCCGCCGATCATCTACTCACGGCGGGTGCCGACTATCAGGACGACCAGGTCGACGGCACCACCGCCTATACAGTGAGCTCGCGAGACAACATCGGACTGTTCACGCAGTATCAAGGACGCTTCGGTGCCCACGATGTGCAGCTGTCCCTGCGTCGCGACGACAACGAACAGTTCGGCACCCGGAACACCGGCGGCGCGGCTTGGGGTTACGTGCTGAGCGAGGGCCTGCGGCTGACCGCGTCCTACGGCACTGCCTTCAAGGCGCCGACGTTCAACGAACTGTACTTCCCGGGGTTCGGCAATCGCAACCTGCGGCCCGAAGAGTCACACAGCTTCGAGCTTGGCCTTGACGGCAAAACTACCTGGGGACACTGGTCACTCAACGCCTACGAGACCCGCATCGATGATCTGATTGCCTTCGATGCCAGCATCTTCGCACCCGCCAACATCGACCAGGCACGCATCCTGGGCCTCGAGGCGGTACTCGGTACCCGGCTTGGAAACTGGGAACTGAACACGAACCTCACCCTGCTCGAACCGGAAAACCGCGGCAAAGGTCCGAATGACGGCAACGTGCTGCCGCGCAGAGCCCGGCAATCCCTGCGCCTCGATGCCGATCGTGATTTCGGGCGTTACCGTCTGGGCGCAACCCTGCTCGCCGCGGGCAAACGCTATGACGATCTCGCCAACGCCCGCAGCTTAAGCGGCTATGCCACGCTCGACCTGCGAGGCGAGGTCGCCTTGGCCAAGGACTGGCGCATACAGGCGCGGGTCGAGAACCTCCTCGACAAGGACTATGAGACCGCCGCGTTTTTCAACCAGCCGGGTCGCAGCCTGTACCTGACCCTGCGCTATCAACCCCGATAACAAACGACACAACCCAAGGAGGCCGCTAATGTTGACATTATCGAACCGCAATCAAATCCTGATCGGAGTCGTGCTGGCACTGCTGCTCATCGCCACCCGCGGCCAGCACTTCGCCACCCTGCACAATCTGCCCGGTGCCTCCTGGGCGGCGTTCTTTCTCGTCGGCGTGTACCTGCGGCCAGTGTGGGTCTTGCCGGTCATGCTCGCCTTTGTGTGGGGGTTGGATTTCGCGTCTTACCTGCTCAGTGGCGCTAACCTCGCGGAGATCGTGCGCGGCGGCCAGGCCTTTTGCCTCACCCCTGCCTACGTTTTTCTGCTGCCGGCCTACAGTGCCCTCTGGGTCGCCGGTCGCTGGTATGCGTGGCAGTATCGGTTTGAATGGCGCACCCTGCTGCCGTTGGGCTTCGCCGCGCTGGCCGGTGCCGCGGTCTGCGAGCTGTTCTCCAGCGGTGGTTTCTATTTCTTCTCCGGCCGCTTTTCCGAGCCGGCCCTCGCCGAGTTCGGTGGGCGCCTGGTGACGTATTTCCCAATGTATCTGCAATCGCTGGCGTTCTACGTCGGCATCGCCACCGTGGTGCATGCGCTGTTCGGACTGGCCCGTGGCGTTCACATGACGCACAAGGCGACCGCGGCGCGATGACGACGAATGCGACCGATCGAGAACAACGCCACCAAGCACGCATGCAGCGCAAGAAGACCGTGGTCGATGCGGCCATCGAACGCGCCGATCTCGATCAGGGCCTGCTGCTGGTACTTACTGGCAAGGGCAAGGGCAAATCCAGCTCGGCCTTCGGCATGGTGGCGCGTGCGCTGGGGCACGGTATGAAAGTCGGCGTAGCGCAGTTCATCAAAGGACGGAGTGACACGGGCGAAGAAGGGTTCTTTCGCAGCCAGTCCGGTGTCGTCTGGCACGTGCTCGGCGAAGGCTTCACCTGGGAGACGCGGAACCTGGCGCGCGATACCGAGACAGCGCAACGCGGCTGGGCTGTGGCGCGAGAAATGTTGCGCGATCCGTCCCTGGGACTGGTGGTGCTCGATGAGCTTACCTATCCGCTTAAATACGGTTGGCTGGACATCGCTCCCGTGCTCGACGATCTGGCGGCACGGCCTCCCATGCAGCACGTGGTGATCACCGGGCGCGCTGCGCCCGAGGCGCTCCGTGAGGCCGCCGATACCGTGACCGATCTGCGCGATCTCAAACACGCCTTCCGTGCCGGCGTGCGAGCACAGAAGGGTGTCGATCTGTGAGCGCGTGTCCCGCTCTGTTTGTTGCTGCACCCGCCTCCGGCCAGGGCAAGACCACAGTCACCGCAGCGCTCGCACGCCGTTACCGTGGCCACGGACTACGCGTGCGCGTGTTCAAGACCGGACCCGATTTTCTCGATCCGATGATCCTGGAGCAGGCCTCCGGTAACCCGGTGTATCAACTCGACCTGTGGATGGGCAGTGAAGACCACTGCCGCCAACTATTATATGAAGCCGCTGGCAAAGCCGACTTGATCCTCATCGAAGGCGTGATGGGACTGTTCGACGGCAATCCCTCGAGCGCCGATCTCGCCATGTTGTTCGGCATCCCGGTGCTGGCGGTGATCGACGGCAGCGCCATGGCCCAGACCTTCGGTGCCCTGGCCCATGGCCTGGCGACCTATCGCCCGGGCCTGCCCTTCGTCGGCGTGTTCGCCAACCGCGTCGCGGGCGAGCGCCATTACCAGATGCTCGCCGAGAGCCTGCCGCCGGAACTCCCCGCGCTCGGCTGGCTGGCGCGCGATGCGGAGATCGCGCTGCCCGAGCGTCACCTCGGCCTGGTGCAGGCCGCCGAGGTCGGCGATCTCGACGCGCGTATTGCGCGAGCCGCGACCGCGCTGAACGACGTGGGCATGGCATTGCCGCCATCGCTCGCGTTCGCCGCCCCGGCGCAGTCTCCGGTCGAATCGCTCTTGGTGGGTGTGCGCATCGCCGTGGCGCGGGATAAGGCATTTGCCTTTCTGTACCGCGCCAATCTCGAACTGCTGCAGGCGCTTGGCGCCGAACTCGCGTTCTTCTCGCCCCTCGATGACGGCGCATTGCCGCCCGCCGACGCACTCTACTTGCCGGGCGGCTATCCCGAGCTGCATCTGCTGGCGCTGGAGAGCAATCATGCCATGCACGAAGCTATCCGCGCGCACCACAAGACGGGCAAGCCCATAGTCGCCGAATGCGGCGGCATGCTGTATTGCCTGGAGTCATTAACCGACGTGCACGGCAGGCGGGCCGAGATGCTTGGATTGGTGCCGGGCAACGCTACGATGCAGGACAAGCTCGCCAACCTTGGTCTGCACGGCATCGAGCTGCCTGAAGGCACGCTGCGCGGGCACACGTTCCATTACTCACGGATGGAGACTCCGCTCACGCCGATCGCGTATTCACAGGCAGCCCGACACCATGGCACGGGAGAACCGATTTATCGTCAAGGCCGGCTCACCGCTTTCTATCTGCATGGGTACTTTCCCTCCAATCCTGCGGCAGCCGCACGACTGTTTTTACCATGACCGAATTTACCGAACAGGAAAAAACCGCTGTGTATCGCGCGATGCGCGAACGACGCGACATGCGCCATTTTCTGCCCGATCCCGTGGACCCGATGGTACTTGCACGCCTGCTTGCGGCCGCGCACCTGGCGCCGAGCGTCGGACTCATGCAACCGTGGCGCTTCATTCGTGTAACAGACGTGGTGTTGCGCAAGCGGATCGCGTCCCTGGTCTCGGAGGAGCGCGATGCCACCGCCATCGCGTTGGGTGATCGCGCGGCGGAGTTTCTGCGCCTCAAGGTGGAAGGCATCCGCGAGTGCGCGGAATTGCTGGTCGCGGTGCTTGCCCCCGACGACGGCACGGTATTCGGCCGGCGCTCGCTACCGGAGATGGACCTCGCCTCGGTCGCCTGCGCGATCCAGAATCTGTGGCTGGCCGCCCGCGCCGAGAATCTGGGGCTCGGCTGGGTCTCGATGTTCGATCCCGCCGCCCTCGTCCGCCTGCTCGCCCTGCCCGCAGGCGCCAAGCCCGTCGCCATCCTCTGCCTCGGGCACGTGGAGGCGTTTTACCCCGCGCCGATGCTGGAGCTGGAGGGCTGGACCCGGGGACGCCCGTGGCAGGAGTTCGTCTTTCACGACACCTGGGGCAACCCGGCGACACTATCGTGAGCCAGGGACCACAGCGCATCATCTGTCTCACGGAAGAGACCACCGAAACACTGTATATCCTCGGCGAGCAGGCGCGCATCGTCGGCATTTCCGGTTTCACCGTGCGCCCACCCCAGGCGCGCAAGGAGAAACCCAGGGTGTCCGCCTTCACCAGCGCCAAGATCGACAAGATCCTCGCGTTCGAACCGGACCTGGTGCTCGGCTTCTCCGATCTGCAGGCCGACATGGCCGCGCAGCTCATTCGCGCCGGCGTACAGGTGCATGTCTTCAACCAGCGCACGGTGGCGGGCATCCTCGACATGATTCACATGCTCGGCGCGATGGTCGGCGCCATGGAAAAGACGCAACGCCTGATCGCCGAGCTGCGCGCGGAGCTCGCGGCGATCGAGCAGTCGGCCGCGAGCCTCCCACGCCGCCCGCGCGTCTACTTCGAGGAATGGAACGAGCCACTGATCTCCGGGATCGGTTGGGTGTCCGAGCTGATCACGATCGCCGGTGGCGACGACTGCTTTGAAGATCTCGCCGCATCCCCCGCGGCGAAAGGGCGCATCATTGCCGACCCCGAGGAAGTCATCCGCCGCGCGCCGGACGTCATCATCGGTTCCTGGTGCGGCAAGCGCTTCAACCCTCAACAGGTGTGTGAACGGACGGGCTGGGGCGCGATCCCGGCCGTGCGTAACGGCTGCCTCCATGAAATAAAATCCTGCGACATCCTCCAGCCGGGGCCGGCGGCGCTCACCGACGGTGTGCGGCAATTGCACGCCAGCGTGCAGCGATGGGCAGCGCGTCAATGATGACTACGGCACTGTTGGCACTGGCCGCCGTACTGCTGGACTGGTTGCTGGGCGAACCACGC
>JBBDTC010000151.1:0-6073 GCA_040904625.1 Gammaproteobacteria bacterium
CGTCGCCGCGCTGGCGCCCGACGGCTGGCTGCTCTACGAGCACCACCTGCGCACCACGCGTGTAGTGGGCGGGCCGACCAGCACGCGCTTTCGCGTCGCGCCGCAGCAGCTGCTGCACGATTTTGCCGCGCTGCGCGTGGTGCACTACGAGGAGACCGTCACCGAGGATCCGGACGGGCAGGTAATGGCGCTGGTGCACCTGGTCGCGTGCAAGGGCGACCCGGGCTTCTGAACGTGAATCTGCTGCCGGCCGACTTCTCGCCCTGGCTCGCCGCCGCGCTGACAGCGCTTAGTTTCGTGAGTTCGATGCTGACCGCCTCGGCCGGCCTCGGCGGCGGCGTGATCATGCTCGCGGTGATGGCTACGGTGATGCCGCCGTCGGCCGTGATACCGACCCATGGCGTGATTCAGCTCGGCTCCAACGCCGGACGGGCTTTCATCATGCGCGACGCCGTCGACCGCAAGGTGGTCGGGTGGTTCGCGCTCGGCGCGGTAGTGGGTGCCGCGTTCGGCGGGAGCGTGATGGTCGCGCTGCGGCCGGGGGTGCTCGAGCTGATCCTCGGTCTGTTCATCCTGTTCTCGGCGTGGGGGCCGCAATTCCGCAAGCTCCGCATCGCCGACCGCGGCTTCGCGCTGGTCGGCGTTGCCACCACATTCCTCACCATGTTCGTCGGCGGCACCGGGCCGTTCGTGGCCGCGTTCGTCAATCCGGACCGCTTCGGCAAGGAAGCGACGGTCGCGACGCACGGCGCGTGCATGACCATCCAGCACGGCTTCAAAGTCGCGGTTTTCATCGCCCTGGGCTTCGCCTTCGGCCCGTGGCTGGCGCTGTTGGCGATGATGATAGCGGCCGGTTTCCTCGGCACGTTGACCGGGCGCGCAGTGCTGCTCGAGCTGCCCGAGCGAACCTTCAAGGGTGTATTCAGGGCGGTACTGACGCTACTAGCGCTGCGCCTGCTGTGGAGCGCGGCGACGGCGCTCGCGAGCGCATGAGGCCCGCCTGGTGCCGATGCGGGCGTGGATTGGCGTCCACACCGGAGGACTACCCGCGTGGTAATGTCGCTGGTGATGCCCGCGTGGTAATTTACCCGGCGATGATCGAGGGAGTTCTGCAAAACCGCCGAGCATGCCCAAGGACAATCATGGGACCACATCTGATGGTTTCCCAACCCGTCGATTCAAATGACCCAACAGGAGAGAAAAAATGATCGCGTATACAACAGTAGGAACAAACGACCTCGCACGCGCCGCTGCATTCTATGACGCCCTGCTCGCTGAAGTCGGTGCCACGCGTGCCATGGACATGGGCCGGCTGATCGCCTACTCGGCTGGCGAAGGACAACCCATGTTCGCGATTTGCATTCCCTCGGACGAAAAGCCGGCGAGCGCCGGCAACGGCACCATGATCGCACTGGCCGCTGAGAACCCGGCTGCTGTCGACCGTCTGTATGCGAAGGCGCTCGAACTGGGTGCGACCGATGAAGGCGCTCCGGGCGTGCGCGGCGACATGTTCTATATCGGTTACTTCCGCGACCTGGATGGCAACAAGCTGAACTTCTTCTGCCCGGCGGGCTGATCGGACAGGCGAATTGGACGATAGCCGAACTGTCGTCCATTCTGTCTTGCCGCGTCTTACTCGGTGATCTTAACCGTAATTCCGTGGCGGCCAGGAAATTCGGCAACAGTTAGTGTATGGCAGTGTAGGGAATCATGCACAAGCACCCTACGGATGATCTACACACAGAAACTTTCACCGAATTTTCACCCAGTCATGGGTTCTGATCTTGCGATCACGCAGCAAGATTCGCCATCCCAAGAGCAGACCCCAGTCTGAATTCGCTGCAGCGATCGAGATGATGACTCTTCCGTGGTTCTTGCTGATTCGAGCACGCCAGGCTGCTACGAACACGGCATGGGCGCGCTCGAGAAAATGTTCGCTCAAACCCGGCTTCTGCCCGTCGCGCAGTGCCGATTCACGCGCTTGGAGCGAGTTTGATCTGCATCAACGCATGCGCTGTCTTGTACGGCGATAGTGGCACCATCGATAAACGCGCTGCTAGCCCATGCTGCTGAGTGATGTGCCTTTTTCGCTTGCCCGCCGCCGCATCGTCCAGGCCGGATTCGTCGCCGGTGCCTGCGCCGCACGCATCCCTTTCGCGCTGGCGATGCCCGATCCCAGCGTGGCCGAAGGGCCGACCGCGCAGGCCCTGCTGCAGGCGGTCCGCACGCTCGTCCCCCACGCGACGCTCGGTGCTGAACCTTATTTGGAGATCGTGCGCGCCATCGAAACTCGCGCGGAGCAGGATGCAGCCTTTCGCGAGCTGATTACTTCCGGACTCCGCCGTCTGCCCGCCGATTTCGCCGCCCTCGACAGCGCGGCTTCGACCGCGGCCCTCGGCATGGAAGTCGGTACACCGTTCTTCAACGCATTGCGGACCGCGGCCGGCGCGCTTTACCGCAACCCGGTAGTGTGGCCGCATTTCGGCTACCCGGGGCCTTCGCTCGGATTCGGGGGTTACGTCGATCGCCCCATACTCGACCTCGCCTGGCTCGAGGAGAGCGAGCGATGAACACGCGTTTCGCTCACGACGACGCGGTTGTGGTCGTCATCGGTTCCGGGGCCGGCGGCGCGACGCTGGCCGCCGAGCTCGGCCGCGCCGGGATCGATGTCGTTTGTCTCGAGGCCGGCGGCCGCGTCGCCATCGAACAGGATCTCCCAACCATGTACGGCCGAGTCAAATGGGCTGAGCCGCGCCGTGTGGTGGGCGATCTGAATGCGAGCCTGCCGGTCTTCCATGGCCGAACCGTAGGTGGGACGACGGTTGTCTGGGGCGGAGTGGCGCTGCGCTTGCAGGCGCACGAGTTTGCTGCGCGTACGAGCTACGGCGCGGTGCCTGGTACCAGTCTTGCTGACTGGCCGCTGAGTCTCGCCGAACTCGATCCCTGGTACACACAGGCCGAGCAGCGCCTGGGCGTCACCGGTCTGCACGGCAATCCATTTCTACCTGAGCACAATAACGCCAAGCTGCTCCAGATCGGCGCCGAGCGGCGTGGCTACCGCGCAGTTTCGAACGGACACCTCGCGATCAATGCCGTCCCCCACGATGGCCGGCCAGCCTGTCGGCAGTTTGGATTCTGTGCGAGCGGCTGCGTGATCGGAGCGAAATGGTCGGCGCTCCATGCCGAGATACCGCATGCGCTCGCGAGTGGTCATTGTGAACTCCGCGAGGAGGCCATGGCGGTTGCGATCGAGCACGATGGGGCCGGGCGTGCGAGCGGCGTGGTCTATGTCGACGCGAACGGCCAGCGGCAGCGCCAGCGGGCACGCGTCGTCTGCGTCGCGGCGAACGGTATCGAGACGCCGCGGCTGCTACTGCTGTCGGCCTCGGGGCGCTTCCCGCATGGGCTTGCCAACGGTTCCGGCCAGGTCGGGCGCCACTACATGACCGACCTGCTCGGGCGCGTCATCGGCCTGATGCCGGGACGCGTCGACAATTATCGCGGCACCACGTACACCGGTCTCGTGGCCGACGCCATGGCACACGATCCGACACGCGGTTTCGCCGGCGGCTACCTGTTCGTCTCGCGCGGCATCCATCTGCCAACCTACTTCAACGAGGTGAGCGAAGATGGCTGGGGGCCGGAATACGCGCGCGTGATGGAGGCCTACCCGAATATGGCTTCAGCGGCTTTCCTCGGCGAGGACATGCCAGTCGCGGACAATCGCATCGAACTCGACCAGACGATGCTGGATCGCCACGGCAATCCAGTGCCCTTGATCCACAAGCACTGGCATGCCAACGACTGCGCGCTGACCACGCACGCGCTCGAACAGGGCGCGGAAATGTTCCGTGCGCTTGGCGCGGAAGAAGTCTTTACGCGGCTGTCGGATGTTGCCATCCATCATCTGGGTACGTGCCGGCAGAGTGCCGATCCGGCCACAGGTGTCGTCGATGCCTATGGCCGCGCCCACGAGGTGCCGAACCTTTTCATCGCCGATGGCAGCCAGTTCGTGAGTTCCGGCGCTGCCCCGCCAACGCTGACCGTCGTTGCGCTCGCGCTGCGTCAGGCCGATTACCTCACACGGGCGCTGCGTGCCGGCGAGCTTTGAAAAAAGACACTGCGGCGGCCCCTTAGCACTTACCAGGCGTCGAGCAGGGTCTTGCGCTGCATCGGGTCGAGCGCGTTGATCGCGGCGTCGCGGTGCTCCGACCCAGCACCACGGGGAAGCCGCGCTCGGCAGCAATGCAGGCCATGAGAAGCTTTGCATCGAGCTCGCGTACCTGGTTCTCGACCGGAATGATCAGCGTGGCGCAGTCTGAAACCATAGTGCGAGGAGCATCTGCCGAGGGGGACGGCGGGCAAGAATCCCAGCGCCGCCGCGTTACGGGTGGCGGATTATACGGGACGCAGGTGCGCTGGAGCTAACATGGGCGAGTGCAAGTAACATGAACAATCCGCGACGGGAGGCAATCCGGATTGGATGATGACGATTACTTCTGGGCTGGCACCAGGGCCGGCCGACTTCTGCTGCAGAAATGCAGTGCCTGCGGCAGACTGCGTCATCCGCCCGTGCCGATGTGTGCGGCTTGCCATAGCCTGCGCTGGGCGCCGCATGCCGCGTGTGGCCGCGGCACCGTGCATACCTGGATCATCTCGCGCCACCCGAGCGAACCCCAGGCTGCCCCGCGCCTGGTCGCGGTGATCGAGCTCGAGGAAGGCGTGCGGCTGGTCTCGAATCTGACCCACATCGTGCCGGCCGAAGTGCGCATCGACATGCCGGTCGAGCTCTGCTTCGCCGAGCAGGACGGCCGCGTACTGCCACAATTCCGGCCCGCCCGGCCCTTCGAGGGCTGAACGATGCGTGCAAGCGATCAGCAGGCGACCATCGTCGGCATCGGACAGACCGAGTTCTCGAAGAACTCCGGGCGCAGCGAGCTGACGCTCGCGGCCGAAGCGAGCCTCGCGGCGCTCACCGACGCCGGCCTCGGCGTTGAAGCCATCGACGGTATGGTGACCTTCTCCTGGGACAGCAATGACGAGCTCGAGCTGATGCGCTGCCTGGGTATTCCGTCCCTGCGCTGGACGGCGCGCGCGCCGTTCGGCGGCGCGGCGGCCTGTGCCACGGTGCAGCTCGCGGCCGCGGCGGTGAGCACGGGCATGGCCAATGCAGTGCTCGTCTATCGCGCGTTCAATGAGCGCTCGGGCAGCCGCTATGGGCAACCGCTCGCGGTACAGACCGGCGAGTCCGCCCACTATCACCGTTATGGACTGGACACGCCGGCCAAAGCCTACGCGTTGTGGTTCCAGCGTTACTTGCATACCTACGGCGTGACCAGCGAAGACCTTGGGCGCTACTCGGTCATCGCGCGCCAACACGCCGCGACCAACCCGCGGGCGTGGTTCTACCAGCGCCCGATCACGCTCGCCGATCATCAGCGCTCGCGCTGGATCGTCGAACCCGTGCTGCGGCTGTTGGACTGCTGCCAGGAAAGCGACGGCGGCGTCGCGCTCGTCATCACCACGGCCGCCCGCGCGCGCGACCTTGCGCAACCCGGCGTGCGCATCCTCGCGGCGAGCCAGCGCCACCCGACCGAGGGTCACTTCATGTACGACTACTACCGCGAGGATCTCGCGGAGTTGGCCGGCACGCGCCAACTCTCCGCCGAACTCTGGCAGACAAGTGGGGTGGGTCCACAGGATATCGACGCGGCAATGATCTACGAGAATTTCAGCCCGATCGTGTTCCTGGGTCTCGAAGCACATGGCTTCTGCGGCCGCGGCGAGGCGCGGGATTTCATCCGTGACGGCCACATCGCGCTCGGAGGCAGACTGCCCGTCAACACCCATGGCGGACTGCTCGGCGAGGGCTAC
This sequence comes from Gammaproteobacteria bacterium, assembly GCA_040904625.1. GTDB lineage: Bacteria > Pseudomonadota > Gammaproteobacteria > JACKNG01. The sequence continues at coordinate 5,875 of JBBDTC010000151.1, forward strand.
ATCCACGGCGTCAACAACATCCTCGAAGGCGTGCGCCAGGTGCGCGGCACCGCCGCGAACCAGGTGCCGGGCGCCGCACATGTCTTGGTCTCGGCCTTGTACAGCGCCATTGTGCTCGGCAAGGTCTAGCAGCCTGTCGGACTTAGGCCGCATCTACTGCGGCGGTGGGATAGCGGTCCATATCGGCGCGTATTCTCGT